>JAFPZD010000061.1 GCA_017417465.1 Prevotella sp. | reverse complement strand
CTCGTCTCGCTGATGAAGTGCATTGCGGGTGCAAAGGTAACACTTTCCTGCGAAATTTCTGGGTACTACAAATCAGATTCCAAACAAAAAAACACGTAAACAAAGGCATCCTGAAGGGCAATACTGCTCAAAATACCTCAAAATTTTCCAAACTTTTGACAAGTGGGGTCAAAGTTGGGTTAGGATAATTCGTTTCCAACACAAACATTTCCTGCTCATTTCAACCGTAAGGTCGGAATATTTTTTTCTCATTGTTGGAAATTATTCTTTCTAATTCTTGCTGATTTCTTTCAATACAATACCAAGTTATTTTTTAACTTCTACTAAACTTGACGTAGACGAGGCGCCGCAGTACGACGCCTATGTTGAGGACTACTGGTGGTAGTCGTGTTCACTCGTTCACTACCTTCTGGATGGTGCCGTCGTCGTTGTAGAACAGACGCTGAATCTTGAGTGAACGCAGGTGCGTGACGTCGTTGCTGGGAACGCAGTCGTGATAGCATAGATACCACTGGCCCTTGAACTCGACGATGCTGTGGTGGGTGGTCCAGCCTACGACGGGGTCGAGGATGACGCCCTGATAGGTGAACGGTCCGTAGGGATTGTCGCCGATGGCATAGCACAGGAAATGGCTGTCGCCGGTGGAGTAGGAGAAATAGTATTTGCCGTTACGCTTGTGCATCCAGCTGGCCTCGAAGAAACGGTGCGGGTCGCTGGCCTTCAGGGGCTGGCCGTCCTTGTCGAGAATGAGCACGGGGCGAGGCGCCTCGGCAAACTGCAGCACATCGTCGCTCATGAGCACTACATTGCTGGGAATGGCAGGAGCGTCGGGCATGGCAAAGAGCTCTGACTTATGGTCGGGAGCAGCACCCAGGTCGACGAGGCCGTTCTGGTCGCCGTACTTGCCGGGGATGGTGTCGAAGCCGTGGAACAGCGGGCGCCACCACTGCAGCTGACCGCCCCAGAGTCCGCCGAAATAGACGTAGATTTGTCCGTCGTCGTCCTTGAAGGCGCAGGGGTCGATAGAGAATGAGCCGCGGATGGGGTGCTCCATGGGCTTGAAGGGGCCTTCGGGCTTGTCGGCCACGGCCACGCCCAGACGGAACACGCCGTCGTAGGCCTTTGCGGAGAAGATGAGGTAGTACTTGCCGCACTTCTCAACGACATCGTTGTCCCACATCTGCTTCTCGGCCCAGGGCACGTCGTTCACGTCGAGGATCACGCCATGGTCGGTGGCATCGTCGTTTTCGACATCAGCCCACGACAGCACGTGGTAGTCGCGCATCTGGAAGTGCCCGCCGTCGTCGTCGAAGCTCTCGCCGGCATCCCAGTCGTGGCTGGGGTAGATGTAGAGGCGGTCGTTAAACACATGGGCCGAGGGGTCAGCCATATAGTCACTCGGGAAAAGATAACGGGGAAGCATGGAGTTAGGAGTTTTGGGGAGTTTTTGGGGAGTTAGGGGGAGTTAAGGGGGAGTTAAAGGGACGATAGTTGAAGAGGAAAGGAGTTAGGCCTTTCTTGCTTCTATCTCTTGATTGATTTTGTCGATGACGTCGTCGGAAAGCTCGTACTTCGAGATGATGAACATAGCCACTAAGAGGAGGATGGCAGGAATGATACAGACGAGCCAGCGGATGCCCTCCTGGGCCAGCGGAGTCTGCAGCTCAAGGTCGTTCATGAAGTAAGCACCGGCGGCATTACCAACCGACATCATGGCGAAGGCGGTGATGAAGAAGAGGGCGATGATGCGCAGTGGACGGTTGCGCATGAACTCCATCCACAGGTCGCTGACTTTCACGTTAGCCGATTCTGACTGATCCATCACTACGCGCTCCTTCGTCTGACTGAAGCAGAATATGAGCAAGGCAAGACCTACGAGCGAGTAGATCAGCATGGTGGTGAACCAAGCGCCTGAATCCTTAGGCAGCGTGGTTGCCTCTTCGGCAGGAACGTAGTTGCACATGGCCAGTACCAGTCCGGGAACAACGCCGCCCAATGCCATACCAGCCTTGAAGAAGATACCCGTCAGGGCGTTCACGATACCGGCAATGCGGCGGCCGGTGGTGTATTCGGCATAGGAGATAACCTCGGGGATGAGTGCCCACATGTAACCGGTGGCAACGATGACACCCGTCGACTTGATGAACTGTGCGATATAGACCAGCGTGATGTTCTCCTTCACGGTTCCCATCTTACTGATGATGTATAGCAGGGCCATACCAATGATAGCCACCGAGAGGAAGATGTAGAACATGTTCTTCTTGCCCACCTTCTTCTTGATGGCAGGAACGAGCGGCATGAAAATGAACGAAGGCAGCGAACCGAGACCCATGAAGAGGGCCATCTCGATGGGCAGCGTCTCCGACGAGGCGAAAATAGCCACGAGGATAGGCACACCAGCCGATACGGCCAGACCACCGACATTGGCCATAAACATACGGACGGAGGTGAGGATGGTGATTTCGTCGGTATCGCGCGTCAGCGAAGAGTTCAGGGCGCCGTAGGGCACATTAATCAAAGTGTAGAGCATCGACATGCCCACATAGGTCAGGTAGGCATAGATGAGAGAGGGTGCAAAGCCGTCCCAGAAGCAGAGGATGGCCAGGATGGTCAAGGGGATACCGCCCGTGACGAGGTAGCTGCGGTACTTACCAAGCTTGGGATTGTGCTTGTCGACGAAGGTTCCCACGAGGGGGTCCCAAAGCACGTCGACAAGACGGACCACGAGGAACATCGTTCCAGCGAGTCCTGCTGATTTTGCTGCGTCTCCTCCGAGTACATACACATCGGTGTAGAAGAACAGCAGATACATACAGATGGTCTGATAGATAAGATTCTGTGCAAGGTCACCGGCACCGAAGCCGATGCGCTGCAGCCAGCTGAGTTTGTAGAAGCCCTTGGCTTCGTTAGTTGAATTGCTTGTTTCCATAAAGACCTTTTTATATCATTTTCTTAATTTCTCAATGACTGAATGATTGGGATTGCGAAAGCTTGTTTGGGATTGCGAAAATATTTTTTTGGATTGCGAAAACACGCGAAAGAGCGAAAGGGTGCGAAAATTTTTCGCGAAGTTCGCGCTTTCCGTGGGCTTTCGCAATAAATATTTTTGGGATTGTGAAAACACGCGAAAGAGCGACAGGGTGAGAAAATTTTTCGCGAAGTTCGCACTTTCCGTGCGCTTTCGCAATAAATATGTTTGGGATTGCGAAAACATGCGAAAGCGCGACAGGGTGCGAAAATCGCCTGTGCGCAGCAAATTCGTGTAATTCGTAAAACTTGTATTCATTCGTATAATTCGTGAATTTCGTCTGAATTCGTTGTTTTAAGAAGCCTTAGGGGTTGGAAACGTTGAGTTTCGTAATCTGCTCAGCAGCCAACCGCCCCATCTTCTCGTAACCAGCGGGATTCAGATGGAGCCAGTCATCGCTGTATGCCTCAAGGAGCTGGGAGGGCTGCTGTGGGTCACGTACCAGCGCATCGAAATCGATGACCCCATCGGCTTTCTCGTTGGCTCTTATCCAGTCGTTGACCACCAGGCGGGCAGCCTCGTGGAAGCGGGAGTCGTAAAAACTCTTTCCAAAGGGGGTGATGGTGCCCATCAGCACCTTGATGCCACGGGCATGGGCCTTGTCAATCATCGTTTCGTATGCCTCAATCAGTTCTTGTGCCACCTGTTCGGCATTGCCCATGGAACCGCCAATGTCGTTGACGCCCTCGAAGATGATCAGCGCCTTCACACCACGTTGGCCAAGGATGTCACGACCGAAACGCTTCACGGCAGGGTCGGAGAGGCCGTTGCGCAACACGCAGTTGCCGCCGATGCCCAGGTTCAGCACGCCCATCTTGCCGTCTAATCCCTCTGCCAGGAAGTCTGTCCAGCGGTTCTGGGCATTGGTGGTTGTTCCGCGGCCATCGGTGATACTGTTACCCAGACAGGCCACGACGGGCGCATCGACCTTCACGTCGAGCGCGGCAATGTTGTACCAGTGGTCCACATCCTCGGTTCCCACGAAGCGCGTCTTGGGCTTCGCCGTACCATTATATATATAAGAGGTGGTGCGCGAGCCACGGTGCGACGTGCCATACTCGGGAACAGAATCACCGTAGCAGACGGTGATGGCCAGCCGCTGGAGTGGCTTCAGCGGGTAGCTGAACGCGTCGCTGAAAATCGAATCGCCGGCCTTTATCACGCAGTCCTGCTTGCCGTTGAACCGTAGATAGCGGGCCGAACGGACGTCAATCTCGCTGCCCTCCTTCGCATCGGCCACGAAGACCGACTTTATTTTGACGGGCGAAGAACTATAAGCATTACTCAACTGCAAGCGAAACTCACTGCCGCCGAGCGACACGTGCACCACCTGGCGGATGCTCCTACGGGCCAACGAGGTGGCCGGCATGTCCTTGGCGGTGGTCGGTTCTACAGCCGTTGCCCATGTGCCCACCCAGCCGTCATCGGCAACTGCTTGCTGTGAAAAACTGGCAAGCAGCAAGAACAGACAGAATGTCGCAATACGCTTCATCATGTTCAATAGTTTAACTGTTTGCAAAATTAAACCATCTCACCGACAATGCCAATAAAATTCGCAATGTGTATGTGTTTTTTATGTTTCATTTTGATTTTTTTTGTGTTTTGTTTTGGATTGTCCGATAAAATTCGTAATTTTGCGGATGAATTTAACTGCTCCTCCATGTTATGATAAGATTTCTTTGTTTGATTATTGCCCTCACAGGCTGTGTTCTGGCCCATGCCGAAGACGGCTCACAGTTGTGGCTGCACTACGACAAAGTGAACGCGTGCCATGTGGTTACAAATCGGCAGTCGCCCACCATCGACATCGCCGTGCACGAGTTGACCGAATACTGCAAAGACAAGCTGGTCACGCTGGTGGTGGACGACCAGCTACCGCTGATTGAGGGTGGCTTCACCATTAAGAACGACACCATCACCGCGAGCAGTGATATCGGACTGCTTTACGGCGCCTACGAACTGCTGCGCCTGCAAACGACGGAAAGCCCATTGCTCAAGAAAGGTATCAAGAGCGAGCCCTATTATCATGTCAGGTTGCTGAACCACTGGGACAACCTTGATGGAAGCATCGAGCGTGGCTATGCCGGCAAGAGCATCTTCTGGGCTGATGGAAAGCTTGGCAAGCAATCGGTTCTCGACACCGAACGTCTTGTTCAGTATGCTCGTGCCAATGCCAGCATCGGCATCAACGGGACCGTGCTGAACAACGTGAACGCCTCGCCGAAGATACTGACGAAACCCTATCTTCAGGAAGTGTCCCGCATGGCCAACGCCCTGCGTCCCTACGGCATACGGGTCTATCTGAGCATCAACTTTGCCTCGCCGATGGCACTCAAGGGCACCAAAACTGCCGACCCGCTCGATGCAAGCGTGCAGCATTGGTGGAAGAAAAAGGTTGACGAGATCTATCGGCTGATACCCGACTTCGGCGGATTCCTGGTGAAGGCCAACTCTGAAGGGCAGCCGGGACCGTTCGACTATAACCGTACGCATGCCGACGGCGCCAACATGCTTGCCGATGCGCTGAAACCCCATGGCGGCATCGTCATGTGGCGATGCTTTGTCTATGGCTCCAAGCATAAGGGCGAAGACCGTGTGAAGCAGGCTGTCTCCGAGTTCCTTCCACTCGACGGGCAGTTCCGCGACAATGTCGTCCTGCAAACCAAGAATGGCCCGCTCGACTTCCAGCCGCGTGAGCCTTACAGCCCGATTTTCGACCAGATCAAGCAAACGCCCAACATGGTGGAGCTGCAGATCACGCAGGAGTATCTCGGACAGTCACGTCACCTGGTCTTCCTGGCACCCATGTGGCGGGAGTTCTTCCACTACGTCCATCCCTCGAAGTTGCGCGGCATTGCCGGCGTGTCGAATATCGGCGACGACACCAACTGGTGCGGGCATCATTTCTCTCAGGCCAACTGGTATGCCTTTGGCCGTCTGGCATGGAATCCCTTTATGCGCAGTGAGTCGATTGCACGTGAGTGGCTGCAGCAGACGTTCTTCAGTGACCACAAGTTCCTCATGGCGATGCAGCAGCTGATGATTGAAAGCCGTGAGGCATGCGTCAACTACATGATGCCCCTCGGCCTGCATCATCTCTTCAGCTTCGACCATCACTACGGCCCGCAACCAGACAGCTTTAGGGACGACTATCCCCTTGAGTGGTGCTCGGTCTATTACCATCAGGCCGACAGTGCCGGCATCGGCTTCGACCGCTCAAGAACGGGCTCCAATGCCACGAGTCAGTATGCCCCACCACTCAACAGCATCTATGACAATGTGGAGACGTGCCCTGAGATGTATCTGCTCTGGTTCCACCGTGTGCCCTGGGACTATCGGATGAACAGCGGACTCACGCTCTGGCAGGAGCTGCAAGAGAAGTACAACAGCGGCGTGCGCGACGTGGAGCGCTTCTGCCTGATTTGGGACAACATGAAACCCTATTTCAAGGATGACATGCAACGTTGGAACGAGGTCAGCGTGCGGCTTGCCCACCAGCTCGAGAATGCCCGTGAGTGGCGCGATGTCTGTCTGACGTATTTTGGAACCTTTGCCAATCGTAAACAGAAGGAGTGAAGAACTCCTCACCTCCTCATCTCCTCATCTCCCCACCTCCTCAACTCCTCATGAAGATTTTAATGATAGGCGGTACCGGCACCATCAGCAGTGCTATTACCCGACAACTGGCAGCTAGTGGCCACGACCTGTGGCTGCTGAATCGCGGCAACCGTAAGAACGAGGTGCCCGCAAGTGTGAAACAAGTGATTGCCGACATCAACGACCAGGCGGAAGTACTTCGTCTTTTAGGCAACAAGCAGTTCGATGCTGTTTGCGAGTTCATCGGCTTCGTGCCCTCGCAGGTGGAGCGCGATATCAACCTTTTCAGCGGACGTACACGGCAGTATGTCTACATCAGCTCGGCCTCGGCCTACCACAAACCGGCTGCAAGCCACATCATCACCGAAGGCACGTCGCTGGCGAACCCCTACTGGCAGTATTCGCGCGAAAAAATTGCCTGCGAGGAACGGCTGATGAAGGCCTATCGCGAAAACGGCTTCCCTGTCACCATCGTCCGCCCCAGCCATACCTATTGTGAGCGCAGTGTGCCCGTCAGTGTCCACGGGCTAAAGGGCAGCTGGCAGGTGCTGAAGCGCATGCTGGAGGGTAAGCCCGTCATCGTACAGGGCGACGGCTCGTCGCTGTGGACACTGACTTGGAATGAGGACTTTGCCCGTGGATTCATCGGGCTGCTGGGCAATCCCAAGGCCATCGGCGAGGCGTTCCAGATTATGAGCGACGAACAGCTCACGTGGGACCAGATTTACCAGAGCATTGCCAACGCCCTGAACGTCACCGCCAAACTCTATCACGTCGCGTCTGACTTCCTTGCTGCCGTTGCCCCCAAAGCGTATAACCTCAGGGGCAATCTGATTGGCGACAAGTCGGTCACCGTCGTCTTCGATTGCTCGAAACTGAAACGGGTCGTTCCGGGCTTCGTAGCCACCACACGCTTCGATGAAGGTGTGCGCCGATGCGTCGCACACATTCTCGCCCATAAAGAGTTGCAGACTGACGACTCCGAGTTCGACGCATGGTGCGACAGCGTCATCGAGGCGCAGGAGGGCGCAAGGGAAAAACTGTGTCGGAACGACTCAGCCGTGGCACCATGTTAGCGCAGAAGTGGGGTGATTACTGACGACCGATTGGCCCGAATTATTGTGGGCGTGCAATAATTCGGCGCTAACGACGTTATTTAATAGAAATGAAGAGGATTGCTACGATAGCCCTGCTGACGTTGCTGGCGCTGCTGCCCCTGTTGGCGCAGGACAGCCAGACAGCGTTCAACTTCCTGCGTCTGCCTGTCAGTGCCCATGTCGCTGCCCTTGGCGGTGACAACGTGACGCTGCAGGACGACGATGCGTCGTTGGTGTTCCACAACCCTTCGCTCATCAACAACGTTGCCGACCGGACGATGAACCTGAACATGATGACCTACATGCAGGGGACGCTGACAGGCAGCGCTTCTTACCTGCGGGCTGTCGGCGACCGTGGCACGTGGGGCGTGCAGGCTCGCTTCATCAGCTATGGCGAGATGAAGGAGACCACCTACATGGGTGAGCAGACGGGCACCTTCAGCGCAAAGGATATCGCCGTGGGGGGCACCTTCGCCTACGGACTGACCGACTGCATCAACGGTGGCATCACGGCCAAGCTGGTGGCCAGCTATATCGGCAACTACAGCTCGCTGGCGGCTGCCGTCGATCTGGGCCTGTGCTATTACGACAGCGTGGGGCAGTGGAGCATCGGTGCCGTCGCCCGTAATCTGGGTGGCCAGCTGACGGCCTACGAGGATGACTTCGAACGCATGCCCCTTGACCTGCAGGTAGGCGTGAGCAAGCGTCTGGTGGGCTCGCCGTTGCGGTTTTCAGCGACGCTTGTGCGTCTGAACGACTGGCACTATGGCATTGGCAAGCATCTGGTGGTGGGGGCCGACCTGCTGCTGTCACAGCAGTTCTATGTGGCTGCGGGCTACAATGCGCTGCGTGCCACCGAGATGAAGATCAGCGATGGCGAGGGCATGAGCTCGCATGGCGCCGCCCTGTCGCTGGGTGCCGGCATGCAGTTGGAGCGAATGAAGCTACACGTCGCCTACGCCAAATACCACGTCAGCGCCTCGTCACTGATAGTAAACTTTAGCTATACCTTATGAAAAAGATAACAATTGCAATCGACGGCCATTCGTCGTGTGGAAAGAGCACAATGGCCAAGGACCTGGCCCGCCGTGTGGGCTATATCTATGTGGACACGGGTGCGATGTATCGCAGTGTCACCCTTTACGCCTTGCGCCACGGACTATTCCGTGAAGATGGCAGCATCATGACCGACGAACTCGAGCAGCAGCTGCCGCAGGTGCACATCAGTTTCAAGGTGAACCAGGAGACGGGGCGGCCCGACACCTACTTGAACGGCGAGCTCGTGGAGCAGGAGATACGCTCCCTTGAGGTCAGCAACCATGTCAGCCCCATTGCCGCGCTGGGCTTTGTACGCGAGGCCATGGTGGCTCAGCAGCAGCAGATGGGCCGTGGCGGCGGCGTCGTCATGGACGGCCGCGACATCGGCACCGTCGTGTTCCCCGATGCCGAGCTAAAAATCTTCGTGACGGCATCAGCCGAGGTGCGGGCCCAGCGCCGCTATGACGAGCTGGTGCAGAAGGGCATGCCTGCCGACTATGCCGACATTCTGAAGAACGTTCAGGAGCGCGACTATATCGACTCGCACCGCGAAGTGTCGCCACTCCGTCAGGCTGACGATGCTTTGTTGCTCGACAATAGCCGCATGACCATTCCCGAGCAGAACGAGTGGCTGCTGGAACGCTTCCGCGAAGCAGTGGAGGCTTGATACTGTATTGTCCTCCGCCCTGGCGCGGTTTTTGTGGCCACGGTTTTTCACGGTTTGGCGCGGTTTTTGTGGCCATGGGTCTACACGGTTTGGTGCGGTTTTTGTAGCCACGTTTCTACACGGTTTGGAGCGGTTTTTTGTAGCCACGGCTCTACACGGTTTGGCACGGTTTTGTGGCCACGGCTCTACACGGTTTCGCACGGTTTTTATAGCCACGGCTCTACACGGTTTGGCACGGTTTTGTGGCCACGGTTCTACACGGTTTGGCACGGTTTTTATAGCCACGGTTTGACACGGGACGTGGTAGGTGTGTGCCAAGCCTTGAGTGATTTTGAGCCAGCCATGGAAATGGGTGGTAGACTTCTCGGAGCAGAGTGGTGGACTTCTCGGAGATGAATAGGAGACTTCTCGGAACAGAGTGGTGGACTCCTCGGAGCAGAGTGGAAGACTTCTCGGAGATGAATAGGAGATTTCTTGGAGCGGACTGTTGGACTTCCCGGAAGTCTAATTGATGCGTAGCAGGGTGGAGGTACTGGCTGCTGCGGACCCGTTGAGCTGCACGGCGTAGACGGCGGTGGACAGCGTGGGGCAGGGTAGTGAGTAGGTGGTGAGGCCTGCTGGTACCTTCGCGTCGAGCAGTACCTTTCCGGAGATGGCGAAGAGGCGAAGGCGGACAGGGGCCGTCGTCGGCGTGTCGAACGTCACGTGGAGTGAGCGGTTGGCGTAGGTAACTTGAGCCGTTGACGGTGTTGTCGATATGTCGTTGATCTTACTGAATTGCAGGATGTCGAGCAGACCGGCGTAGACGTCGATTTCGCCGTAGCCGTACTCGTTGTTGGGGTAGCTGAGCGAGGGGTCGTAATGGCGGCTGGTGCGGCTGATGACACCCATGACGTCTTGTGGCGTCAGCGTGGGACATGCCTCGAGCCACAGGGCGATGGCGCCGCCGACGACGGGGCTTGCCATCGACGTGCCTGTATTGGTGCCCCAGACGTATGTGCGGCCGTTGAAGTCGAAGCGTTCGACGTCAAAGTAATTGTAAGCGTAGTCGGGGTTTGCCTCAAGGAAATAGCTGCTGTTTGACGAGATGACATAGTTACCCGGAGCCATGACGTCAGGCTTGATGCGCCCGTCGAAGGTGGGGCCTACCGATGAGTATGGCTGTCGCCGACCGTCGGCATCGGCGAATCTGCTGATATAGTTGCCATTATAACTAAGGAATCCTTTACGGTATGTGGTCATGCCCACGCAGATGACGCCAGGCGAGCTGCTTGGCGAAAGGATGGTGTGGGAGGTGTCGCCATCGCTGAGCGCGGGGTTTAGGGCTGAGGTGGTGAAATTGCCCGTCACACGGTAGGCCTCGATGTCGGCATCGGTGCCCAGCAACTCCAATGAGAGGCTTGGCGAGCCTCCGATGGATGTGTTGTCAGTGAACGTGAGGTCGTAGCATGTCTCGGAAGCATCGTAGCAGTTAGGGTAAGCTTCGATGAGCACTGTCAATGCCCTGTTGTCGATTTGGAAGATGGTGTCGTTCAGCACGGAGTCGGCCTGAGCCAGTATCTTGCTGGTGCTGACGATGAGTGTGTCGCTCCAACTGTCGGAATGATAAGCCACGAGACGAATGTCGAAGGTATGGCGGGCTTTCAGGGTCACCATCATCGACTGATTCGAGGCGTAAAGGAAGGTGCCTGCCGAGACTTTGCCGATGGGCTTGTGGATGTAAGTTTTGTTTGCGCCATCGTTGCCGGCGGCTGAGACGATGATGCGCCCAGGTCCGGTGAGACTGTCGAGCATCTCGTAGTAGAGCTGGTCGTAGCCCCAGAAGTCCTGTCCACTGCCCTCGCTGAAAGAGATGACGCAGGGCTGATGGTGAGCCTCGGCATAGTCGAAGATATACTTGAAGCCGAGGGCATCGGTGGCAAACGTGTATTTGTAGTAGTCGGCAGAGTCGATGTAGGCAATGTCGTCGCTGACGGCGTTGGCCACGAGGCAGATGTCGGCATCGGGTGCCAGTCCGCGGTAGGCGGAGTTGTAGCCACTGCCGGCTGCGATGCCCGCAGTGTGGGTGCCGTGCTGCTGGGTGAGACCGTCGCGGGCATGGGCAACGGCGAGCAAGGTGTCGCGTCCGAAGTAGTCACGCCCGACATAGAGGTTACTGCCGACGGTATCGGTGTCGAGCATGTCCCAGAATGCGCGGATGCGGTACTCGGTGGTGTCGCGTGAGTAAAAGGTGGGGTGTGTCAGGTCGAAACCGATGTCCATGATGCCCATGACGACGCCACGGCCGGTGTAGGCCTGTGGCAGTCCGAAGCCAGTGTAGACGTCGGTGGCGTGGATGTGCATGGCGGTGGAGTCGAGGGCGATGCTGTTGCCCTGACGGGCCTCAATGCGCAGCACACGGGCGTCGAGGGCGAGGGCTTCGAGACTGCTGATGGGGATGTCGGCGATGTAGATGTTGCCCTTGCGTAGCAGCTCGCGACAGCCGTAGTCGCGAAGCACCTGTGAGCCGTCACCCTCGATGCGGATGAAGGCGCAGACGCTGGGGAGGGTGGAGTTAGGAGTTAGGAGTGAGGAGTGAGGAGTTAGGAGGGTGGATTTAGGAGTTGAAGTTGCTTTCTTGGGGTGATGCTCCGCCCTCACTATCTGGCGAAGCAGCGGTGACAGCTTTGCCCTCTGTGCCCGTTGGGCGCAGAGGGGCAGGATAAGTAGGGCTATCCAAAAGAGAACCAGTGCCGTTCGCTTCATTATTTTACTATTTACTAAAATTTCAGGAGTTGTGGAATTGAGGAGATGGGGAGCTGTGGAGTTGAGGAGTTGTGGAGTTCTTGAGTCCCGTTGGTAGCAAGCGTCCTTCGGCCGAGCGGAGGAGGTATGGTAGAATACCTCTGCTGCTCTGAGGTTCTGCAAAGGAAGCAATTTAATGGGAGGGTCTATCCTACTTTACCTCCACATCTTCTCAACTCCACATCTCCTCAACTGCTTACCTCCTTCCCCTTCAATTCTCCTTCTTGGGCAGGGGAGCGTAATGCCAGCCCTCGGCTTTGTAGAGGTTGAGCAGGTTTGGCAGGCGCTTCAGGAAGTCGTCGTAGTCCTTCTTGTTAGGGCTGAGCCACTGCACCTCGGCGAGGGCGGCCATGCGTGGCAGTACCTGGTACTCGGCAAGCTCAGGGTAGGCGATGTACTCCGTCCAGAGGTTGGCCTGAAGACCCATTACGAGCTTCTTTTGCTCAGGCGTGAGGGTATCAGGGGCCGGCTCGTAGTTGTAGACTTTCTCGACGGTGGAGTTCCCTCCGAAGAGTAGGGTGTTGCTCCAAGCGCTCTGCGGCAGTTGGTAATGGTCGAAGTAGAGCGTGGAGTTGGGCGTTTTGACACAGGGATAGCCTAATGTGGCAGGGTCGACGCTGCCGCTCCAGTCGCGCCAGCTCATGATGATGGTGGTGCGGTCGGCATCGCCCTCCATCAGCTCGTCCCATCCCATGATGCGGCGTCCGCGCTCAGCGAGGTGCTTCTCGAGATAGCGCACCATGTAGGCCTGTAGCTTCTCCTCGGCGGGGTGCTTGTCGGTGCCTTGCAGTCGCTCGTCGCGAATCTTCTGCTGGCAGCGTGAGCACTCCTTCCAGCGCACCTTGGGCGCCTCGTCGCCGCCGACGTGGATGATGTCTGAGGGGAAGAGATCCATCACCTCGTCGAAGACGTCGGTGAGGAATGTGTAGACTTTCGGATTGCCGGCACAGAGGATGTCGTCGCTGACGCCCCATGTGCCCCACACCTCGTAGGGACCACCGGTGCATCCCAGCTCGGGATAGGCTGTGAGTGCGGCTACCATGTGGCCAGGCATGTCGATCTCAGGGATGATTGTAATATAGCGGTCCTGCGCGTAGCGCACAATCTCGCGGATGTCGGCCTGTGTGAAGTAGCCGCCATGGCGCTGTCCGTCGAAGATACCCATGTTGCGGCCAATGACGGTCTGCTCTCGCCATGCGCCAATCTGCGTCAGGCGTGGCCACTTCTTGATTTCGATGCGCCAGCCCTGGTCATCGCTGATGTGCCAGTGGAGCTTGTTCATGCCGTGGAGTGCCAGAATGTCGATGTAGTGCTTAACGAACTCCTTGTCAAAGAAATGACGACACACGTCAAGGTGCATGCCGCGGTAGGCAAAGCGCGGCGTCGACTCAACAATGCCGCAGGGCAACGTGGCGGGCTTGGCGAAGAGCGCCTGGCGCAGCACCTGGATGCCGTAGAAGACGGCGGCTGGCGTGCGACCCTCGATGGTGATGCCTGTGGGGTCGGTGGTCAGGCGGTAGGCTTCGGGGTTGGTCATCGCCGTGTTGAGGCGTAGGCGCACGGCTACGGTCTTCTTGTCAGTCTGGCTGATGACGGGCAGACCCGTATAGTCGCTCAGGAACTGGGCGTTACGCATCATGTCGACGGTGGCGTCGCAGGTGATGCCCTCAAGGCTGGCAACGTCGAGCGTGCGGCCCTTGGCATCGGTTGTCACCGACTGTGGCAATGGGATGGTTGCAAACTGGGCCTGCAGGGTGAGGCAGACCATGAGTGTGGCGATGATGGCGGTTAGTTGCTTCATAGGTGTTTAGTTTGGTTTAGGATGGCATCGCGGCATTGCTCCATGAGCCATTTGGGCGTGGAGGTGGCACCACAGATGCCGACGGTTTGGATGTCTTTCAGCCAGTCGAGGATAATCTCGTCGGGGCCTTCGATGAGGTGCGTGTTGGGATTCACACGGAGACACTCGTTGAAGAGCACGCGGCCGTTGCTGCTCTTTCGGCCGCAGACGAAGAGGATGAGGTTGTGGCGGGCGGCAAACTGCGAGATGTGGGGCATGCGGTTGGCTACCTGCCGGCAGATGGTGTCGAAGCTCTGGAAACGAGCGCCTGGCGCCATGTGCGCCTGGATGTAGGCAATGATGCGGTGGAACTCGTCGAGCGACTTCGTGGTTTGTGAATAGAGATAGATGTCGTGGGTGAAGTCGAGCTGCTTCACGTCGTCGAACTTCTCGATGACGATGGCTTTGCCGTGCGTCTGACCTACAAGGCCGAGCACCTCGGCGTGGCCTTTCTTGCCGAAAATGACAATGGATGCTTGCAGTTGGGGGAGGTTCGTGGGGGCCTCGTATTGCTCCTTTATCCTTTTCTGCAGCATGAGCACCACGGGGCAGGTAGCGTCGATGATTTCGATGTTGTTGCGCTTGGCCAGCTCGTAGGTCTCGGGTGGTTCGCCATGGGCGCGCAGCAGCACCTTTGCATCGTGTAACGAGGAGAGGTCGTCGTGGGTGATGGTGATGAGGCCCATTCGTGCCAGACGGTCGCACTCCATGCTGTTGTGCACGATGTCACCGAGGCAGTAGAGCGTCTTGCCCGCTGCCAGTTCCTCCTCGGCCTTCTTGATGGCGGTGGTGACGCCGAAGCAGAAGCCGCTGCCGCTGTCAATCTCGATTTGTAAGTTGCTCATAGTAGGTGTCTAAGAGATCCTGAGCTGCCACGAAGCTCGTCTTCTGCCCAGCGAGTACGGTGTGCTCGGCGGCCTGCAACTGACTCTTGATGACGGGATTGTTGTAGAAGTTGAAGCGCAGGTGCTCGTTGATGCTCTCGTACATCCAGTATTTGGCCTGCTCGTTGCGCCGATGATCGAAGTAGCCGTTGTGGCGCACGAAGTCGATGTACTCGTAGATCATGTCCCAGATCTCCTTGACGCCGGTGCCGTAGAAGCCGCTGTAGCACATCACCTTCGGCAGCCACCCGCTATCGGGCATGGGGAAGAAGTGGAGGGCGTTGCGGAAGTTGGTGGCCGCCATCTGACAGCGGTCGACATTGTCGCCGTCGCACTTGTTGATGACGATGCCGTCTGAGATTTCCATGATGCCGCGCTTGATGCCCTGCAGCTCGTCGCCAGTGCCCGCCACCTGGATGAGCAGGAAGAAGTCGACCATCGAGTGGCAGGCCGTCTCGCTCTGTCCCACACCGACGGTCTCGACAAAGATCTTGTCGAAGCCGGCAGCCTCGCAGAGGATGATGGTCTCACGTGTCTTGCGGGCAACGCCGCCCAGTGAGCCTGCCGATGGTGAAGGACGAATGAACGAGTCGGGGTGAACGGAGAGCTTCTCCATGCGCGTCTTGTCGCCGAGGATGCTGCCCTTGGTGCGCTCCGAGCTGGGGTCGATGGCGAGGACGGCGAGTCGCCCGCCTTTCTCCTTGAGGATATGGATGCCGAACTGGTCGATGCTGGTCGACTTGCCGGCGCCAGGGACACCGCTGATGCCTATGCGGATGCTGTTGCCGCTGTATGGCAAGCACTTCTCGATGACCTCCTGGGCACGTGCCTGATGGTCGGGGTTGACACTCTCGATGAGGGTGACAGCCTGCGAGAGGACGGTGACGTCGCCCTTGAGAATGCCTTCTACCATGTCGCTCACGCTAAGTTCGCGACGACGGAAGCGGTTGCGGTTCATGTACGGATTGATGATGGAGGGCTGTGCCACGCCACTGTTCACTTGCAGGCCTGCATATTCTGAGCTGTTCTCGGGATGATCCATTTTATTTGACGATCTGCTATATTTTACTAATTTGTATTTTTTACTATATTTGACTATTTATTCAAGTTTCGCATTCGCTCTACTTCTGTAGTTCTTGCGTCCCTTGGTAGCAAGCTCTAACTACTTCTTACTACTCAACTTGAGAAGGTTGAATTATTTGACATTGACTTGAATCACAACTTTCGACTGTTCAGGGTCGTCGGTAATCATGAGGACGCGGGGCTTGGAGCGTGCACGGAGGAGGCGTTCGCGGTCGGTAATGGCGATTTTGAGCTTTGTCGACTTGCCGGGTAGCAGCTGCCGCTTGCCGAGCATCACCGTCATGCCGCCAGTGAACATCTGCAGTGACGAGACGTTGAGCGTCGAGCGCCCCGTGTTGGTCAGTGTGATTGTCACCTTCTTATGTCGCTCATCAAGGTTGACGGAGTCGGCTGAAAGTTGTAGACGCGGTGCCAACTGACTGCTGCCTCTCTGCTCGGGCAGGAGTACGACGGAAACAGGCACCTCGGTGTCGGGACTGACCTTTTCACCGAGATTCTTGGCCAGATAGATGGTCGATTGGGTGAGGCCGTAGTCCTTCAGCTCCTCAGAGTTGAGCGTAACGGTGATTTTTCCTGTGCGCCCAGGGTCGAGCGACGGTGGCGTGGCTGTTGCCGAGAGGTATGGCGGCAGGTGCAGCAGGTTTGGCACCATAGGCGTCTCGCTGTCGTTGAGCAGGTTAAACACCGTCTCCGGGTGCTCCCCCTTCTTCACGTTGTCGAACTCGATGACGTTGCCATCAACGCGCAGTCCCTCGAAGTTGTATGGGTAGGTGCCGGAGTAGTCCACATGGTCGGCCAGCACGACACCTTTCATCGTCAGCCATACGGGCTCGTTGGTGCCTCGTACGTAGACAGCCGCCTGCTTGGTGAAGTGACCCAGCAGGCGCGCGTCATAGGTCAGTGAGAGTACGGTGCTCTCGCCGGCAGGGATGGCTTTCCGCAGACGTCCTGCCTGCAGGCATCCGCAGTCGGTTTTTACACGGTCGATGGTCAGTGTGCGCGAGCTGCTGTTCTTTAGTTCGAAGGTAGCGGTGACGGGCACACTAAAGCCCGTCTTTCCCACATCAATGGTCGTCTTCTCCACTGTGAGCTGCTGCGCTGAGGCAGTGAGTTGCAAAAGTGCCAGCAGACCCAATGTGAGGAGCCTGCCGGTGGTCTTTCTTTCTATCGTTTTCTTGATCATAGGCGCTGTTAGTCGTTAGCTACCACACTGAAGGTCTGTGCGTGCGTCATGCCCCGATATTCGGGTGCGTAGGCACAGCCGACGGTACAGGTGCCCGTGGTATAGGTTCCTTCGCGGTCGACGTAGTACTCGTTCTCGATGACGTGCTTGCCCTTAGACATGCGGTCGAAGTAGAAGTTCGTGGTGTAGTCTTTCGGCGAGCAGTAGTAGCCCCAGTGGTAGCCGCTGAGCTGGTTGACGGGCTCGAGGCATGCGGCACGCTTGTCGATGACCTGCACGAAGTCGTAGTCGCGGTCGGCCGTGATGGTGAGGCGGACGGTGACGCGGTCGCCAACTTTTAGGGTACTCGGATTGTTCTGCGTGTTCTGGGCGCTTAGGAATACCTCGCGCTTCACGGTGAGGCCGCTGGCCTGGTCGGTGATGTCGGTAGTGTTCTGCATGAACTGTGCATAGATGGCGCCCCAGCTGGTGCCCGTCGACGTCTTCTCGGCGGTGAACACCTTCGGAGCAGCCTTGCCAGTGGCGGCCAGCGGCAGCGTTGTCTTCACGTAGCCGATGCCGGCTGTGGCAGTCGGTGTGTCGAGCTCCTTCCCGTCGATGCTCAGCACGCTCTTCGGCTGTGCCTTCAGCGTTTCCGTGTTGCCGTTGAGGAAGGCGTAGACGGCGTCGGCACTGTTGATGGGCGTGTCCCATGCCTGCGTGCGCTTCTCCTGGAGTAGCCAGCGCTGCATCTGCTCGATGGTCGTGGTGTCGTTGGGAGTCAGTCGCTTGATGGCCTCGATGGCTGCCACCTGTGTCGGTATACGGTAGTCGCGCCATGAGTAGGATGCGCGCTGCGTGTCGTAGTAGCGTCCCATCTCTTCCTTGTAGACAGTGAACTCCTTCAGGCTCTTGATGTACGTCTGGTTGTTGAGAACAATGGCCGACAGGGCTTTCTCGTAGATGGTCTGACTCTTTGTTTCCTTTTTGAGAAGGGCGGTAAGGTAGGCGTTGGCGTCGCGGACATTGGCGGGCAACTCACGCCCATCGAGGGTGCAGATGTAGAGCCACTGGAGGCACTTGAAGCTTGGGAACGACTGTTTGTGTCCCAATTTATCTTCCTTCTTCATCTCGTCGACCAGCTTCACAATCTCCTTGCCGATGTACTTGATGGCGGGGTCGAGGAGCTTGGGATACTGCGTGCCAGTCATCTGGCTCAGGCGGACGAGCATTTCGCTTACCTCTACAGTGATATACCACGAGCCGGGCATGCCTGGCCACCAGCTCCATGCACCGTCGGAGAGCTGCAGGTTCTCCAGCTGGCTGACGGCTGCCGACAGTCTCTGCTGCATGAGGTTCTCGTCGAAAAAGTCGGCGAGGCGCTGCCTCTGCTCGTGCTCGTTGTTGGCATCGACGACCCACGGCGTCTCGTTGAGCAGCAGGTCCTTCAGCTCCTGGTTCTTCTCAAGCTGAGAGTTCAGCGTTGAGAATGGGGCATGTTCGGCGGCAGCCTTCAGCGCTTCCTGCTTCCACTGCTCGAACACGGTCTTTGCCTGTGGATTCTGGGCAATGATGTGCGAGCCGATGGTGTTGGCATAGAGCGATGCTGCCTGGCAGATGGCACAATTGTCGTTGGGATGCCCGATGGCTGGCAGTGCCTGAACCATCAGCCAAGCGGGGTTGTTGGTATACTCAACGGTGATCAGAGGTTTAGAGTTTGAGGCTTGAGCTTTTGGAAGAATGGTTTCGAGGTGTACCTCCTTTGTGCCAGGGCCGTGCTGCGTGAAGGGCACGGTGACGGTGACTTGCTCCTGGTTGGCAAGGATGGGCAGGTAGTGCTGCTCGCCGTCGCTGAAGTCGGTGCCGCTGACGGTGACCTTGGCGATGAGTAGTGACGGCCAGTGCTCTTGCGGCTGGCAAGCGAAGCTGACGCTGACGGTCGAGTCGGCGGTGAGCGTGACGGGCAGTGTGCTCTGAGCCACCGTCTTGTCGGTCTCAGGGTCGATGAGCAGCAGGTGTGCGTTGCCACTGAGGTTCTTCTCGCTCGTATTGATGATACGGGCGGCGATGGTGGCACGGTCGCCCTGTCGCAAGAATCGCGGCATGTTTGGCTGTATCATCACGTCCTTGCGGGCGACGGCCTCATCGGCAAACGAGCCATACATCATGTCCTTGGTGTGGGCAATGGTCATGAAACGCCAGGTGGTGAGGCTTTCGGGCAGCGTGAAGCGTAGGGCCACGTTGCCGTCATTGTCGGTGGTCAGTTGTGGGTAGAAGAAGGCGGTTTCCTGCAGGTTCTCACGCACCTGTACCTGCTGCTCGTGGCCTTCTTCGCTGGGGGCAGCTTCGTCAGCGAGGTCGTCGGAGGCTTCGTCAGCGACGGCTTTGCTTTGGACGGCGTAACCGGTGGGCACAACTTCGCGGAGAACGGCACTTTCTTCCTCTACGGCTTCAGCAAAGGCCATGTTACTGGCGGCTTTCATCATGCGGGTGCCGCGCAGACGAATGCCACCTCCGCCGCCAATAAGGTCGAACCTTCCCAAATAGCTTGAGGGATAGACGCTGTGGTCGAAGGTGTTCAGGGCGAGGCCATTGACGTTGAGCACGCCCTGGTGCTTGTAGCCCGAGCAGTAGGCGAGCCCCTCGCTGACGATAATCCAGCGAGTGCTGGGCAGGGGCAGGTAGACGTAGGGGTAGAGACCCCAGCTGTGGGCGCTCAGCTGATCGAGGCTCTTGTCGTAGAGTGTGGCCATGAGCTGTGCAACGGGGTTGGCAGTACTGCCACTTGCTGGCTCCGTCGTTGCTGGCGGCGTGACGGTGAGCGTCCATTCCTCCTTCTGGCCTGGCGTGAGCCGGTTGCGGAAGGTGTGCCACGTCAGTTTCAGGTGCTTGTCGGGCAGTGGGCGGCGTATGGTCGTCTGGTGCTGGTAGGTCTTGCCTTCCTTCACCCATGCAAACGTGAGAAGGATGCCGTCGCCATAGCTCTCCTGATAGGCGAACTTACGGTTGAGAAGCTCGTTGGTGCGGTCGACATAGCCGCTCTCAACAATGTTGTCGCCAGCAAATATGGAGTAGACGATGTGTACGTCCTTCGCCGAAGAGCCCACCTGCACGGTGACTGGTTGGCGGTTGTTGGGGAACTGCGTGTTGGAGGCGTAGAACCAGTCGTCGGTCTCGAAGGCCGGCTGGCGGTCATCGAGCGAGAAGACGATGAACTTCTCTTCGAGCGAGTCCTGCTCGCAGATGGCTTCCAGCGTGTGCCGGCCACTCTTCAGGCTGGGCAGCGTGAAGAGCGTGTTCGTCTTCACTTCCTGCCACTTGCCGTCGTCAAAGCGGTAGCGTACAGTGGCTTCGAGGTCGACACCAGCGGCATTCTGCTGATGGAACGACATCTTTGTGTCCTCCTCGGCGAGCACGCGCTCAGGGATGGTCGAGGTGAAAGCCGTGCGGCGGTTACCCATGGGCAGCGAGAGGATGCCCTGGTGTGTCTCGCCGCCCTGATCGGTGACATCGGCCGTGACGACGAAGTTATAGAACATAGTGTAGAGGGTCTTAGGCACGATGATGGGCACGTCCATGGCAAACGAGCCATCGGCGTCGGTCGTAGCCTCGCCACTGAACAGCAACTCGTCGTCGCTACCGGATCCCAGCATGCCGCTGTCCCAGTAGCGGCTGTAGCTGAACCACCAGAAGGCCTTTCGCCGTTCCACCTTATATTTTACATGTGCGCCTTGGACGGGTACGCCAGCGTAGGTTCGTGCCGTGCCACGCACGACGAGGGTGTCGCCATCGTCGTAAGTGCGGCTGACGGCGGGGATGGTCACCTCGAAG
Organism: Prevotella sp.; assembly: GCA_017417465.1. Lineage (GTDB taxonomy): Bacteria > Bacteroidota > Bacteroidia > Bacteroidales > Bacteroidaceae > Prevotella. Next base: position 10,079 of record JAFPZD010000061.1, on the reverse strand, counting down.
GCGGGACGTTTGTACTCCTCGACGCGGAAGCTGGAGCTGTGGCCATCGCAGCTGACGGTGAAGTGGCCGTTGAGCGTCTGCACGGGTAGCGTGAAGTCGGCCGTGCAGGTGCCGTAGTCGTCGGTGACGAGTTCCTTCTCGGCAATGACCTGCTGGTTGGCATCGCGCAGCACCAAGTTCACGCGTTTGCCACCTTCCACTTCGTTCTGGTAACCGTGGCGTGTCAGGTAGCAGATGGCTGCCACACGGACGGTTTGCCCTGGGCGATAAATCTGTCGGTCGGTGTAGATCTCAACGTGGCTGATGAGCTCCCGCGGACCGTTGTAATGGTAGTCACCACGGTTGTCGAGAATGGGGCAGGCAGCGTCGGCAGTGGTGTAGGCGAACACCTCGCTGACATTGTGGTCGGCATCGCGATAGGTGGCTTCGCCCTCGGCGTCGGTAGTCAGCACGGTCAGCGTGCGCCGTTCGTTATAGTTGACGCGCTTCGACAGGCGCACGCTGGCACCCTTCAGCGGCTGTCCGGTGGTGGCGTTAACGACGATGTAGCGCTGCTGCCTGCCGGGCAGTGGCTGCACCATTACCCGCACGTCGCTCACGTAGTAGAGTCGCCGCGACACATCGGTTTGTGGTGCCGACTCGAACTCGACGAGGTAGACGCCAGGAGGCAGTGCGCCGATGGTCATGCTGTCGTTGAATGTTTCGTAGGCCTGGTGTCCCACGAAGGTGCGTGTCTGAGTCAGGTGTGGCAGTGGCGTCAGCAGGGGCTTCAGCTTACGGTAGCCTTCCGTGCTGCTGGGGTTCAGGTAGGTGTCGCCCTCGGCCTTGACGCTGTAGATGCGCATGGTGAGCGAGTTGATGCCACGCAGCGTGCGCAGCTTCACCTCTTGCTGACGTTCAGGGATGTTCAGCTTGTCGAACTCGGCATTGAACGTTAGTGCCGTCAGGTCGTGCTGGCTGTTGCGCAGTATGTTCATGCGCTGCCAGCCGCCCCAGCGGTCAAGGGCGTAGTTGATGTATTGCCAGCGTTGCTCGTCGGTGGCATCGGTGTGGCCGTCCATAAACTCGTAGCGGGCGATAGCAGCCTCACCACACTCCGTCAGGTCGGCATAGGCTGCGATGAGCGAGTCGAGACGTTGCAGGTGCTGCGACTTGTTCAGCGGCTCCTGCCCTTCGGGGGCCTCGCGGCGCAGCACTTCGAGTGTCGACAGCAGGGCGGCACGCCGGTTGCCGGCTTTGACGTAGTAGTCGCGCAGCACGTCGAAGCGCCCTGCTTCGTAGCCAATGACGCTAAGCAGGTCGTCGCCGAAGAGGCGGCTGTCGGCACCTTCCACCACGAAAGGCTCGTAGTCGGTAGCCTTCACGGCGGCCAGCTTGTCGGGGTGGCTTAGGGCTTTGTCGTAGTAGTGGCGCGCCACGAACTGGCGGCGCTCGCTGGCATCCTTGATGCGGTCAAGGCCGTCGAGCACCAGGTCGTCGGTGTCGATGTTGGTGTTCTGGAATATGAAGCCCAGTGCGGCGTCGTAAACAGCCTGCAGCACCTCGTTGCCTGCGGCTTGCTGCTCTTGCTGTTGCAGCTGGCCGACGGCCGTCAGCAGCGAGTCGCGGCTGATGGAGGTCATCGCCCGGGCCTCCTGCAGCTGTGCTTTGAGCAGATGTCCGTAGTTACGCTCGACACTGGCTTTCTGGGCAATCTGCCGCAGCAGCTTCTGTTCGGTTTGTGGCAGGTCCTGCTGCTCAGCGTCTTTCACCTGTTTCCACAGGTTGCTGTAGGTCTGACCTTTTAGGAAGGCGGGTAATAGTATCATTGTCAAGATGAAAAGTGCTTTCTTCATTTTTAGTGCATGGGTTAATGGTAATGGCAATGCCGATTTCAGAAGGCAAAGTTACGAAAAACTTCCGACATACGCTACATTGACGCCTAACAAATAGGAAAGTTTAACGAAATGGCGACGTGGCGGTGGTTGATGTCGGTGACTGACGTTTTGTCGGTTTTAGGCGCCATTCTGTCGCTTTGCATCTACGGGCACGCTGTTTGTTGTGATGGAAGTAGATAAACTAAAGAAAGGAGAATCAAGCTATGACATTAGACAAGTTTACCATCAAGGCGCAAGAGACGGTGCAGCAGGCCGTGCTCATTGCGCGCCAACAGGGTCAGCAGGCCGTCGAACCTGTTCACCTGATGAAAGCGCTCCTCGACAAGGGGCGCGACGTGACTGCTTTCCTCTTCCGCAAACTGGGCGTCAACCCTCAGCAGATTGAGATGCTCTGCCAGCAGGAACTGGCCCATCTGGCCCGTGTGCAGGGCGGTGAGCCCTACCTGTCGAGCGATGCAAACCGCGTGTTGCTGAAGGCACAGGAGCTCTCGCAGCAAATGGGCGACGAGTTTGTCAGCGTCGAGCCGCTGCTGTTGGCATTGTTGCTGGTCGACTCGCCCGTGAGTCGCATGCTGAAGGATGCTGGTGCCACTGAGCGCGACCTTCGGCAGGCCATCCTGGAGCTGCGTCAGGGGCAGAAGGTGCAGTCGCAGAGTGCCGATGACAACTATCAGTCGCTGGAGAAGTATGCCAAGAACCTGGTTTCGCTGGCCCGTCAGGGCAAGCTCGACCCCGTGATTGGCCGTGACGACGAAATTCGTCGCCTGTTGCAAATCCTCTCGCGACGGACGAAGAACAACCCCATCCTCATTGGCGAGCCGGGCACTGGTAAGACGGCCATCGTCGAAGGTCTCGCCGGACGTATCGTTCGTGGCGACGTGCCTGAGAACCTGAAGGACAAGCAGGTCTACTCGCTCGATATGGGCGCGCTGGTGGCTGGCGCCAAGTATAAGGGCGAGTTTGAGGAGCGTCTGAAGAGCGTCATCAACGAGGTGACGCAGAGCGACGGCCGCATCATCCTCTTCATCGACGAGATCCACACCCTTGTGGGAGCAGGTGGTGGCGAGGGGGCTATGGACGCCGCCAACATCTTGAAGCCAGCACTCGCACGTGGCGAGCTGCGTGCCATCGGTGCCACGACGCTGAACGAGTACCAGAAGTACTTCGAAAAAGACAAGGCCCTGGAGCGACGCTTCCAGACGGTCATGGTCGACGAGCCCGACGAGCTCTCGGCCATCAGCATCCTGCGTGGCTTGAAGGAACGCTACGAGAACCACCATAAGGTGCGTATCCAGGACGATGCCTGCATTGCCGCCGTTCAGCTCTCTGAGCGTTACATCACGCAGCGCTTCCTCCCCGACAAGGCCATCGACCTCATGGACGAGGCTGCCGCCAAGCTGCGTATGGAGCGTGACAGCGTGCCCGAAGAACTCGACGAGATCATGCGTCGCCTGGCCCAGCTAGAGATTGAGCGCGAGGCTATTAAACGCGAGGGCGACGAGCCGAAGATTGCCCAGCTCGACAAGGAAATTGCTGAGTTGCGCGAACAGGAGACGCAGTTCCGTGCTAAGTGGGAGGGCGAACGCCAGCTCATCAATCGCATACAGCTCGACAAGCAGCAGATAGAACAGCTGAAGATGGAGGCCGAACGTGCCGAACGCGAGGGTGACTACGGGCGGGTTGCCGAGATACGCTATTCGAAGCTGAAGGCGCTCGACGACGACATCAAGGGTGTGCAGAAGCAACTGGCATCGACTCAAGGTGGCAGCTCGCTGGTGCGTGAGGAGGTTACGGCCGACGACATCGCTGAGGTCGTCTCCCGCTGGACGGGCATCCCCGTCAACCGCATGATGCAGAGCGAGCGTGAGAAGCTGTTGCACCTCGAGGAGGAGCTCCACAAGCGTGTCATCGGCCAGGACGAGGCCATCACTGCCGTTGCCGATGCCGTGCGCCGCTCGCGTGCTGGCCTGCAGGACCCGAAGCGCCCCATCGCCTCGTTCATCTTCATGGGTACCACCGGCGTCGGTAAGACCGAGCTGGCGAAAGCCCTCGCCGAGTACCTCTTCAACGACGAACAAATGATGACGCGTATTGATATGTCGGAGTATCAGGAGAAGCACACCGTCTCGCGACTCATCGGCGCACCTCCGGGCTACGTCGGCTACGACGAGGGCGGACAGCTCACCGAGGCTGTGCGTCGCAAGCCCTACAGCGTGGTGCTCTTCGACGAGATAGAGAAGGCTCACCCCGATGTGTTCAACATCCTCTTGCAGGTGCTCGACGACGGTCGACTCACCGACAACAAGGGGCGCACAGCCGACTTCAAGAACACCATCATCATCATGACCTCGAACGCCTCACGCGAGCAGCTACGCATGGTCATGCGACCGGAGTTCCTCAACCGTATCGATGAGATCATCACCTTCGAGCAGCTCACCGAGCAGCAGATAGCACAGGTGGTGCGCCTGCAGCTGAAGCGCGTCCAGCAGTTGTTGGAGCCGCAGGGCTTCCAGCTCGAAGTCACCGACCACGCCGTCAACTGGCTCGCAAAGGAGGGCTACGATCCCGACATGGGTGCTCGGCCCGTGAAGCGCGCCATACAGCACCACGTGCTCAACGAACTCTCGCGCCGTCTCCTCGCCGGTGAGGTGTCGCGCGAAAAGCCCATCATCATCGACTCCTTCGGTGACGGCCTTGTGTTTCGTAATTAAGGATTGCTAACGGCCACCCCTAACTCCTTCCATCGGGAGAGGTTAGGGGTGGTTTTTTGTTGCTAAAGGGCTCGGCGCACATCAGCCATTCGCTCGGCGCGGACGACCGATGTGCGCCGAGCGGAACAGCGATGTGCGCCGAGCACATCGCCCACATCCCTAAAACCGTGCAGAACCGTGTCAAACCGTGGTTTTCAAACCCACCCCTGGCCACCCGTGTCAAACCGTGGCCACGGTTGGATATAGCCACGGTTTTACACGGCTCTGCACGGTAGGGTTTGATAGAGGAGTTGAGAAGTTGAGGAGATGTGGAGGTAGCGCTAAGTTGAAAAATGGTTAAGGATTATCAATTTTTGCACCCGTGCGTTCGGGCTTCCAAAGATTTTTTGTACCTTTGCACCCTCTTTTAAAATGATGTATTATGAGGAAACTGATTCTGACACTGTCACTGATGTTGATGACTGCAGGAGCCTGGGCGGTTCCCGCAAAACCTGGCCAATGGAAAACACTGCGACTGGCCAACGGCACTGAAGTAAAGGCCCAGCTTGTGGGCGATGAACACATGCACTACTTCGTCACGGAGGACGGCACGCGCTATGTGGAGCAGGACGACACCTACGTCGTTGCCTCCGACAGTCAGCTACGTGCTCGCCAGATGCACCGCCAGCCCGCCAAGAGCAGTGCCCGCAACCGCATGATGCGCCGCGTCAGCATGGGTGACAAGACGCACTACCTAGGCAATAAGCGAGGGCTCGTCATCCTGATGGAATTCCCGTCGACCCCGTTCAGAAGTGGCAACGACTCTGCCCTCTACGTGCGCATCCTCAATGAGGAGGGCTATAGCGAAGGTGATTTCAAAGGCTCTGTCTCTGACTACTTCTTGGCCCAGAGCAACGGCTTGTTCGATTTGAAATTCGATGTGCGTGGCCCTTATACAGCTGCCAATGCTTTTAAATACTATGGTACAAACGACGCGTATGGTAACGACCAGAACCCTGAGGCGCTCATCGTGGAGGCTGTGAAGGCTGCCGATCCCACTGTCGACTTCAAGGACTACGACTGGGACGATGATGGCGAGGTCGACCAGGTATTTATCCTCTATGCTGGCAAGGGCGAGGCCGACGGTGGTGCTGCTAACACCATCTGGCCCCACATGTACGAATTGAAATATAGTGAGAATACGCTGACTCTCGACGGCGTGCTCATCAACACCTACGCCTGCTCGAACGAGGTCAATCCGTCGAACAATATTGAGGGCATCGGTTGCTTCTGCCATGAGTTCTCGCATTGCATGGGATTCCCCGATCTCTATGATACGACGAACGGTTCTTATAACGCGAATTTCGGTATGGGCGACTGGGATCTGATGTGCTCGGGCAGCTACAACGGGGAGACTTTCCAGCCGGCTGGCTATTCGGCTTATGAGAAGTGGATGGCGGGATGGCAGGAGCCCATCGAACTCAACAAGGAGGCTGTCACCGTGGAGAACCTGAAGCCGCTGAGCGAAGGCGGTGAGTCGTACGTCATCTACAACGATGGCTGGCGCGACGAATACTACTTGGTGGAGAATCGCCAGAAGGTGGGCTGGGATGCCAGTCTGCCTGGCCGTGGCCTGATGATTACCCATGTGGACTTCGACAAGGAGATCTGGGAGCAGAACACACCTAACGGGTACGTTACTGAGGATGATATTCGCTATAGTCCGGATGTCCTTACGAAGACGAACGACCACCAGCGCCTCACCCTCATCGCTGCTGATAACAAGCTGTCGCTGTACAATGAGACTAACGACCTATATCCTTATGGTAAGAAGGATTCGTTGACCAACACTTCGAGCCCCAAGGCATCGTTGTACAATGCCAATGTCGACGGCTCGAAACTGATGAACAAGCCGCTGGCCGCCATTAAGCAGAACAGCGACCGTACGATGTCGTTCCAGTATTTGGGCAGCCTCAATGCCGAACAGCCCGAGAATCCCGAGGACATCGTTGTGCTGCTGAAGGAAACCTTCGACAAGTGCGATGGCGCTGGCGGTAACGACAATTTGTGGAAGACCTCGAACTTCGCCTCTAAATTCGTGCCTGACCTGGAGGGATGGGAATCCGAGAAGGCCTACGGTGGCTACAAGTGTGCACGTTTCGGCAATAACAGCATCGTGGGTGTCGTCAGCTCACCAAGCTTCGTCCTCGATGGTGAAGCCGCACTGACCTTCCGCGCTGCCGGATGGAACACGGACGGCACGGAGCTGACGCTGAGCCTCGAGGCTGCCGACGGCGGAGATGGTGAGTTCACCGTCGAGCCTGCCAGCATCACCCTCGAAAACTTTGCCTGGAGCGAGTATGAGGTGACACTCAAGGGCAATGGCACCGTCCGCCTGACGTTCACTCCCGCTAAGCGCTTCATCCTCGACGACGTGCTCGTTGCCTTCGACCCCGTAACGACTGGCATCCGCACCGTCGCCACCGACAATGGCCGCTCGCAGCGCATCTACACCCTCGATGGCCGCTACATGGGCACCGACGGCGGCCTGTTGCCTCATGGCCTTTACATCATCGGCGGCAAGAAGGTCGTGAAGTGAGAGTTAGGAGTTGAGGAATTGAGGAGTTGAGGAGGTAAAATAGAATACCTCTAATGCTCCGAGATTCTGCAAAAGGAACGCTGGTGACTATCCTACTTTATCTCCATGTGTCCTTTACTACTTTACTCCTTAAAGTTGAGCGTATACGAAACTTGAATAACCATTCATACAACAGAAAAACTATGAGACGAATCATCGTCGCACTGGTTGTCATACTGTCAGCGGTGCTGCCGGGAATTGCCCAGCAGCCCGCTGACAGTATGAAAAGCGGTGCTGACACTGTCGCGGCAGCAGTCACTGTTGCCGACTCCGTTGCCGACGCTTCACTCGAGGAGCTCATCGGCGATGAAGACATGGCCGAGCTGGAGGCGATGGCTACACAAATGAGCCTCCACCAGAAGCTGAGGAGCAAGTTTGTCGAGGGCTCACCGGGCTTCATGTCGCTGGTGGCACTCGCTCTGGTGCTTGGCTTGGCTTTCTGCGTAGAGCGTATCATCTATCTGACACTCTCTGAGGTGAACGCACGGCGCTTGCTGGCCGACATTGAGAAACGTGTCGAGAGTGGCAACCGCGAAGGCGCCAAATCGCTCTGTCGCAACACCCGTGGACCCGTGGCGAGCATCTGCTACCAAGGACTGCTCCACGCCGACGAGTCGGTAGAGAGCATCGAGCGCAACATCATGAACTACGGTAACCTGCAGATTATGCGCATGGAGCGTGGCTGTTCGTGGATACGCCTGTTCATTGCTATTGCTCCCTCGTTGGGATTCCTTGGCACCGTCATCGGCATGGTGATGGCCTTCGACCAGATACAGGAGGCTGGCGATATGTCGGCAGCCATCGTCGCCGAGGGCATGAAGGTGGCGCTTATCACCACCATCTTCGGTATCATCGTGGCCATCGTGCTGCAAGTGTTCTACAACTTCATCCTCTCGAAAATCGACCATCTGACGGCTCAGATGGAGGATTCTGCCATCACACTCGTTGATATCCTTTCAAAGCAGAAGCAATGATCGACACCCTGCTCTACATCCTCTACTTCATGCTTGGGCTTACCACGGGCCTCGTTGTCTGGTCGATGATTCACCAATGGCTCACCGACCGGGCCAAATAGTGAAATGGTCCAATCGTGAAATCGTGAAATCGTGAAATCGTCCAATCGTCAAATACTTTAATCGTTTCGCCTTGTTTCGCCGCCGCAGAAAAGAGACTCCCATGCTTGATGCTACATCAACGGCCGACATATCGTTTATGCTGTTGATATTCTTCCTTGTCACCTCATCGATGGACACCGACAAGGGGCTGGCACGACAAATGCCCCCCCCTGACGAGACCACCGAGCAGCAGGACTTGCTGGTGAAGGAGCGCAACGTCATGGCCCTGCAGCTCGATGCACAGGGACGTCTGACCTGTAACGGCGACAGCCTTAGCGTTGATGACTTGTCGGAGCGTGTGGCACGCTTCGTCGAGAATGCTGACGACGACCCGTCGCTGCCCGAGAAGAGTGAGCGCGACGTTCACCTGTTAGGGCGCTACCGCGTCAGCGACCGTCATCTCATCACGATGGACGTGAGCCGCGAGACGACTTACGACACCTATTTCCAGATGCAGAATGCCGTGGCACGCGGCTACTTCAGTCTTCGCGACAAGCTGGCACGGAAGCATTTCGGCCACGGCTATCTGCAGTGCGACCAAGAGCAGCGCGACGTCATCGCCATTGTCTACCCGCAGCGCATCAGTGAGATGCTGCCGCAGCAGGAAGGAGGTGAGCCATGATTCAGCGAGGCACTTTCCGCCGCCAGCGTCAGGGCATGCCCATGCTCAATACGTCGTCGCTGCCCGACCTCATCTTCACCGTCCTCTTCTTCTTTATGATTGTCACCCACATGCGTGACATCGAGCTTAAGGTGCGCTACCAGGTGCCACAGGGAACCGAAGTGCGCAAGCTCGGGCACAAGGCATCGGTGGTGAACGTCTACATCGGAAGGCCTGCCGACCAGCCCGACGGCGACTTTTGCATCCAGCTGAACAATCGGCTGGCCACTGTCGACGACATCCGTCAGTTTATCGACGAGGAGCGTGCGCTGATGTCGGCCGACGACCAGGCACGCATGACCGTCAGCCTGAAGGCCGACCGCGACGTGCCCATGGGACTTGTCGCCGATGTGAAGCATGCGCTGCAACAGTCGTATGCGCTGAAGATTAATTACGCGGCAACGGAGAAATAGTTAGCAAAAAGGCGCTCGTAAGTGATAATTTTTTGTATTTTTAGGATTTTTGTTGCCGAATTGTTGCACGGTTCGGTTTTTTTTTGTACCTTTGCACCGACCTAAAAAATAGTGATAATGGCAAATCAAAAACTTGATCAGCTGGATAAGCAGATACTTAAAATGATTGGTGAGGATGCACGCACTCCCTACTTGGAGGTTGCAAGGGCATGTGGCGTCAGCGGCGCTGCTATTCACCAGCGTATACAAAAACTGACGTCAGCCGGCGTCTTACAGGGATCGAAGTTCATCATCGACCCTGAGAAACTGGGCTATGAGACGTGTGCCTTTATTGGCCTCAACTTGAAGAACCCTGCCGACTTCGACGGCGTGGTAGAGAAACTGGAGCGGATTCCAGAGGTGGTGGAGTGTCACTACACCACTGGCGACTACGACCTCTTCATCAAGGTCTATGCCCGTAACAACCATCACCTGCTCAACATTATCCACGACCAGCTGCAGCCGTTAGGAATCGCACGCAGCGAGAGCCTTATCTCGTTCCATTCCGCTATCGACCGCCAACTACCCATCAGCGATCTTTTAGCAGCGGCCAGCAACGGCTGATGGCCTTATTCCCCAATGGGAAGGGAGACCTCCCCTCGCTCGGCTTTGCCGCTTCGCTCTGCGAAACGCAAAGCCGAGCGAG
>JAFPZD010000060.1 GCA_017417465.1 Prevotella sp. | reverse complement strand
GGCAGACCCCCGTGTCTGCCCGTGATTTTGTGCCCGTTTAGTGTTTGAAAACGCTACCACCCCTAACCCCTCTCCCTCCGTCGCAAATGGGGGATTTGCTCCCCTTTGTGGGGCCGCAGCCACACTGTGGCTGCTCTGAAGACCCCAGTCGCCCCGGAGGAGGGGACCACGTTGGGTGTTTGCTGCCCACTGTTCGGGCAGACACGGGGGTCTGCCCCTACGGTGGGTTCATCCTCAAATAATCCTATTTGTGGATAAAATTATTGTAATTATGATAATTTCTTTCCGATAAATCCCCGTGCAGTTATGAGTTGTTCCAATAACGCGGCACGCCGCGTCCCTACATTTTGTTACTTGAAGCGGTTAGTGCGGGGCATGTTACTTCATGCGGTCCAGCAGGCGGGTAAGCTCATCGAGGTTGCGGGCATCGACATCGAGGTCGAACATGTTGCCGTTGCGGTCGAAGAGCTTGTAGGTGGGCCAGCTGTGGACGTTCAGATGACGCTCAATGGCGGCCTGCTGTTCGTCGGGTAGGTTGTAGTGAGCTACGTTCGGACCGCTGACGTTATATTCCTTGATGACGTTCTCCCATGAGTCTTGTGGACTGTGATTGGCGAGATAAAGGAACTCGATGTCGTAGTCCTTCAGCCGGGCATACTCCTCCGTAGAGTGGGAGAGGGCTTCCTTGCACGGCCCGCACCATGTGCCCCAGATGTCGAGCAACACGAACTTGCCTTTGTAGGGTTCGAGAATTTTCTTCAGAAGTGCCTCGCCTTCAGTAAGATCTGCGAGATTGTCGGAAGACTTCAGCACCAGTTTGTCGAACTCGCGGTTCTCGATGGCGAGGTAGTGGTTGTTCTGTTTCTCAATCATTGCGATGCAAGTGGGATTGCCAATCATCGCCTTTACTGTATCCATCACAGTGGGCGATAGCGATGCGCGCTCGTGGTCGATTTGTTGTAACACTTGTCGGGTGAGCCAAACTTCCTTGATAAATGGATCGGCACAAAGCGAATCGAGCGTTGCGAGATGTACTTTCAGGGCGCTGACGAGCATTCTTCCATTGATTATCTTGGAGGCTTCCGGCCTTTGTACAATTTTATCCACCTCCTTAATCATATCGGCATTCTGGGCATTTACCTCTTCCGCCTTGCGCATCTTTGCTTCAATTGTGGGTTCTGCCTCGATGAGAGTTGTCACTTCTTTAGCCCATTCGGCCCAGCGGGTGAGCAGCGCAAGCTCTTCGTCGTTACGGGCAAATTCCTTGTAATTGTCTAGGAGATTGTAGGAGATTGCAGCGTTGCGCGCGCTTCTGGCATCGTCCAGATAGTCGCGCAGGAAACCGCTGAAGTCTCGATGCAGCGTATAGGGCTTCACCATCTTCGTCCAGAATGTGTCGTAAGCATATCGACGGGCATTGTCGGACAACTGAAAACCTTCGCCGCGGAAACGAGCCTGTCCGAAATCACTTGCTTGTTGCGAGAGCGTATTACCTTTCCTGAAGAGATTGAAGCGGGTGGAGAGCATCGGGTGCTGTTCGCATAGCGCATCGATGTTGGCGAACTGTGCCTTGATGAGACTATCTACCGAAGCGACATATTGGTCGAACTGCTCTGGCGTAGCCTTGTCAGCTCTGTTCGATCCTTCCTGCATGCGGATGCTCTGCCAATCAAGTGGATATTTGAACAGCTCGTTCTGCAGACGGGCGTCGTCACCCATGAAATAGCGACGGCCTTCCTTGAAATCGTAGAGCATGAAGTAAGTCTTGCCCGGTTCAAGCATCGTGCGCATGAAACAGCGCTCCCAGTCGCAGAAGAACTCTGTGCTGTTCAGCACGGGAATTTTAACACTGAATCGCCCCAGAGAGTCCAGGTTGGCGTAAGCAGACTCATGTTCATCGGTATAGATGTTCTCATAGCCGAAATTGAAGGTCTTCAACTGCTTGAAGTGCTCCGGCATGTCCTTGAGCCAGCCCACCACGGTGATGGTATCGGTCTTGTAACCCGTGTCGACAAAGTCCGTGCGGGTGTCTTTCGTAGGATAGTCGGGCAGGAAGCGATCGGTGATCATTGCATAGTCAGCCCGCTGATTGCCCACCTGAATCGTGCGCATGCCTTTCTTATTCTTCCCTACTACGACCTTCAGTTCTTCGTCGCCGTTGGTCAAGATGAGTGTTGCCTCGCCCGTTTTCGGGTTCACATCACGTTGCTTGTAGTTCCAGAAGCGGCAGTCGTAGATGGCACATTCCTCGCAGAAGGCAATCGTCCAGTCGCCTTGAGCGTCGCGCCAATAGGACGGGAAGAGCTGCAGCCATCGCTCCTCCACCGGCTTGATGCCTTTGATTTGGAATGCACCTGGTCCGTCGCCCTCGATGAAGTCGAACGCACGAGTGCCCTTTGGCAGCGGCGGGAAGTGGAACGCCATCTCGCGACGGCCGTCCTTGTTCGCCAATACTTGCTTATTGAGTTCGATGCCTTCAGCCGAGACGATCGTGAAACGCTTCTCGCCTACCTTCAAATAGGTGTCGTCGGCAAAGCGGAACCAACAGTCGGGGTCATCCGACCGCTGCTGTGCGGTGATATACACCACCGTCTCGTTCGCCTTCAGCTCTACCCTCGTCACATCGAGGGCGAGATTGAAGAAGCCGTCGCCATAGCTGGTCCCATACTCGGTGCTAGGGTTTTCCCAAACAGTTGCCTTCTCTTTCGCCTGCCCGGCCATTGCCATGAGTGCAAGCAAAAGGGCAATCATGGTTGTCTTGTACATAACTTTTTACCTTTTTTCTTTGAATTTCGTTCCGAAACGAGTGTTCTATGATATAAAACGATGATTTTGTGGAAATATTATATAATAGGAATAAAAGGGAATGTAGGGGCAGACTGCCGCGCAAGCGCGAAGTGAAAAGTGAAAAACGAAAAGAGAGAATGCGACCAACTGTAGGGGCAGACCCCCGTGTCTGCCCGAACAACGGACAGCAGACACCCAGCGTAGTCCCCTCCTCCGGGGCGACTGGGGTCTTCAGAGCAGCCACGGTGGCTGCGGCCCCACAAAGGGGAGCAAATCCCCCATTTGCGACGGAGGGAGAGGGGTTAGGGGTGGTAGCGATATTCATTCTTCGGGCAGACACGGGGGTCTGCCCCTACGGTTGGTGCCTCATTATTTTTCACTTTTCACTTTTCTCTTTTCACTCCGCGCTTTGCGCGGCTCCCGTTGCCTGCCTCATTCCTTCCTGGAACTTCTGCTGCAGCTGCTGGGCGAGCTCGTTGTTGGGATTCAGCTTCAGCGCCTTCTCGAAGTTCTGGAGTACGTCGATGTAGTAGCGTTGCCCGTTTTGTTGAGGGTTCTGCACGATGCGCACCATGTAGAGGAATCCTTGAAGCGTGCAGAGGTCGCTGGGGTCGCAGTTCTTCATCTTCTCCATTTGGCCGATGGTCTGCTCAGCGGCCGTGAGCAGGTCTTCGGTTTGCTCGGCATGAGGATTCATCACGGCGAAGTTCAGGCTCTGCAACGCCAATTGGTATTTCGGTTGGATGCTGTCGGGGAACATCGCTTCGATGCGTTTCATCTCGGCAATGCAGGTGAGGAATGCCTGAGGTGTCGGCTGCTGCAGTTTGCTGAGCGACTGGCCGATGAGCGCCTGCATGGGAACAGACTCTTGGGCTTGAATACTAACGGTTGCCGTTATCATGATGGCGATTGTGAACACGCGAAGTGTGGAAGTGGCACGACGTGCGACTTTAGAAATTTGAAATGTCATAAGCTTTATTACTTTTAAGTGAAACAAATATTCCGATGTAGAAGAAGCGGTCGCGATTGGCGGTCACCGCCGAGCCGTCGGCGTTGTAGCGGAAGACGTTGGTGCGACCTAAGATGTTGTTAAGCGAACTGTAGACAATGATTTTCGGACTGACGAGCCAGGTGAGGTTGGCATCGAGACTATTATAATAAGGTGTGGTGCCGGTGGCAAACCGTCGTCCGCTGGCATACGAGTCGGCGAGTCCGAAGATGACTTTGCCAATGCCATATTTCAGCGTGAGGCGCAGGTTGTGGCGCGATGTGTAGTCGGGCGTGGTGGGCGATGTGTAGTCGCGGTAGAGGCGTTCGGAGTCGTTGAACGAATAAGAGATGGTGGCATTGAGGTTCTT
>JAFPZD010000059.1 GCA_017417465.1 Prevotella sp. | reverse complement strand
TGGCGGCAAGGGCATGTGGGGTCACCACGTCCACGAGGCTGTGAAGGCGGCAGGCGAAAAAGAGACGGGAATGACCGTCCACTATGTCTCGCCCGTTTGCGATGGTGGTGAGATTATCGCCCAGTATCGCTGTGCCCTCAGGACTGAGGACAGCGTTGACGACATTGCAGAAAAAGAACACCAGCTGGAAATGCAGTATTTCCCGCTGGTGGTCGATAAAGTGTTAAACGAACTCTTTGGCTAATTGCCCCCTCACTTTTTCTTGCCGTAGTCGTTATGCATCTTAATAGCAAAGATGATGACGCTACAAGTGCAGGTGATGAGATTGGTGGTAAACAGATACCAGTTGCCTATGAGTGCTCCCTGCACCACGAAGGCAGCACAGCCTATGGCCATGGAAATGAATCCTGGCAGCGAGATGCCGTCGGTGTTGTGTGTACGAATGGTTTGAATGGCCTGAGGCAGATATCCTAAGATAAGGCCGAAGGTGGCTATCCAGCCACAAATGTCGACAATTAAGCTATGTTCCATAGTATTACCGTATTATATTAGTATTAGTTTTTGGGTGCAAATTTACAAAAAAAAAGTGAAAAGCAAAATATTTTCACCTTTTTTTATTACCTTTGCAGCAGTTAACTTACCAATCAAATACTACACACTATGAAAAAAGTCTATAAAGCCCATATTCTTTTTACGAAAGAGAAGGAGCGTTTTGAGATTTTCGAGAATGGCTATATCGCCGTGGAAGACGGTATAGTGAATGGTGTCTCTTCCCGTTTGGAAGATCTGGATGCCCAGGGTGCTGAGGTTGTGGACTTCGGCGACAAGTTGCTCATTCCCGCCATGAACGATATGCATGTCCATGCGCCACAGGTACACAACCAAGGCGTCGCCATGGATCTGGAACTGCTGCCGTGGCTGCAGAACTACACCTTCCCAGAGGAGTCGAAATATGCCGATGTGGAATATGCCGAGCGCATGTATCGCCGTTTCTTACACACCCAGTGGCTCTTTGGCACCATGCGTAGCGTCGTCTTTGGCACCATGCATACCGAAAGCACCCGCAAACTGATGCATCTGTATCAGGAAGCTGGTATGGGAGCAATGGTCGGCAAGGTGGGCATGAACCGCAACTGCCCCGACACGCTCACTGAAGACGTCGACGCCTACGTCGAGGGTCAGGAGTCGATTATCGCCGAATTCGGCGATGATAACGCCCTTGTCCGTCCGATTATCACGCCACGTTTCGTGCCTTCATGTACGCCAGAACTGCTCAAGGCCTGTGGTGAGTTGGCTAATAAATACCTGTTGCCCGTCCAGTCACACCTGTCGGAGAACACCTCCGAGATTGCCTGGGTGGCTGAACTGGAAAAAGAAAGTACCAGCTATGGCGACGCCTACAATCGCTATGGACTCTTTGGACAGACGCCTACCATCATGGCCCATTGCGTATGGACCAATGGCAGCGAGCTGGAACTGATGAAGAAGAACAAGGTCATGGTGGCTCATTGTCCCACGTCGAACTTCAACCTGTCGTCAGGACTGGCACCTGTCCGCACGTTCCTCGACGAAGGACTGCCCATTGGTCTGGGCAGCGACATCAGCGGCGGCCACGACCTCAATATGTTCCGCATGCTGGTTTATGCCATTCAGGTTAGCAAGATGCACTACCAGATGGACAAGAGCAAAGCGTTCCTCACACTGCCCGAAATCTTCTGGATTGCCACTAAGTCGGCAGGCAGCTTCTTCGGCAAGGTGGGCAGCTTCGAACCCGGTTATGAGTTCGATGCTCTGGTCATCGACGACGCCGTTCTGCATCCCGACGAGTACTCATTGCTCCATCGCTTGGAGCGCTTCATCTATGTGGGCGACGACCGCCAGATCCTGCACCGCTTCTGCCGTGGCCAGGAGGTGAAAGAGCCACTTAGTTGAAATGGTAGCGGAGACCGAGGCAGACTTTCCAGCACTGGGCGCTGTTGGAGGAGTAGACGAAGGATGAGGCGCCAGGGGCGACAGTAGAGGTGAAGGTTGGAACGCCGTTGGTGACGCTCTTCACGGTGAGGATGCGGGGGTTGGCGAGAACCTGGGTAACGCCCCAACGTGAATTG
>JAFPZD010000058.1 GCA_017417465.1 Prevotella sp. | reverse complement strand
CGCCGTGAAGCGGGAAATCCTGCATCGTAGGGCGTTAAATGTTCTTAATCGATATTCTATTCTTTGAAGTGGGCAGTGTCGGCACTGAGGCCGACGGCTGCCCGCTATCAACGAGAGAGAGTTTATAATCTGTTCTTTTCTGCATTACCTGCACCAGTACCCTTATACTTCGAACGAGTCGAGTTGAAGGTGTAGTTGACGAATATTCCGATGCACTGCGTGTGGGTGTAGGCATCCTTGCGGAGTGTCGCCACTTCCCAGTAGCCCGTAAACTTGCTGCGGAGTGTGCGGAAGATGTCGTTGGCGTAGATGGCAGTCGTGAGCGAGCCTTTCAGGAAAGTCTTTTGCAGACGCAGGTTGACATTGAACTGGCTGGCGTCGCGGATGAAGCCGTAGTCGTGGCTCGACGCGTAGTGCAGGTAGACCATCCCCTTGAAGGTCTTGTCGAAGATGAACCAGTTGCGGAAATTAACGCTGAGTTCAGGGCGGTTCATGTCGCGGAAGTGCTGCTGGAAGTAAGTCAGTTCGAGCGTCGGTTGCCAGAAGCCAATCTTAGGCGAGGCCACAAGCGAGGCATTGTAGGAGTCGTGGTGGTCGTAGTTCTCGTAGGTGGTGAACATGATCTCCTGTCCCGTCTGGTAGATGCGGTTGATCCACAGTGCCTCATCATCGCGGCGGGTGTAGCCCACCGAAAGGTTCAGCCAATCGTAGGTGGCCATAAGTTCAAGACTGTGCAGCTTGGTAGGCAGGAGCAGCGGGTTGCCACCTTCGTACATGTAGCGGTTGTCATACTGCACGTTAGAGTCCAACTGGTGATAGGTGGGGCGGCTGACACGCTTGTTGTAACCCAGTTGCAGCCCCCACTTACCCTGTTGCCAGCCGAATGTGACGTTTGGGAAGATATCGTTGTATGTGCGGCTCATGTCATCTTGATATATGCCAAATGAACGGTAGTCGCTCTTCACGTGTTCATAGCGCAGGCCGCCGCCGAAACTCCATTGGCCTAAGTGTACTTGATATTCGGCGAAGCCCGCGACGTTGCTCTCGCGGATGTCGTCGTCGGAGGCTGGCATTTTGTCTTCCCGACTGTCGTAGGTGGCGTGACTGTGGGTACGGCTGGCTTCAGAACCAACTGATAGCTCACCCTTCCAGATAGGATAGGAAAGCACCAACTTGCCGGCCGACAGACGGCTATTGTTCGTATGGTCGGTGTGCAGGTCGAGGTCGGAGAGCTGCTCGCTATGCTCGGTAACAAGCATGTCGCGCCGGTTCTTGCGCCAGATGTAGGAGCCGTTGAGGTCGATTCCCAATTTACCAATCTTTCCCACGTAATAGACATCAGCAGTATGGGCCGGTCCACTACTTTCGCTGATGCCCATGTATTGGTCTATCTTCCCTTGCAGAATGCCGTTTCGGCTGATGGTCTGGTTGAAGAACCCATCACCACCCACGTAAAGTGTCTTGGCCACTTGATAAGAGAAACCGAAGGAGTTCTCGGTGTTCAGGTCGTAGTTGGCCCCAATTTGGGCAGTGACCTCTGTCGTCCAGTAGTTTGTGGGGGCATATTGGTCCACCGTTACGGTGTTATCTCCAAAGTGACTCTCCTGCACAATGCAATTGTCCTCGCTGTGGGAGTTGTTGGTGAGCGAGGTGCTGCAGAACAGTTCCAGACCGTTTGAGCGGTATTTCAAGTTCAGGTCGTCGTAGGTATTCCACTTGTTGTCGCGCAGCAGACGGTGATAGGTCTCTACGCTCAAGCCGTCACCTTGAGGGCGGATCGTCTTGATGCGGATTACCGCGCGAGTTTCTGCATTATAGCGGGCGCCAGGGGTGGTGATAATGTCCACGCTCTTCACGTCAGATGATTTGAGTTGTTTCAGTTCCTTCGCACTCTGCACTTTTTTGTTGTTGATGTAGATTTCGGGCGTGCCTTTGGCAAAGACGGTGAAATTGCCTTCGCTACCCTGCACGCCGGGCAGCATGGAGAGAACATCGTCTGCTGTTCCGACATCTTTCAGCATCGAGTTTTGAATATCCACGGT
>JAFPZD010000057.1 GCA_017417465.1 Prevotella sp. | reverse complement strand
TTGAGGATGATGCCGACACCCTGGGTGTTGAGCGACGAACGGGTGAAGTAGCGGTCGTTGGTCTGGTTGTAGACCTTGAGGGCGAAGCTGCCGGTGGGCGTCAGCAGGTAGCTGATGTCGAAGTCGCCGATGAACGAGGAATTGGCGGTGGTGGCATTGTCGCGATAGCCAAACTGGCCGTTGATGAGCAGGCGGTTGTTGAGCAGGCGGCCGTTGACGATGCCTTCGTATTCGGCATTGTTCCAGCCTTCGTCGCCGGTGGAGATGTTGGCACCGAAATTCCATTTGTTGCTCTTGACGATTTGTCCCAGCATGTTGTTGATTTGTCCGCTGAGGGTGCCCGAGAGGAGGCTCTGCATGGCCAGCGAGGTCTTGCTAGGCGAGTCGCCGGAGGCGTCGGCATTGTTGGAGCCCTGCGGATAGAAGCGGCCTACGGCCAAGAGGTAGATGACCTGCTGGTTCATCTCTTCCTCGCTATTGATGAGCGAGCGCACCATCTGCTGCTCGTCGGCATTGACGTTGGGCATCTCGAGGTCGAAGCCGATGATGGGCTGGCGCGGCTGGCCGGTGATGTCCATGAGACAGTTGACGCGCACGGTATTGGAGAAGGAGGCGCCGACGTTGAGGTCGGAGAGCGACACGCCGTTGACGACATGCTGTGCGCGGAGGTTGAGGATGGCGTCGTAGGGGTCGCCGCCAAAGGTGATGGTGCCGCCCTCGCGGAAGGTGAAGTTCTTGCGGATGACATTCTGGATGGTGAGTCCGTAGGTGCCTTCGGTGACGCGATAGGTGCCTTGCATGGTGAAGCCTCCTTTATTATAATAGGTGGCCTGCAGCATACCGGTGCCCTGCAGGGTGATGTAGTCGTTGGTGGCGGGGTCCATCAGCAGGCGCACCTGAGCCTCGGGCGTGGCATTGATATTGAGGCGCATGGTGAGGTCATCCCTGATAGTCGGATCATGGGGACGGTTCTGCGGATCATGGGGACGGTTCTCTTGATCCGTCGTCGCCAGGCGACTGTGATCATTAGATTGCAACGCCACACTCCGCCCAGTCGGAGAACCGTCCCCGTGATTCGTGCCCCACTCGATGAACTCCTGGTTGTTGATGGCGTCGGGCGAGGCGGCATTATAGACGAAGACGGTATTGGCCTGTGGGGTGACGTCGGCCTCGATGTCGACGCCGCGCTCACGACCGTGAATGCCCACATGTCCCGAGGCATAGACGGTGCCGTAGAAGGTGTCGCCGCCGAAGTCGTGGAAGTCGTAGGCCAGCAGGTTGTCGGCATCGACATAGAGGTCGAAGGTGAGGTTGGTGAGCTCGTCGTGATGGATGGCTCCCGACATCAGGGCCTGTGTGCCGTGGCGGTCGTAGACGGGGAAATGGACGATTTCTATCTCGTTGGGCACAAGGCGTATGGTGTCGTTGCGGAAGTCGTAGTCGCAACCCAGCGTGCTGACATGTGCCCTGCCGTTGACCGCCAGCTGGCCGGTGAGGTTGAGGTGGTCGAGGGGACCCATCAGTCGGATGTCGCCATAGCCGTGGCCCTCCAGAGAGCTGATGAAGCTGTCCATGAAGGAGCGTGCGAAGTCGAGGTGGGTGCCGTTGGCCCTGATGCCCAGGTCGATGAAGTTGCGAGCGGGTGACACATAGCCGTCGACCAGTGTCTGGGCGTCCTCGCCGTCGTCGCAGACGCCGGAGATGTCAATCTGTTCCTGCTGGTCGTTCCAGGCGACGAGGGCGTGGAGCGTTCCCATACGGCCGTGCTGGAACTGGAACTGACGGACCGTCACCTCGCCATTGGCCTGGAAGTTGCCGAAGACGCCGCGCAGATAGCCGCCGCCCGTGGCCAGACCGCTGAACTCCACGGCGTGGAAGTTGACGAGGTTGAGGACGTATTCCACGTCGACATCCTTCATCTGCACGCTGATGGAGTCGCTGCCACTCTCCGAGGCGATGCCGTCGAGCGTCAGGAACTGTTCGCCGCGCTGCACGGAGAAGTGGTTGATGGCGAGGCGCTTGTCGGTGTAGTTGATGCCGCAGGGATGGATGTCCCACTGGGCATTGTTGATGGTCATGGTGGACGGTGCGATGGTGACCGCCGTCTCCTGCTTGCCGTCGAGGGTGGTGTGGAACTGTGCCTGTGCCGTCACCTTGCCGCACATGCGCTGCTCGGCATGGTCGTCCCACAGCAGCGTGGTGGTCAGCAGGTTGTTGTAGGCGCTGCCCGACAGCTGCAGGTCGAGGTTGTCGCCGTCGCCCATCAGTTTGGTGACCTTTACATCGTAGGCCAGCGTGCCCAGGGGCGACAGGATGCTGAGGTGGCCGCGGTCGTAGCGGCTGTCCTTATAATAGAACTGCGGGATGTCGCACTCGATGTTGAGCTGCTGGCTCTGGTCGTTCACCATGCCATGGAGCGTCAAGGGCTTAGTGAGGTGCAGGGGCACGCGCAGCAGCTGCTCCAGCCAATCGGACTTGTGGATGGTGGCATTGATGGCGAAGTTGTTGTCGGTATTGGGATTGACCTTCGGCAGTCCGGGCAGCGTGGGCAACTTGGCCGCCACGAAATTGGTGATGCTCTGTGCCAGCGTCTCGTAGTCGAAATGGCCGGTGATGAGGGCATCGCCGAAGTCGCTCCACAGGGCGATGTAATGCTGTTCGGCATAGTCCGACTCGATGCGCAGGTTGTGGAGCTCGTAGCGTTCGGAGGACGACAGCATCGTCAGATCCTGGATGTCGATGGAGCCCACGGCATCGTTGAGGTCGGTGGCCGTGAAGTCGGCCTGCAGCACGCCCGAGAAGCGGGCGTCGCCCCACGTGTCGGAGATATGCGTGGCCTGCGGTGAGAAGTCGCTGAGCACGGCGCGCAACTTGACGTCGCGCTGCCGGCGGCTGGTGAGCAGCACACCCTCGATGTCGGCCTTGAGGTTGGCATCGTCGATGCTGAGCCGGCCATGGGTGTCACGGGCACTATAGAGACCGTTCAGCTTGATATTCTGATACTGGTAGCCATTGTAGCTCACGCGCTCTATCACGCCGTCGGCCTTGACCTCCGGCTGTCCGCCCGACGGCAGCTGACCGCTGACATCGATGGTGGTGGTGAGCACACCGAAGTGGTCGTCGTCAAGGAGGCGTTTCAGGTCCAGCTCATGGGTATCGACCTTACCCGTGAAATTCCGGTCGCCATCGAGTGCCAGCTGCAGCGTCACCTCTCCGGCATCGGTCTTCAGTATGTTGTTGGCATGACAGTCGCTGAGCCCCCTGCCATGCAGACTTCCTGTAAGATGGATGCTACCCATGCGGGTAAGGACCTCGGGCACCTGTACCTGCTGACCCTGGAGGTTTTCGGAGATAAAGCTGATGGTCTTGGCAGAGAGTCCGAAGTCGTGGATGTCGGCGCGCCATGACGGCTCACGCTGAAAGAGCTGCTGGATGGTGCCGCCGAGGTTGATGTCGACATCGCCCGTCGTGGAGCCGACCTGCAGGTGAGGCACCTCCAGGGTCTCGCCCTCGCCGTGGAAGTCTGCCGACAAGGATAGCGTGCTCTGGAAGTCCTTGAGTCCCGGCAACAGGTAAGAGACATCCGAGAGGCGCACCGACGAGGGTATGATGCTGCCGTGATACTGCAGCGACGGCATGACAAAATGACGGCCGCGGAAACGGTAGGTCGCCACGATGTCGCCGAAAGTCACCTCCGTGCCCGGCATCAGCAGGCGGAAGTCCTGCAGTCGGCTGCCATAGCGTCCGCCGTCGAAGTGCAGCGACAGGCGCTTGACCTCCATGCCCGACTTCTCCTTGAACGACAGGCGCTTGACGGTGAGGTTCAGCGAGTCTTCCGAGAGCTGCTTCAGCACCAGGTGGGTGCTGATGTCCGTCACCGCCAGGTGGTTGGGGTTGAGCTGTCCGGGCGTCTCGGGGGCGTCGAGGCGGTCGAAGCTGACGCTGGAGCGCCGCATGATGAGTGAGTTGACACGCAGGTTGATGGGCGACGCCTGGGTGGTGTCCTTCGATGCCAGCGAGTCGAGCACGAACTGGAAATTGGGTTTGCTATTCTTCGTGGCCTGATAGAAACGGGCATGGACGCCAAACAGCTGGGCGGTGGAGATAGACACCTTACCCTCGGTGAGCGACAGGAGGTCGAGGCGCGTGGACAGGCGCTCGGCCTTCAGCATGTCTTGGCCCTGCTGGTCCTTGATGTTGACGTCGTAGAGGGTGACATGGCTGAAGAAGCCATAGTCCAGACGACCTATAGAGACGCTGGTACCCAGCTTGCCTGCCAACAGGGACGCTACCCTACCGCCCAGATACTCCTGAACGGAGGGCACACTGATGGTGAGCATCAACAAGAGATACAGGCCGAGGATGGTCCATATCAGGATGTTTAGTATGTGCTTGAACAACTTCAATTCTGTCAGTCAGAGATTGCAATAAAAAACCTAATTCGCGAATTTTGCCACAAAATTACATTAAAAAGTTGTGAAGTAGCAACATTTTACGTGTTTTTTGTTCATAATGTGCTCATTTTTTGGTAATTTTGCACCCGAATTCAGTGAAACGTTTCAAAATTTCATCTATAAATGGCAAATGTAATCAAGTTACGCAAAGGCTTGAACATTCACCTTCAAGGCAAAGCCGAGGAGCGACTCATCGAGTTGAAATCCAACGGCCAGTTTGCGCTGGTGCCCGATGATTTCGAGGGTGTTACTCCGAAGGTTGTCGTCAAGGAAGGTGACAAGGTGAAGGCCGGGGATGCCTTGTTTGTCAACAAGCAGTATCCCGAAGTGAAGTTTGCCTCACCCGTCAGCGGCACAGTCCGCGAAGTGGTGCGTGGCGAACGTAGGAAAGTGCTCTGCATCAAGGTGGAAGCCGATAAGGAGCAGCAGTTTACAGACTTTGGCAAGAAGGATGTGACGAAGATGAACGGTCAGCAGGTCATTGACGCCCTGCTGGAGGCCGGCATCTTCGGCTACATCAACCAGCTGCCATACGCTGTGTCGACCAACCCCTCCGTGATGCCGAGGGCTATCTTTGTCTCGGCACTGAGAGACAAGCCCCTGGCTGCCGACTTCGAATACGAGGTGAAGGGTCAGGAAGCAGACTTCCAGACCGGTCTCACGGCGCTGTCGAAGATTGCCAAAACCTATCTGGGTTGTGGCGTCCACTCGTCGTTCGAGAACTATCGTGACGTCGAGGTCAACGTGTTCGAAGGCAAGTGTCCTGCTGGTAACGTCGGTGTGCAGGTCAACAACATCGCTCCCGTGAACAAGGGCGAGGTGGTGTGGACCATCGGTGACCCGACAGTGGTGCTGTTCATTGGCCGTCTGCTGAACACCGGCAAGGTGAACCTGCGCCGTAGAGTGGCCCTCTGCGGAAGCGAGGTGAAGGCTCCTGCCTATGTCGACATGCTGGTGGGTGAGGAACTCTCGACACTGCTGAGCAACAGCTACGATGCCCAGAAGAGCGTTCGCATCATCAATGGCAACGTGCTGACAGGCCGTCCCACTACGAAGGATGGTTTCCTGGGTGCTCACACCTCGGAGATTACCGTCATTCCAGAGGGTGACGACGCTGACGAGCTGCTGGGATGGATTCTGCCGCGCTTCAAGCAGTTCTCTGTGAACCGCAGCTACTTCTCTTGGCTGTGTGGCAAGAAGAGCTATGCGCTCGATGCTCGTGTGAAGGGTGGCGAGCGTCATATGATTATGAGTGGCGAGTACGACAAGGTGCTGCCGATGGACATCTACGGCGAATACCTCATCAAAGCCATCATCTCCGGCGACATCGACCGTCAGGAGGCGCTGGGTATCTACGAGGTAGCTCCCGAGGACTTTGCCCTGGCAGAGTTTGTGGACAGCTCGAAGTTGGAGTTGCAGCGCATTGTTCGCGAAGGTCTGAACATCCTGCGCAAGGAGAATGCATAAATCGTAAATTGTAAATCGTCAAATTGTAAATTACATTTATGAGTGCTATAAGAAATCTATTTAACAAGATGAGGCCAAGCTTCGAAGAGGGCGGCAAGTTGCATGCTTTCCGCAGTGTCTTCGACGGTTTTGAGACGTTTGCGCTTGTGCCTAACGATACTGCGAAGTCGGGTGTCAACATTCACGACGCCATCGACTCGAAGCGTATTATGAGTATGGTAGTCATCGCCCTGATGCCCGCCATGCTGTTTGGTATGTATAATATCGGCTATCAGAACTATGCAGCAGCCAATGCACTGGCAACGGCAGGTTTCTGGGAGATTTTCATCTATGGCTTCCTGGCTGTGCTGCCGAAGATTCTGGTGAGCTACATCGTCGGTCTGGGCATCGAGTTTGCCTGGGCACAG
>JAFPZD010000056.1 GCA_017417465.1 Prevotella sp. | reverse complement strand
GTCACCAGCACGCTGTGAATCTTGTGTTTGTTCATCAGCTTCTGCACCTCGCTGATTTTCGTATCCACGCTCACACACTTGGGCTGGCGCGTCATAATGTCGCCAACGGTGTGGGAGAAGAATTCCTTCTGCCACCGCTCCATGGCACGACGGATATCGCCATCCGTGATAATGCCTTCCACCTTTCCTCTTCCTTCTTCCTTCTTTCCTCTTCCTTCTTCCATCGCCACTCCCAGGCCCAGCTTGCCTTTGCTCACCAGGATGATGGCGTCGCTCAGCTGCATGTCGCTAGTCAGCACGGGCAGGTTGTCCTTCAGCATCACGTCCTGAGCGGTGGTCAGCAGGCGTTTGCCCAACTCGCCACCAGGATGGAACTGCGCGAAGTCCTGCGGCTGGAAGTGGCGCATCTCCATCAGTGCCACTGCTAGGGCGTCGCCCATGACCAGCGTGGCCGTCGTGCTGCTGGTAGGAGCGAGGTTCAGGGGACAGGCCTCCTTCTTCACGCTGATGTTCAGATGACACTTGGCATACTTGGCCAACAGCGACTTCGGATTGCCGCTCATGGCAATGATAGGAATGCCTAGATGCAGCACCATGGGGATGAAGCGCAGCAGTTCGTCGGTCTGGCCGCTATTTGAGATAGCCAGCACCACATCGCCTTTCGCCATCACGCCCAGGTCGCCATGATAGACGTCCAGGGGATTGACAAAGAACGACGGCGTGCCCGTCGATGCCAGCGTGGCAGCAATCTTCGCACCGATGTGGCCGCTTTTGCCCACACCCGTGACAATGACCTTGCCCTGACAGTCGAGTATCAGCTGCACAGCCTTGTCGAAGTCCTCGTCCAGCTGTGGTATCAGGTCAAGCACGGCCTGTGCTTCGTCCTTGATACATTGTATGGCATATTCTCTCACGCGCGTACCTTAAATATATAATATTTTTATTGTTCCTTGTTGATGAGCTTGGCGACCAGATCGCCCAGCGCATCCAGCTCCAGCATGTTGGCGGCATCGCTCAAGCCCTCGTCAGGGTGGGGGTGCACCTCGAAAAACCATCCCGTAGCGCCGAAGGCCTTGGCGGCCAGCGCCATCTGCGGTACAAAGCGGCGGTCGCCGCCTGTCTTGCCGTCGCTGCCTCCCGGTCGCTGAACGCTGTGTGTGCAGTCCATAATCACCGTATCGGTGATTTCCAGCATGTCCACGATGTTACGGAAGTCCACCACCAGGTTATTATAACCCATCATGTTGCCGCGCTCCGTCAGCCAAACGTCCTTGGCGCCGCCCTCGCGGGCTTTCTCCACAGGCCATCGCATATCTTTTCCGCTCAGAAACTGTGCTTTCTTGATATTCACCGTCTTGCCCGTCTTGGCTGCTGCCAGCAGCAAGTCCGTCTGGCGACAGAGGAAGGCAGGAATCTGCAATACATCGCACACCTGTCCTGCAGGCTCGGCCTGCCACGACTCATGGATGTCCGTCAGCACCTTCAGACCATATTTCGCCTTCACGTCACTCAGCATCAGCAGCCCGTGGTCAATACCCGGACCGCGAAACGAGTGCAGCGATGTACGGTTGGCCTTGTCGAACGATGCCTTGAAGATAATATCCGTTCCCAGCCTGTTGTTGATGTCCACCAAACGGGCAGCCACCGTGTCCAGCAACTCGGCAGATTCAATCACACACGGACCGGCAATCAACACTTGTTTCATTCCGATAACTATTTTTTTACTTTTACCCTGCAAAATTACGAATTTTCCCTCGAAAAACCATGATTTTTATCAATTTTTGTGCTAAAATGCAAAAAAGTTTGAAAAAAATTTGGAAGTTTGGAACTTTTTTCCTTATCTTTGCACCGTCAAACGAAAATAAAAGTTAAGTTTTAGAAAATTAAGTTATTCATTTATTAATTAAAAATTCAAAATTATGAAGAAGATTTTCATGACACTCGCAGCCGTTGCAGTTGCTGCTACTATGAACGCTCAGCTTTATGTTGGTGGTCAGTTAGGTTTCTCTACTGAGAACAACAAGAACGAGGTTTCTGCTGCTGGTACTACCACTTCTACTGAGGTGAAGAACACTACCTTCAATTTCGGTCCTGAGGTTGGTTACAAGCTCAACGACAAGATGGCTGTTGGTATGTATATTGGTGTTGTTGCTAGCGAGAACAAGCCCGCTGCTGCTCCTGGCACTGAGATTAAGAACACCCGCACTGGTTTCGAGATTAAGCCTTACTTCCGTTACACTTTCGTTAACTTCGGTAAGGTAAGCCTGTTCGCTGACGGTGAGATCGGTTACGAGTTCAGCAATGCTAAGAATGAGGTTACCACTGGTGGTACTACCACTTCTCGTGAGGTTAAGAACAACGGTTTCCACATCGCAGTTATCCCCGGTGTTGCTTTCCAGGCTAGCGATCGCATCAGCTTCGTTGCTAAGCTGGGTAACGGTCTGGGCTACTGGTATGAGAAGCAGGAGAATCCCGCTGCTGTTGGTACTACCGACGAGAACAAGATCAGCCGCTTCGGTTTCGATGTTAACAGCCTCGGCCTGAGCTTCGGTGCTTACTACAACTTCTAATTCAGAGTTTAGTTCAATTACATAGAATAAGGTGGGTCTTCGGACTCACCTTATTTTTATTGTTTTTTTGAAAATGTGTTGGCCGTATGCAACTTTTTTTTATCTTTGCAGCTGAAAATCACCAAGTTGGATAATCTTTAAAACTAACATAACACGATATGAAGGCTAAAGCAATGCTATTCCTTGCCCTGTTGTGCACGACTACAACAGCGTGGGCGCAGACGCCAACACCATCTACCGAGTTGGAACAGTATCTCACCATGAGCAACAGGATGGTGTACCGGTTCAATTATCCATCGACCAGCATGACGGGCGAGCCCGTTGTGTTCTCGTCGCTGTTGGCCTGCTGGGCGCCCAGTGCTCCGGAGGAGGGTGACGGCATCGAGTCAGTACGCATGTATAGCCACTATACGGTCTCTGCCAATTCGCAGTGTCCCACCAGCTCCACGCTCGAATCTGCCGATTTCGTGGCGCTCTCCCTCCTGTTCGAAGGCGGTGACTACGATGCCAGCCAGCCTTACAAGAGCATTGTCAAGCGCAGCAGGTTGTTGACGCTGTGACCTACGGTCTGCAGCTTTACGCCAAGCTCGACGGTGCCGACAACACCCTGCCGCTGAAAGACGACTGGCGCAGCTTCAGCATCGGTTATTCGCAGGGCGGAGCAGTGGCCCTGGCCGTGCAGCGCTATATAGAAGCAAACAACCTCAGCGACCAGTTGCATTTCCGCGGAACCCTTTGTGGCGACGGTCCCTACGACCTCATTGCCACCATGCGATACTACATGGACGATGACGGCACCAGCTATGATGTGGCCACCGCCCACCGCCAAGACCAGGTGACCTTGCCCGCCGTGCTGCCCATGATTATGAATGGCATGATAGTCAGCAACCCCACCATGTCCGTCCATGAACTTAGCGACTACTTCTCGCAGTCGTTCCTCGACACCGGCATCATGGACTGGTTGAGCGGCAAGGACATGAGCCTCGACGACATCAACAATGCCTGGCTTTCGCAGATAGACAACGGCTCCGTCACCATTGGCGACAAGACCTATCCCGCACCGGCTAATATGAACGAGATGTTTTTCGAACAAGAGGTTCCTGGCATGATTTGGGGTACGACGACAGTGGCGTGGGCCATGCTCAACAAAATCTTCACCCCAGGCTTCTACAACTATATGAAGGACCCTGCCCACTTCCTCAGCACTCCCGCCATGACCGGCGATGCCTATGAAGACATGCACAGCGCCTTGGTAGCCAATAACGTCTGCACCGGCTGGCAGCCGCTGCACCGAATACAGTTTGCCCACTCCAAGGGCGACATGATTGTTCCCTATGGCAACTACCTCGCCTTCTGCGAAGCCCATCCCGACGGCGAAGACGACTGGTACCGCGTAGACAACACCTTCAGTGATAAAGACCACCTGAACGCCGGCACCGCCTTTGTCATGAGCTTAGGAACAAAGTTCTTCGACTATTTCCAGTGGATAGACGCCGCAGCCCCCACAGACGTCAAGACAGTTTATGGTTTACCGTTGACTGTTTACGGTTCTGTGTACGACCTCCAAGGTCGTAAGCTGCAAGGCAAGCCGACACAAAAAGGCATATATATCATGAATGGGCGTAAGACAATTGTCAAATAGTCCAATTGAACAATAGGGTGGGTCTTCGGACTCACCTTATTTTGTTATTCGGGCTTTTTCCTAATCATGTGGCGGGGATGAATTTTCTCGCCTATGATTTAGGAAACCGTCCTCTATTTTGTGCGGATGTGAACGTCTTGCTGCGGGAAGGGAATCTCGATGTTGTTGGCGTTGAGGGTGTCGTAGATGGTGGCGAGCACCTGACTCTTGACGGGACCGCGATAAAGGGGCTGCACCCAGACGAAGAGCTGGAAGTTGACACTGGAGTCGCCGAGCTCTGAGACGCGGGTGGTGATACCCTTCTTACGGTCGGTGCCCTTGAGGCGCAGATTAGTGACGGCCTGCTCGACGAGGGTTTTGACCTGCTGCAGGTTGCTGCCGTAGGCCACACCGAAATCGATGATATGGAGCACGTATTCGTGGTTGCGGGTGAGGTTCTTGTAGTTCTTGGTGAAGAGCTGCGAGTTCTGGAAGGTGATAACCTCGCCGGTCAGGGCCTCGACGACAGTAGAGGTGTAGCTGATGCTGGTGACGCGGCCAGTGATGTCGTCGACCTGGATGAGGTCGCCAACCTTGATGCGGCCTGCCATGAGCGAGATGCCGTAGTAGATGTTCTCGATGATGTCCTTGGAGGCGAAACCGATACCGGTGGACAGACCTCCCGTGACGACGAGCAGCCATGACATGGAGATGCCGAGGATGCTCATGGTAATCATGAACCATGCTCCCCAGACCAATACCTGCACGACATTACGTCCCATGACCTCGCGGCTGGCGGCAGTGTCGGGGTCTTTGATTTCGTAGTGCATGCGCAGGAGCTTCAGAACGGTGCGGTTGAGCCACGAGAAGAAGAAGAACAGGCTGATGACCATCGACAGCGTCAGGATGCTGAGCTTGAAGTTGGCGAGGTCGACGAAGTAAGTCTTGAAGGCGCGCCAGCAGAGTTCGCTGAGGTTGAAGACATCAGCAGCCCAGTAGATGCTGACCATGACGGAGCAGACACCCATGACGGGCAGCAGGACCTGTGAGATGAGGTAGTAGAACCACGTCTGTGTGATGGGACGCTCGCGGAATTTGTGACGCTCGGCATAGAGCTTGAGGTAGCGATGGATGCAGTTGATGGTGAGGATGCAGGTGAGCTGCATAATCCACCAGATGAGTATCTGTACGGCCATCAGTGTGTAGCCGCTCCATGAGCTGACCACCGAGGCGACGAACACCATGAGTGAGATGTAGGTGTAGAACATGTCGCCACGCGGCACGTTGCGGTTGTGGCGACGGATGACGCTCCACTGCCACAGGGCGCAGATGAGCAGGATGGGCGGGAAGATGATGTTGACCAGCTCGTTGGGAATGAGGATAATGCGAATGGCAATGACCAGGAAGCCCACGAAGAGCAGTGGCGTATAGATGCGGAAGGCGCTCTTGATCTGGTCGCCGCTGACACGCAGCAGCAGGGAGATGAGGATGACGCCCGACAGCCAGGCATAGTTGACCAGCAGGTTACAGGCCATGACCACGAAGTTCTGGTCGATGAGTGCCAGTACCACGCCGAGGATGGCGGCAAAGGTGACGGTGGTGGTGGCCAGCGTGATGCATTGGCGCTTCTTGAGGAATTCCTCGGTGCGGAAGCGTTTGGGCACAATATAGCGGATGGCCACGAAATTGAGCATGGAGGCGATGACGGCATAGAAGATGATGGTGACGAGCAGTCCGAAAATCCACCGGCTGTCCCACTGTGAATGGGCGTTGGGACGATATTTCTTCGCTACCGTGCGGTTCATCATCTGCCAGTTGCGACCCCAGTTCTTGAGGATATTGAAGTAGCTGTCGCCACCGTTCTTGAAGATGTTGGTCTGAATCTCCGTATAGCGCTCCTGGGCGTAGTCGTTGAGCCTGGCGAGACGCTGCTCGGTGAAGTCGTAATAGCGGATGTAGTCCTGCAGGGTGGTGCGGTTTTCGTCCAGCGAATTACGGATGTTGGTGGCCAGCGTCATGCAGACGTTGCGGTCGGTCTTGGCACGGTCGTCGAGCAGGTTGGCAGGCATGGCCTTCAGCGAACCGATGAGTGAGTCGTAGCGGGCTATCTCGCTCTCGGCCTTCTGCAGGAAGAGCTTGAAGGGCAGCTGCTGGCGCTGAAACTCGTGATACTGCTCGGTGGCCTCATGACAGGCGTAGGTGAGGTCGAAGACGTAGTCCAACTTCTGTGAATAGAGCATCAGCGAGTTCTGGTTGGAACGCTGCATGGTTTCTATCAGCCTGTTGCGCACTAGCTCGCTCTGCTTGCGGTTCATCTCTATCTGCTGCGTCAGCTCACGGTGGTGGGTGGTCAGCTCGGCACGCAGAATACTCAGGGTTTGCGACAAGTCTTTCTCCTTCAGCACGGCATGGGCGCTGAGGGCGGTCACCAGGACCAAAAGCAGGGTCAGTATACGTCTCATGGAATCGTTTTTTCTTAATTTTCCTGCAAAGGTAGTGCAAACTGAGCGAAATACCAAAGAAAAAGCGCTAAAAACAACCGCAGAAGCAAAATTTTTCAATGTTCAATGTTCAATGTTCAATGATTTTTCGTACCTTTGTGCACAAATTTAGATTAAGTACATAAAAATTAAGCATAAAACACCATGTTAAGATTGATAGCAGACAGCGGCAGCACGAAGACAGACTGGACCCTGCTCTTCTCGCCGTCACAGGGCATTGCCTATTCCAACATCGCCACGTTCCACACCCAGGGCATCACCCCCATCCACCAGAGTTCAGCGGAAATCCAACAGATTCTGGCCATCGAGCTGCAACCGCAACTGTCGACCTTCCCCAGAGCCAAGCTCGTAGACTCGAAAGTGTTTGAGGGAACGCTGATGGAAACCTGTCAGGTGTTCTTCTATGGCAGCGGTTGTACGCCTGCACACGTTCCTATTATGAAACAGGTGCTGATGGAGGTGCTGTCGCCAAAGAGCGTAGAGGTGTATAGCGACCTGATGGCCGCAGCGCGAGCCTTGTGTCAGCACGAGGCAGGTATTGCCTGCATTCTGGGTACGGGTGCCAACAGCTGTCTGTATGATGGCGAACAGATTGTGCAGAATACGCCGGCGCTGGGTTATATCCTCGGTGACGAGGGCAGCGGCAGCGTGCTGGGACGAATGTTCCTCAATGCCATCTTCAAGAATCCTGCGCTGAGCGACATTCGCGACGAGTATCTGGCAGAAACGAAGCAGACACAGGCCGACATCATTCGCAAGGTGTATAACGAACCGATGGTCAACCGCTTCCTGGGCAGTACGTCGACGTTTATCCAGCAACATTTGGACAATCCCATCCTGCTGCGACTGGTCATTGACAACTTCCGTCAGTTCTTCCGCAGCAACATCGTGCCGTATGGTCGCAAAGACCTGCCCGTACACTTCGTAGGCAGCATGGCCCACCACTATCG
>JAFPZD010000055.1 GCA_017417465.1 Prevotella sp. | reverse complement strand
CTTCATCTCCAGATTGTTCGAGAGGTCTAACGAGATGCTTCCCGTTCGGCCCTTGCCCGGTATGCCGTACATGCCGTTTTGGAAGGGCGAATACTGCACGAGCGACACGTTGCCGTTGGCATCGGTCTTCTGGTAGGTGTCGTAGAAGCCGTAGCGGCTGGCGCTGAAGTCGGGCGCATAGCTGAAGCTCACCTGCGGTGTGAGCACATGGCGGATGCGGTCGATCTTGTTGCCGAACAGCTTGCGCCAGGGCACCCAGAAACCGTATAGCTTCGTCGATGCCGAGAGCGACAGGCTCCAGTTATAGACGTTGTGCAGACCATAGATAGTGTCTGACACCTCACGTTGGTTGACGTCGTCCCACGAGCGCATGATCTTATTGGTGTACATGCGGTCGGTGAAGTTGAACGAGGGATTGATGTTCAGATAGTCGAAGAGCGTGAACGAGCCGCTGATAGGTATCTGGTGCTGCATGCCGTTCTTCCAGTCCTTAACGAGGTTGGAGTGCAGTAGCTCTTTCTCTTTCGCCGTGATGGAGTTGGAGAGATGACCCGTGTAGCTCATGGCAATCTTCTCATACCAGCGCTCCTTGCCTGCCATGTGCTTGCGCTTGAACGGATAAAAGCGCGAGATGGAAATGTTCAGGTCGGGCATGGTGAGCGACACGGTGGTATCGCGCATGTTCTGAGCCAAGTTGAACGTCGACGACAGCGACAGGCCGATGCTCGAGAACGTCGTGCTCCAGCTCACCGACGACGTGCGCGTCGACTGTGTCATCGCCTGCGGGTTGTACATCGACGTGAGGTTGTTGCGCTCGTAGCTGCTCGTGGCGAAGTTCACGTTGGCCGACAGCGTGCTATAAGGATTCGCCTTCGCATCCTGCCGATGGTTCCACTGCACCTTGAAACTCTCCTGGCGCGTGAAGTCGGGCATGCCCTTGTCGCCGTTTCGAGTGTCCTGATAGCTGAAGTAGAACGAACCACTGAACTTATAGCGCTTGCGATAGTTGCTGGCGGCACTCAAGCCCCATGAGCCCTTGGTGTAGATTTCGCCGAGCAGCTTCAGGTCGAACTTGTCGCTGATGGCGAAGTAGTAGCCACCGTCGCGCAGATAGAAGCCGCGGGCACTCTCATCGCCGTAGGTAGGCATGATGAAACCGCTGGAGTAGCTCTTCGTAAACGGGAAGAAACCATAGGGAATGGCCAACGGCAGCGGCACGTCGCACACCACCAGATAGGCGGGTCCGAACACTACATCCTTTCCCGGGCGCACCTTGGCTCGCGACAAGGCAATATAGAAGTCGGGATGGTCGGCGTCGCAGGTGGTATAGGTACCGTGCTGCAAGTAGATTTCACCCGTAGCCGTGCGCTTGGCGAGCTTACCGTTCAGGAAGCCGTCTTCCTGCTCGGTGTAAACATTGCGGATGAGGCCCTTCTTTGTCTTGAAGTT
The DNA here is from genome assembly GCA_017417465.1 of Prevotella sp. Lineage (GTDB taxonomy): Bacteria > Bacteroidota > Bacteroidia > Bacteroidales > Bacteroidaceae > Prevotella. The sequence continues at coordinate 958 of JAFPZD010000055.1, read as the reverse complement.
GAAGGAGATGGTATCGTTCTCGTAGGTGTCCTGTCCCATTTGGAACACAGGCGTGCCTGTCAGCTCGTAGTCGGCATCGGTGATTTCCTCGGGAGCCTTTTCCTCGGCTTCCTTCTTCAATGCCATCGCACCAGTGGCATGCACCTTACTCGAGTCCAGACCCATATAGATCTTCTCACTCTTCAGGTCCATGTTCTGGTATTTCACGTTCGACGAGCCATAGAGATAGGCCATGTTGGTGCCGGCGAGATAGACGATAGAGTCCTCGGCGGTGTATTCCACTGGCGAGTCGATGCCGTTCTTGCGTTGGCGGTTCATCGAGTCGAGGCTGATGGAGTCGTCGATGGCTTTGTTGTGCCGGTAGACGGCCAGCTGCAGCGAGTCCATCTGCGTTGTGTCCACCTCCAAAGCCTTGGCGGTGAGCTTCTGTGCGTCAGTAGAGTCCTTCGCCTCACGGGGCGCGTCGGCGGTCTTCTGCGATGGTGCCTCTTTCACCTCCTGCTTCTGGTCGGTGGTGTCGGCAGGTTGCTCTTTGTCGGAAGAAAGACCTTCTGCCAGTTGCTCTTGCGCCTCTTCCCGAGCGGGCACAGCGACATCGGCCGAAGGCACGTCAGCCTCGGCGTCGTCGCTCTGCACGATGTCTCCCAATTCGGAAGCCATGTCGGTGAGCGTCTGTTGCAACCCGTGCCGACAGCCGCCTAGCGTTACTGCCAGTGCTGTCAACAACAGGATGATCATGGTCTTTCTTCTCATTGCTACCTACGTAGAGTATGCTACTTATTCAAAAGTCTGTGCCCATTGCTGGAACCGGGCTACGCCGCCCGTGCCGAACTTCGCCAGCGACCGCACCACCTCTTCCATCGTTTTCTCTCGGTCGAGTTTCGTCTTCGAGAAGAACTTGTCGGCATAGCAGACAATCTGCTCCTCAATGGTCTCTGGCATGTAGGGCTCGCTGTCG
>JAFPZD010000054.1 GCA_017417465.1 Prevotella sp. | reverse complement strand
GCATCGTATCGATATCCTCGTCGTAGATGATGGTGTTGACCGTGAGGTAAGTCTTGACGCCCGCCTCGTTGCACTGCGCAGCAATGTCGCGCAGGTCGTCGATGGTGAAGTGGTTGGCGGAGTGCGACCGCATATTGAGCTGTTCGACACCGAAATAAACGCTGTCGGCACCAGCCTTCAAGGCAGCAGCCAGAGAGTCGCGACTGCCCACAGGAGCCATGATCTCGAAATCGTTTGATTTACAATTTGACAATTTACTATTTATCATTTTTTTTGCTTCTTATCTTAGGTTACGGTTTGCATCGAGTCGCAGGAAGATAAACAACAGGATGGTAAAGCCCCACAGCGAGGAGCCGCCATAGCTGAAGAAGGGTAGGGGAATGCCGATAACGGGCGTCAATCCAAGCACCATGCCGACATTGATGAAAACATGGAAGAGGAAGATGCTCAGCACGCAGTAGCCGTAGATGCGGTTGAACTGGAATGGTTGTCGCTCGGAGAGATAGATGAGTCGCAGGATGAGTGCCAGGAACAACAGCAGTACACCTGCCGAGCCGATAAAACCCTCTTCTTCGCCAACGGTACAGAAGATAAAGTCGGTGTCTTGCTCAGGCACGAACTTCAGCTTCGTCTGAGTACCATTGAGGAAACCTTTACCTTCCAGGCCTCCCGAACCGATAGCAATCTCCGATTGATTTACGTTATAACCCGCACCGCGCAGGTCTTCGTCCAGCCCCAGCAGCACGTTGATACGTGAACGCTGGTGTGGCTCCATCACTTCTTGCATGATGTAGTCGGCGCCATAGTAGAACATCGCCGAACCGGCAGCAAAGAGGGCGATGAAAAAATATGCCTTGAAGCGGCTGCCCAGTCCTTCCCACAGCAGGTAAGCCGTCAACGCCACGACCAATGCCATCTGGATATAGGAGATATTGATGGGGATAAGCAACAGCAAGAGCGACAGCAGGGTGACGAGCAGCGAGTAGAACAACAGCTGCACGGCCTTGCGACGGTCACAGTAAACCCACACCATGCCGATGCTGAACAGTTGAATGAGCAACAAGACGGTGAATTCGCCCACAGAAGTCGTCGAAGCGCCTATCATGACGTCGGCATAGCGGATGCCCACGACAAAATATACCACTGCGGCGACACCCGTAAACAGGATGCTGCCGGGCATTCCCTCACGATAGAACATGAGGAAGAAGGCAAAGTAGACCAGTGCCGAACCCGTTTCACGCTGCAGCACGATACACACCATCGGTAGCATGATGAGCAATAGCGTGACGGCAAAATGGCGCCAAGTGTTGATGTTATAGCCGTAGGTCGACATGAATTTCGACAACGCCAGTGCCGTGGCAAACTTCGCAAACTCGGCGGGTTGCAGTCGCAGTGGACCTAACACCAGCCACGAGCGTGAGCCCTTGATGCTATGCGGATTGAAGATGGTGGCAAAGAGCAATAACAGCAGCAATCCGTAGATGATGTAGGCGAAAGTGTCGTAGAAGCGGTCGTCGAGCAATAGGATGGTAGTGCCCAGCACGATGCTGGTGCCAATCCAGACAATCTGCATACCCGAACGGGTGGAGAGGCTGAAGATGTCCGTCTCGCCATAAGAGTAGCTGGCACCGCAGACGCTGACCCATCCGAAGGTGAGCAGGGCGATGTAGATGGCAATCGTCCACCAGTCGATGCTGCGCAGCACACTCTGCTGTCGGTTGTTATCTGCTCGTTGTACCATAGGAGATGTGTCTGTTTTGCAATTCGGTGGCTTGACGCTCAGAAGCCTCCGACAGTTTGCCCTTGATATATTGTTCCATTATCAGTCCGCCGATAGGCACACCGTAGGTGGCTCCCCAGCCGCCGTTTTCCACATACACGGCGACGGCAATCTGCGGATTGTCCATAGGAGCGAAGCCCATGAATACGGAGTGGTCGTGGCCGCGGTTCTGGGCCGTACCCGTCTTACCGCAAGCCTGGAAATCATATTTGGCCAACGCATGGCACGTACCGCCTAAGGCTGAGGCCCTCATGCCCTGAACTACGTAGTCGTAAGCCTCGCGACTGGCCATTGTGTGGCGTTTCTTGGTGTAGAGGGTGTCCAACTGTTCGCCTTGAATCTTCTTCACCACATGCGGTGTGATGAACCAGCCGCGATTGGCGATGGTGGCACCGAGGTTGGCAATCTGCAGCGGTGTGGCATTGACCTCACCCTGACCGATGGCGATAGAGATGATGGTCAGACCATTCCACGAACCCTTGTAGGCTTTGTCGTAGAATGCTGCATTGGGGATGAGGCCTCGCTTCTCACCAGGGAGGTCTACGCCCAGCCGATAGCCGAAACCCATGCTGACCATGTAGTCGCGCCATTTGTTCATAGCATTCTGCACGGAGCCGTATTTCGAGATGTGCGTGTTAATCATGTGGAAGAGTCCCCAACAGAAGTAACCGTTACACGAGGTGCTCAGTGCCGGCACCAGGGGCAGGGGAGAGGCATGACCGTGACAACCGACGTGCAAGCCCTTGTAGTTGAAACCGTGACCGCAGGGATAGGCCGTCTGGGTAGGATGGATGATTCCTTCGGTGATGAATGTCAGGCCTTGGGTGGTCTTGAAGGTCGAGCCGGGAGGGTATTGTCCCATGATGCTTCGGTTGAGCAGCGGTTTCCACACATTCTGGCTGAGCTGGTGGTGGCTCTTGGCGCGCTGACGACCAACCATCATACGAGGGTCGTAGCTGGGCGACGACACCATGCACAGTATTTCGCCGGTCTTGGGTTCGATGGCTACGATGGAGCCAATCTTTCCTTCCATCAGCCGTTCGCCCAGCGCCTGCAGGTTGGCATCGATACCCAGCGTGAGGTTCTTGCCGGCCACGGGACGGCGGTCGAACTTGCCGTCCTGATAGCGGCCCTGCACACGGCCATGGGCGTCACGCAGCAGAATCTGGATTCCCTTCTCACCGCGCAGCTGTTTCTCGTAGCTGCGCTCCACACCCAGTTTTCCGATATAGTCGCCCGGCTGATAGTAGTCGTCTTCCTCGATATCGGCAGGCGACACTTCGGCAATGTCGCCCAAGACATGGGCGGCAAAGGGATGCTCGTACTGTCGGATGCTGCGACGTTGGATGTAGAAGCCCGGAAAGCGGAACATCTTCTCCTGGAAGACGCTGAAGTCGGCCTCCGACAGCTGACTCATGAAAATCTGCTGCGTATAGCGCGAGTAGCCGGGGTTCTTGTTGCGGTCCTTGATGGTTGCCATGCGACGGTCAAACTCCTGGCGGCTGATGTTCAGCGTCTGGCAGAGGTCCAGGGTGTCGAGATGGTCTTTGGCCTCGTTCATTACCACCATGATGTCGTAGGCCGGCTGGTTATACACCAGCAGACGGCCCTTGCGGTCGCTGATAATGCCTCGCGAGGGATATTCTATCTTTTTGAGGAAGGCATTGGAGTCGGCACTCTTCTTATAGTCGTCGCTGGTTATCTGCAGCGTGAAGAGACGTATGATGTAGACAGTGACAATGAGTGCTGCCACACCGGCAATGACAAAGCGCCTATAGTCCAGCTCATGATTTATCATACCGCCGCCCTCCTTCTTCTTCTACTTTTTGGCAAATTCGAAAGTCAGTATCAGCACCATGGTCAGCAGTGTGCTGCCCAAGATGCATCCCAGCCAATAGCCGGCTTGGAAGAAGGAGAACTGCTCCAGTGTGAACAACAGCAGGCAGAAGAGCAGTACGAGGGGCAGCGAGTAGTAGATGTACTTGACCGGCCCCAATGTTCTGAATGACGGCACGAAATGGTCAGAGGCGTCCTGTGTCAGGAAAATCTTCAGCCAGTAGGGTTGTACGGCAGCCACTGCCGTCAGCGATGCTGCTGCCAG
>JAFPZD010000053.1 GCA_017417465.1 Prevotella sp. | reverse complement strand
TGCCGTGTCGGCGAATACCTCGGGGAAGCGTTGCATCATGCGGGCAGCTATCATGCGCTGCTGTTTCTTGCCAATGCCGGTAAGGTCGCCCCAACGGCCTTCGGAGTCGGCGATGATATCTCTCAGCTCTGTCAGCACATCGTGGCCGATGCGTGTCAGCTGTCCGGCAGAATCGGCCTTGCACAACATATGATAAGGTATCTCGTAGCCTTTGCGGTTGCTGAGATAGCGCGAGCCGTGGCGACCGTAGTGCGAGATGTAGAAGGGTTTCTTGCCGGCGGGCGGCGGCGTGAGCTTCGCCTTTCCGGAGTCGGGATAGATGCTATAGTTGCTGGCAGATTTTTGTCTGTCTTCATTGATATACTCGAAGGCCGACTGCGCTCTTACCACCAGCCCCAACAACAGCATCAAAGCCATCGTCACCAGACGTCTGTAGTTACTTCTCTTCATAGGCCTCCAACTTCTTTAGACAATAACTACGGAAATCGCTCCACTTGTAATACGGCGCCTGGTCTGTAGGCAAAGGCAGCGTGGCCTCGTTCTCGTTGAGCAGCACCTTGAACAGCACGTCGTCGGCACTATCCTGTTCGCTGTGGCGATAGAAGATAAACTGCAGGTTGCTGGCCATGGGGACAATACGATAGTTCACCCAACCGTTAGGTTCCAGCTGATTCAGGTCTTGGGTGGTCAGTCCGAGGCCGTTGACATCAATGAGACACAGCAGCGGCAACAGCACTGACTCGTGACCAAAACGCAGCTGCACCCTCCTCTTGGGCTGACCCACAATCTTGTCGGCATCGTCTATCAGGCGGCGCAAGAGCTTACGCTGTGAATAGGGCTGCACGGCACCGTTGACGTCGGCAGCGCCCCAACCTATGTACCAATAGGCATTACCCATCTTCCAGGTGTTGTAGGCCTCGTCGAAGGTGAAGATGTCGTAGAGCGTCACCTGGTCGCGCAACTCGGTATTCTGAATGATGGCAGCCAACAGGAAGAGCTCCCGACCCAGTTCGATGACATCGACATGACGATTGACATAGGCCGTATCGGTAAAGAGCGTCTGCATCAGGTGGTCGAAGTTAGCACACTGATGCTCATAGTCCTTATACCACTTCTTGGCGGGCTTGTTGAACCTCAGTGCCATCATATCCTTGTCCTGATAATTGAAAGCCTCAGCATCGCGATGGGTGGCGTTATGATGGATGTTGAGCAGTGGATTCAGCGTCAGCATCTCCATCAGCGCATATTCCATCGACAAGATGCAGCGGCCTACCGTGGTGCTGCGGGCGTCGATATCCGCTGGGCCCACAAAGACCTCGGGGAAGCGTTCTATCATGCGACGGGCGATGTCTCGATGCTGCATGGCACCCAGCGGCGTCAGCTCACCCCAGCGTCCGTCGGCATCGTGACGGATGCGGTCCAGTCGCAACATCACCTCACGGCCCAAGGGCGTCAGCTTGCCTAAGGAGTCGGCCTTGGCCAATGTCTGGTAGGGCTGGTTGTACATACTAGGCTTGCTGTGATAGCGCGAGCCATGGCGACCGTAATGAGAGATATAGAAAGGCTCCATACCGTCCGGCGATGGCGTCAGCATGAGTTGTGTCGGTCCGGGATAAGCCATATAGTTGCTGGCCGTACAGAGCACGTTCTGACGTATCTCGTCAGCCACCGTCTGTGCACGGAGAAGGAGGCAAAAAAGCGCTCCAAAAGCTACCAACAACAATTTTTTCATAACAATTTTCGTTTCAAGAGTGCAAAAATAAGAAAAAGTTTGTATATTTGCAAAAGATTTCGGAAAAAAGAGCATTTTTATGGCAAAGAATCAGTTTTGGCAGGATGATTATTGGCTGTTGCTGATGCAATTGTATCTGCGCAAGCCCGTGGGTGTAAAGCCCATGTACAGCAAGGCTGTGGTACAGTTGAGCATGGAGTTGCACATCGCTCCGGAAGAACTTCATGCCAGGATGAATCAGATAGCACGTCTGGAGACGCCACGCATCGAACGCATCTGGCAGGAATACAGTCGGAACCCCAAGCGACTGACCAGGGCCGTACAACTGCTGCGCAATATGATAGGCTTTAACAGCAGCGGCGACTTCTACGAGGGCGTGGCGCTGGAGGAAACCTTCGAACGCGACTTCAGGCCTATGGCCGAAGATGAAAGGCTGCTACCCATCATGCTGGTGCTCATCCTGGAACTTTACTTCCGATTGACACCGCTCACGATGGTGAAGGACACGCCGGAAGTCCGCGAAATGGCCAGTCTGCTACATATCCCAGCCCAACTGGTGGTCGACGTGCTGGAGGTGTTCCAATACTGCGACCCTTACCTCAACCGCAAGGAAAAGTGTAACAGCGTACTGTTGGAGGCCTGCCAGCAGACGTGGAATCATTGTACCAACAGCATGGACCATCGCCAGCTGACAGCCTATGCCAATCAGCTGAAAGCATATTTTAAGTAAGAGGGAAGAAGGAAGAGGTAAGAGATGGCACAGGGACAGATACAGGAACAACGGCTCACGGAGGAGCAGCGGCTAGCGCAGAGCATTTCACAACAGAAACTCCTGCAGGCGCAGCTCACGGAATTGCCCATCACGCAACTGGTGGAACGCATCAATACGGAGATGGACGACAATCCCGCGCTGGAATTCTCTGCCGAAGAGCCAGAATTTTCGGAAGCTCCAGATTATTCGGATAATCCTGAATCTCCCGACACCCCCGACACCTACGAGCAAGAGGAGCGCCAGTCGGCACTCGACGACGCCCTACAGTCGCTGGGTCGCGACGATGAGGACTTGCCCGTCTATCAAGGCGGCATGTCCAGCCAGGAGGAACGCGAAGAAATGGTTTATGGCCAGTCCATATCCTTCTACGACCAGCTGCAGGAACAGGTAAGCATGGCCAATCTCACCGAACAGCAACGCGACATCATGGAATATCTCATCGGTTCGCTGGACGACGATGGTATGCTGCGCAAACCGCTTCAGAATATCTCCGACGAGTTGGCCATCTATCATAATATCGATGTCAGCGAGCAGGAGATAGAACAGGTGCTGCTCGTGCTGCAGGACTTCGACCCTGCCGGCATCGGAGCTCGCTCGCTGCAGGAGTGTTTGCTGCTGCAGGTCAAACGCCGTGAGCCGTCGACACTGAAGACGCTGATGACAAAAGCCCTCGAGAACTACTATGAGCTGTTTACCAAGAAGCACTGGACCCGCCTGCAGCAGGTGCTGCAACTCAACAAGACGCAGGGCGAGGTGCTTATCCGCGAATTGCGCAAGCTGAACCCTAAGCCAGGCGCCGCCATGAGCGAGGTCGTGGGACACAATATCCAGCAGATTACGCCCGATTTTATCGTTGACACACAGGATGACGGCACGGTGAACTTCACGCTCAACAACGGCGATGTCCCTGAACTGCAGGTGTCGCCGTCATTCACGGAGACGCTGCAGGAGTATCAGACCAACAAGGACAATATGAGCCGTCAGATGAAGGAGGCGCTGCTCTACACCCGCAAGAAGGTGAGTGCCGCCCAGAGTTTCATCGAGGCCATCAAGGCACGCCAGCATACACTGTCCGTCACCATGCAGGCCATCATCCGCTGGCAGCGACGCTTCTTCGAAGAGGGCGACGAGGCCGCGCTTCGTCCTATGATTCTCAAGGACATCGCCGAAAAGACCGGACTGGATATCAGCACCATCTCGCGCGTGTCCAACTCGAAATATGTACAGACGCGCTGGGGCACTTTCCCGCTGCGCTTCTTCTTCAACGATGCCTACATCACGGCGGAGGGCGAGGAACTGTCGACCAGGAAAATCAAAGCCGCACTGCGCGAACTTATCGACGGTGAAGACAAGCAGCAGCCGCTGAGCGATGAAACACTCTGCCAACTACTGGCTCAACAGGGCTACCCCATCGCTCGCCGCACCGTGGCCAAATATCGCGAACAAATGGGCATTCCTATCGCAAGGCTCAGGAAGTAAGAGGGATGAAGGAAGAGAGAAGATGTAAGAAGGAAGATGTAAGATGGTATGAAATATGAAATCAAACGAGGTTAAACGCGACAAACAAGTGATTCTGGCGGCACGACTGCTGAGCATGCTGTTCACGCCATTCTGGCTGCCTATCATCGGACTGATAGCCCTCTTCCTGTTCAGTTACCTGAGCATCTTCCCATGGCTCTACAAGCTGCAGGTGCTCATCCTCGTCTACCTCTTCACCATCCTGCTGCCTACGGCGCTCATCCACATCTATCGTCGCTATCACGGATGGACACTCATCGAACTGGGCCACCGCGAGAAGCGAATGATACCCTACCTCATCTCTATCCTCTGCTATTTCTGCTGCGTCTACGTTATGCAACGCCTCCATATGCCTCATTTCATGGGAGCTATCGTGGTGGCAGCCCTCGTAGTGCAAATCGTCTGCGCACTCATCAACGTATGGTGGAAAATCTCCGAACACACCGCAGCCATCGGCGGCATGGGAGGAGCACTCTTCGCCTTTGCCGAGTACCTCAACTTCAACCCCGT
>JAFPZD010000052.1 GCA_017417465.1 Prevotella sp. | reverse complement strand
TTCTTTCCGTTCTTGATATAGACACCCTTCTGGCTGGGCTTGCCCTGCAGGCGTCGTCCGTTCAGGTCGTACCATCCGTCATTATCAATTATCAATTTTCCATTATCAATTAGGTCAACGCCCGTTGTTCCTTCGCCACCGTCGATGCTGCGACGGAATGGGATAGAGGCGGGAGCGTTGTTGCCTTCGACAAAGAGGAATGCCTTGTTGGCAGCCAGTGTGCCCTTGCCGCGAACCTTGACGAACTCCTTGCCGTTGCATACGTAGAAGTCGCCGTCAGCCATCTCGGCTTCAGAGAAATCGCGTGGGCCTTCGGTGCCCTTGAACTCCTCGGCAACCGTTACGGCCAGGTTAGGCTCGTTGCATGGGATGAGCAGGATGGTCTTCTCCTCGTGGGTAGTGTTCTTCAGCAGGAACGGTGTGTTCGCCTTCATGGCGTCGAAGTTGTTGCTGAGCACGGCCTTTCCGTCCTCTACAGCAGTGATGGTGCAGAGTTCGATGTCGTTCATGTCCTTCTCTTCCAGTCTCACTGCCTCGTCCTTATAGTAGGTGATGTATTCGCCGACTGGGATGACCACCTCGTAGCCCTCGAAGAGTACGAAGGTGTTGGAGAGGGCGGTCTCGCCGTCGTAGTTGCTGCCTTTCTCGGCGAAGGCCTTAAGGGCGTAGAGGCCGGGGGCGAAGTCGAAGTCGGCGAGTAGTACGCCGTCACCTGCGGGCTGCTGTGTCTGCTCGTCGAGCTTATAGATGCGGCAGTAGTAGTCCTGATTCAGTGTGAGGGTTTTCTGCTCGATGCCGTCGTTCACGGCTACGAGTCCCAGCACCTGCATCATGTCCATGTCGGCGGGTTGGTACTTACCGGTCTGCTCGTTCTTCTTCACGCGGTAGCGCACGCCGTCGGTGCCGTTGCCCATGGTGGCGGTCATCTGCACGCTCATGTCGCGCACCAGCTCGTAGTTCACCGTCACGTCGCTGGTCGGCATCTTTATCGTGGCCTCGGTCTTGTCGTCGCTAATTGCCACAAGATTCTCCATGCAGTTGATTTCTAGGGTGTATTGGTTATTAGTAAAATCTTTGAAAAACTGTCCTGTTACAGTAACCGCACCTTCGAAGGAAGCACTGATGGTCGCGTAGTGTTTATTGTTGTTATAGTAGGCTGTCACATTGGTGTTGCCAGAGGCACTAGTCCCAGCGGGTGAACCATTACCACCACTGAGTGAAGGATAGAGTTCTATGATAATTGGGTCGAGTTCGAACGTGTGTGGCAGCGTGACGTTCTCCACCGTCTTGGTTTTGCCGTTGGCCTTGAAGGTCACGGTGTACGTGTCCTCAGCCCATGCGCCCGTGGCTGCCGTGAGTAGCAGCGCGAGCGTCATTATATATCTTGATATTGTTTTCATATATTGTATTCTTTTTATGTTATACCTTTTATAAATTTGGTTTTCACTGGATGGTGAAAGTGATGCTATGGATTCCAAACACATCTTTCCCTTTTATGGTGACGCTCTCGGCATCGCCTGTCCAGGTCAGTTTGAGGAGATTTTCCCACCAATCGGGATAAGTCTGTGGGTCGGGCTGGTATTGTTCTCCCGTTCCCTTCGTCCATCCGTCGAAGTTGTAAGTAGTAGATTCGAATTCAATCTCAATCTTGGTGAATTTGCCGAGCGTGGTGGTAAAGGTGTTGTCACCGAATTGATAGAGGTTATTGCCACTAGCAGCCATGTCGTTGCTGGGTGTCAAGGTCACACCGTCCTTAGTATATGGGTTCTCATCAAAATAAAAATCCGAGGAGTTCCAAGTCACGGTGGTGGTGGGAGCGGCTGCGCCTCCCTTCTTCACCTCGACCTTGCGGAACTTGTAGCCATCCTTGGCGGTGACGGTAACCTTCGAGTTCATCTTCACGCCTGTCAGTTTGCCTTCCTTCACCTCGGCATCAGTCTCGCCGACCTTCACGGTAGCCTTGCCGGTCTCGATGGTGTTGTCGTTGGCGGCCTTGAACTGGATGTCGAACTTGTTGCTGAGAATCTTCACCTCGATGGGCTCAGCGCAGATTTCGGAGTCGTTGAAGGTGTTCTCGGCAGTGGCCTCCTGGCCCGTGGGGGTGTCGGCGCCCTTGATGTAGTACCATACCAGGACTTCGCTACCGACCTTGATGTCCTTGGCTGTGGGCACGTCGGCGCTGAAGGCGGTGAGTGCAGGGGCCGTAGCCTGGTTGGTGCTGGTGACGGCGTACATCACGATGCCCTGCGGGTTCTCGGTCTCGCCAATCTTGGCTACGGTACCGGCAGTAACGATAGCATCGGTGCTCTCGGCGTAGATGCCCTCAATGGCTGTCGGTATCAGCACCAGGTTGCCGTCGGTGGCGAACACTGCCTTGGGAGCGTAGATGGGAGCTATCTCCACGTCGAAGGCGGGCATCACGAAGGTCCATGTGTTAGCGGCCTCGCCGGGGGTGACTTCGATGGCGGGCTCGGCGGGACCAGGGGCAGTTACAGTTATAGTTGTCATTGAAGTAGTGAATGACGTGTTTATGTAAGAGACTTCAACTGTTGCTTTACCACTGAAGGTGCCGGTAACTTGGAAGAGCTCTTTATCAATTTTTACGACTTTACCATCGCCCCCAGTGATACTCTGGATACCAGGTGCCATTCCAAAGTCTGAAATAACCTCTTTGAGAATATCCACCGTAGATGACCAAGGCAGTTCGGCTTTCTCGAATGTCTTCTCTGTCGTGCCGCAGTTGAGCGTGATAGTCGCTTCCTCTGCCCACACGCCCGTGACTGCCGTGAGTAGCAGCGCGAGCGTCATTATATATCTCGATATATTGTGTATCATAATCTTTTTCTTTTTATATCGTTCGTTTTTTGTTTTTATTCATCGCTTACTTGGTACCAAAGACCTCAATCTTGCTTACGCCGTAACTGCCGATGGCGTTGCCGTTAAGATAAGTCGTAATGTCACTACTGCTCATCGATGTTGTAGTCACCTCGAAAGGAGCTTCTTTGTCTTCGGCACTGCCACCTCCTGCGGTGTAGA
>JAFPZD010000051.1 GCA_017417465.1 Prevotella sp. | reverse complement strand
CAGTGGCCGTGAAAATATTATAAGATACACTGGCCCTATGGGCCATCGGGCTGGCACAAGGCCTGCCCCTACACTGGCGGCATCGCCTGGCACCGATAGGGGGCACGGATAAGACTACCATTAAGTCGAAGTTGGTTCAGCTATTTCCTCCAACTAAATCGTCTTGAAAAGCAGGGAAAAGCTTTGCTGACGTTCGTCGGCAGATTTGCTGACCTTCGTCAGCAGATTTGCTGACCTTCGTCAGCAGATTTGCCGACCTTCGTCAGCAGATATTAAAACCGCTATTTGGGACAATTGATTTAGGATTCCAGCAAATCAGAAATAAGGGCTGGCAGCAGCAGCCGATGCGGGGGAGGTTTGGAGGGGGCCTTGACTTGCCTTTGTGTGGGCGCTACAGCAACCCTTCACCATAACACACTCACAATAAGACGGTTACAGGTAAAGTGAATGATTGTAAGGTTCCTGCTTACAGCAATAATAAACAAGCATTATACCCCCAACAACTGTCGGAGTTGCTCAATGGTCAGTTTGATCTTCTCACGATTATCCATCAAACTGATGTCGAGCGTGTGGCGAGCCTTCTGGTAGAAAAGCTCACGCTGCACCAGCTGCTCGCCAATGAACGTGCGCAGCTCATCAGGACTTTTACCCCTGAGCAGTGGACGCTCGGCGCGTGCCATCAGCAGATGCTGAAGCAGAACGTCAGGCGAGGCCTTCAAATAGACGACCTCCGCCTGACTGTTCATATAGTCAATATTGTCGAAGAAACAGGGCGTGCCGCCCCCACAGCTGATAATGACATCCTCAAACTCGGCCACCTCGTGCAGCATGTTACGCTCAATCTGTCGGAAGCCTTCTTCGCCAAACTCATCGAAGAGCTGCGAAATCTTTTTGTGTCGCCGGCTCTCAATGTACCAGTCGAGGTCATAGAAGGGCAGTTGCAGCTCGCGAGCAAGCGCCCGCCCGACAGTGGTTTTGCCGGCTCCCATGTAGCCAATGAGGATGATTCTTGTCATTTACTGCTTGTTCACAATCTTCATGCACTCGTCGTAGGTCAGCTCCTGCGCACGCTCCTGCAAGGGCTTCGGCATGCGGAAGTTGTGCCCATCGTAGACGATGTAAGGTCCGAAACGACCATTGAGCAGCTCCAGCTTCGGGTCTTCGCTGAAGGTCTTCAGGTGTTTCTTCGCCTCTTGGCTACGATGCTCCTCGATGAGCTGGACGGCCTCGCCGATGGTGATGGCCAGCGGATCCATGCCCTTGGGCAACGATGTGTAGAACTTCTTGTGCAGCACATAGGGTCCAAAGCGGCCAGAACCAACGGTGACGGGCTCGTTCTCATACTCACCCAGCATGCGAGGCAGCTTGAAAAGCTCCAAGGCCTTCTCCAAAGTGACCGTCTCAATGCTTAGCTCCTTGGGCAGGTGGGCGAACTGCGGCTTGTCCTTGTCGTCGGCAGTACCAATCTGCACCACAGGACCGTAACGGCCAATCTTCACAAAGACAGGTTTGCCCGTACGAGGCTCGTTGCCCAGCTGGCGCTCGCCAGCTTTATGCTCCGAACGGGCGTTGAGGGTGTTCTGCACGGTAGGCTCGAAGTCCTTATTGAAGTCTTTCACCATCTTGTTCCACTGCTCCTTGCCATCGGCAATCTGGTCGAACTCCTGCTCAACGTTAGCCGTGAAGTTGTAGTCCATGATGATGGGGAAGTGGGCGATGAGGAAATCGTTGACGACGGAACCCACGTCGGTGGGGATGAGTTTGCCCTTTTCAGTGTTGACATTCTCGGTGCGGGTCTTCTTCGTGATCTGCTTGCCCTTCAGCGTCAGCACCTCATACTGCCGTTCCTCGCCCTTTTTGTCGCCCTTGACGACATACTCACGCTGCTGAATGGTAGAGATGGTGGGGGCGTAGGTCGAAGGACGACCGATGCCCAGCTCCTCGAGCTTATGCACCAGTGAGGCTTCCGTGTAGCGCTGCGGACTCTGCGTGAAACGCTCCACGGCACTGATCTCACGACGCGTAAGCTCCTGGCCCTTCTTCAGCGGCGGCAGGATGTGTGCAAACTCATCGCGCGTATCCTCCTCGTCGTCGACCGATTCACGATAGACTTTCAGGAAACCATCGAAGCGCACCACCTCACCCTGGGCGACGAACGTAGTCTCAGCATCAGCCGAGGGGACGGGCGTGATGCTAATGTCCACCGTCGTCTTCTCTATCTCGGCATCGGCCATCTGACTGGCGGCCGTACGCTTCCAGATGAGTTCGTAGAGGCGTTTCTCCTGGTGCGTACCCTCAATGGAGGTGTTCTCCATATAGGTAGGACGGATGGCTTCGTGGGCCTCTTGTGCACCCTTCGAACTGGTGTGATACTGGCGCACCTTGCTGTAGTTTTCGCCGTAAAGCTCAGTTATCTTCGTCTTGGCAGCACCAATGCACAAGCCCGACAGGTTGACGGAGTCGGTACGCATGTAAGTGATGCGACCACTCTCGTAGAGTCGCTGTGCAATCATCATGGTCTGGCTGACGGTGAAACCCAGCTTGCGGGCGGCTTCCTGCTGCAGTGTCGACGTAGTGAACGGGGGAGCCGGTGTGCGTTTCACGGGCTTCTTGGTGATGCTCATGACATTGAACGTAGCATCCTTGCAGGCGTCAAGGAAACGCTCGGCGTCAGCCTGCTGCTTGAAGCGCTGGCTCAGCGTAGCTTTCACTTCCGACTGTGAACCGTCCTCATTGACGACGCCGAAGATGCCGTTCACCACATAGTAAACCTCGCTCTTGAAAGCCTGTATCTCACGCTCGCGCTCAACAATAAGGCGAACGGCAACACTCTGCACACGGCCGGCCGAGAGCGACGGCTTGACCTTGCGCCACAGCACTGGCGACAGCTTGAAACCCACGATGCGGTCGAGCACACGGCGGGCCTGCTGGGCGTTCACCAAATCCATGTTGAGCGTACGCGGGTGCTCGATGGCCTCAAGAATGGCGGGCTTGGTAATCTCGTGGAAGACGATACGCTTGGTCTTGGCCTCGTCGAGGCCCAGCACTTCGCAGAGGTGCCATGAGATGGCCTCTCCCTCGCGGTCTTCATCACTTGCCAGCCACACCTGGTCGGCTTTCTTGGCCTGTGAGCGCAATTCTCCGACCAGCTTTTTCTTTTCTTCAGGAATCTCGTAGACGGGGTCCATCGTCTGCTCGTCGATGCTCAGTTCACGCTTTTTCAAGTCGCGGATGTGGCCGTAGCTCGACATCACCTTGTAGTCCTTGCCCAGGAACTTCTCAATGGTCTTCGCCTTTGCCGGCGACTCTACTATGACTAAATTCTTCATGCCAATAGTTGCTTTATAGTTCTTTCGATTGCAATTTGGGGTGCAAAAGTAAACAAAAAGTTTGCATACACCTTATTTATTATAAAGAATTTGTATTTTATTAACGCTTCAACCCCTCACTATCCACTAATCACTCTTCACTATTCACTCTTCACTCTTCACACTTCACTTCTCCAGTAGTCGGCGTGAAAAATAGCGCACAGGGTACCACACGGCGAGGAAGCCCACAGCCAGAACGGTAAAGAAGACGAGGACGATGTCCCAGGGGTGGACGCTGACAGGATAGGCGTCGACAATGAAGAAGCCCTCGTTGGAACCGAAGGAGATAATGCCGAATGTCTGCTGCAGCCAGCAGAGCAACAGTCCCAAAAGGATGCCGATGATGGCACCAATGGCCGAAATCATGCGGCCCTCGAAGAGGAACACCTGAGTGATCTGGCGGTCGGTGGCACCAAGGTTGCGCAGGGTGACCACATCGTCCTTCTTGTCGATGATGAGCATCGACAGCGAGCCGATGATGTTGAAGCATGCCACCATGAGAATAAACGTGAGGAAGATGTAGGCGATGAGCTTCTCGATTTTCATGATGCGGAACGTGTCGTCCTGCTGCTCATAGCGGTCGAGCACTTGATAACGATCGCCGGCAATCTGGCGTATCTGCTTCTTTACTGACTCGAAATTAGAGCCTGGCTTCAGGCGCAGGGCCAGCGACGACACCATGCCCTGACGGTCGAAGATGCGGCGTGCAAAGCCGATGCTCGTCAGCACGTAGCTACGATCGTACTTGCCCTGCTGGACGCAGAAGAGCACGCCCGGCGAGTAGAGCTCGTCCTCGACGAAGCCGTCGGCAGGGTCACTCAGGTCGAGCTGACCTTCACGGCGTGGAGCATAGACGCGCAACGGACCATCGTAGCGGTAGCCCGTGCCAAGCAGTTCAGCCAGGCGGATGCCCAGAATGCCGTAGTGCATGTCGGCAGCGTGCAGCTCATAGTCGCCATTGCCATAGAGTATCTCGCGGATATGCGTCAGCTTGTCGAAATTGTCGTCGACACCCTTGATGGTCACCATCGCCTGCTGGCCACCATAGACCACCAGTGCCTGGTCCTCGACACACTCGGTGGCAACCTCTATCTGCGGCAACTCACGTATCTGTGTCAGCACGGGGTCGTCGGCAGGTGCCGTCTTACCCTCAGTCGGTGTGACGAGCAGCTGCGGGTCGAAAGCGGTGAAGAGCGAGCCCACCAGGTCGCTAAAGCCATTGAAGACGCTTAGCGTGACAACGAGTGCCGTCGTTGCTACTGCCACGCCAATGACTGAGATGGCACTGATGACATTGATGGCGTTTGTCGACTTCTTAGAGAAGAGGTACCTACGCGCTATGTAGAATGGGAAGTTCAAAAGCTTTGCGAATTTACATTGTTTACTTTTTCAACAACTCGTCGATGCGATCGATATAATCGAGGCTGTCGTCGATGAAGAAACGCAGCTCAGGGACGATGCGCAGCTGGTAACGCACCCGATGACCCAGGGCATAGCGCAACTGCTGGTTGTTCTTCTCGATGTTCTGAAGCAGTTCCTCGCCTCGCTCCGAGGGGAAGATGCTCAGGTAGGCGGTGCATATGCTCAGGTCAGGCGACACACGCACACGGGTAACGCTTACCATTACGCCGTGCATACCACGAGTCTGCTCCTGGAAAATGACGCTCAGCTCTTTCTGCAGCAGGCGCGAAATCTTATTCTGTCTTGTCTCTTGCATAATACTTCTTTTTGAAACTGGGTGCAAAGGTACGAATAAGCGAGCGAAAAACCAAATTTATTTGAGTTTTTCTGAGCGAGAGTACTTTCGGGCAAGGCCCAAAGGTACGAATAAGCGAGCGAAAAACCAAATTTATTTGAGTTTTTCTGAGCGAGAGTACTTTCGGGCGAAGCCCAAAGGTACGAATAAGCGAGCGAAAAACCAAATTTATTTGTGTTTTTCTGAGCGAGAGTACTTTCGGGCGGGCACACAGCCAACTGATATTTATCAAAAACACAGGCATCTAAAGATTTATTTGCAAGCATGAGGCGAGTGTTTTTCTATCTTCTTTGTACCTTTGCCCGCGATTATGATAGTAGCAAACATGAATATTCATGAGGTCTATGCGAACCTTATGAGTGAAATGCAAAAACTCAACTGGAAGCGTGATGCCCTTTCCCGCAAGGCTATAAATGAGCTGAAGAAGACCACAGAGTTTCCTGCTTACGTGATGTATGACTATAAGATTCCAGCGTCCAACAACCAATACATCATCTATTATTATTGCGAACATCCGTATGGTCCCGTCGTGTCCAGCTTCTTGTTTGTGATGTTCGACGGCAACAAGCGATATGTCATCAAATGGATTGACAAACCTGTCCCTGAAGTCCATATTCTCACCAGTCATTTCGTTCAGCGCTATAAGGAGCGATTCCTGAAACAGCCCGAACTTACAGCCAACGAGGTTGCCGTACGCTATTTTTCACGGAACAGCGTCATGAAACCTATGAATATCGATGAGCGAATCAACAAGCACATCAAGAAATATGGTGAGTTTGCAGGCGAGGGCTTCCTCGTTCAAGACGGCTTTTGCTTCAAACTCTCTGATGAGGAAACGGTGGAGGGCGAGCAGCAACCAGTAAGAGTGAGTGTCTTCACCACCTTTATGCCACGCGATGAGATGTCCGAAAGTCAGCGTGAGGCACTCTTTGACGCGTGCATAAAGTCCCTAACCCAACTTTGACCCCACTTGTCAAAAGTTTGGAAAATTTTGAGGTATTTTGAGCAGTATTGCCCTTCAGGATGCCTTTGTTTACGTGTTTTTCTGTTTGGAATCTGATTTGTAGTACCCAGAAATTTCGCAGGAAAGTGTT
>JAFPZD010000050.1 GCA_017417465.1 Prevotella sp. | reverse complement strand
GCGGAAATCTACGAGATGCTTGGATATAAGAAGATGCCATTCTGGAGAAAAGTAAAAGTTTGTAGTACCCAATGAGGGAAACAGCTCAGCCGAACCGACGGTGAAAGCAAGAAGAACTGAGAAGTAGGGGCAAAGTTGGGTTCAAGCAGCACACCGGCATGACACCCATGCAATTCAGAGATAAATACAGGAAATGAACCGCCAAGAATACATTCCCTTCATCTTGGTGCTGTTGTTCACAAGACCCGGTTTCCCACGATGCTGATCAACGGACGAATAGCAGCCGTCTATTATTTCACGCCCCGCAGCTTTGTTGGCTTCAATGCTGTGGCGAGCACACTGTTAAAGCGCAACAGCGGGACGCAGATAAAGCAGCGCAAGTGGCTGGCAAGGGTGTATTACGGAATCAGACTATAAAAAAGACAGATATGAATAAAGCAAAGAGCACTCTTTTGTTACTGACTACGGTCATGATGACGGCACAGGCACAGCATCTGCCCGTAGGCATCGTCAGCGGACAGGACTCGGTGAGGGTGGCACAGGTGGGCCTCGTCTCGTCGGTTGCGGGCGACGTAAAGAACGGCCTGCAGTTGTCGGGCTTCAACAGCATGGCCACGGGCTCGCTGCATGGTATCCAACTGAGCGGTATCAACAACATCGCAGGAGGTGTTGAGCAGGGCCTGCAGCTGTCGGGCCTGCTCAACGTATCGGCCGGCTACATGCGCGGTTTGCAGATGAGTGCCGTCAACATTGCCGACTCGCTCAACGGCTCGCAATTAGGCCTGCTGAACGTGGCCCGCACACATCCCAAGGGCTGGCAGGTAGGCATCATCAACGTCACCCACGACACCATCGCACACAAGCTGGGACTGGTGAACATCAACCCTAACACTACAATAGATTTCATGCTCTACGGCGGAACGGCGACGAAAATCAACGGAGCAGTTCGCTACCGCAATCGCAGCACCTATAATATAATAGGTGTGGGCACCCACTTCATGGGGCTCGACAAGAAATTTTCTGGTGCCCTGTTCTATCGCATCGGACAGTACTTCCAGTTGTCGCCCAGGTGGTCGCTCAGTGGCGACATCGGCTACTATCACATCGAGACCTTCAAGCACAACTCTGCCGATGCGCCCGAAAGACTCTTCTCGCTGCAGGCCCGCCTGAATGCCGACTATCAGGTTTCTGACCGCTTGGGAGCCTTCGCCTCTGTGGGCTGGGGCGACACCCGCTACTACCACCACTGGAAACACTACCGCAACCGCCCGCTCTTTGAAGCAGGACTGACGCTAAGACAACCACGACACAACGGCGGCAGGACTTACAGGATGCCGAGGACTGAGAGCCAGAACGGCAAGGAGTCGGCAGACAGCCTGTTGGCCTATGGCCTGCGACAGAAGCACCCTTGGTGGGCACTGGCGGAGGTGACTGCCATTAACGCCGGCGTACACTTGTTCGACCGCTGTGTAACCAATCAGGACTTCGCACAGACTACGATGCATACCTGGCGCGAGAATTTCAAGAACGGTTTCGTGTGGGATAACGACGTGTTTTCCACCAACCTCTTCATGCACCCCTATCATGGTAACCTTTATTTCAACGCCGCCCGCTCGCAAGGACTTTCGTTCTGGGAGTCGGCTCCCTTCGCCATGATTGGTTCACTGGAGTGGGAGTTCCTGGGAGAGATAGAGCCGCCCGCCATCAACGACCTCATCGCCACCACCTTCGGCGGTATCTGCATCGGCGAGGTGACCAACCGTATCAGCCGCCTCTTCCTCAACGACAGCCGCCGGGGCTGGAACCGCTTCTGGCGCGAGGCAGCGGCAACGGTGTTCAATCCTATGGGTGAGCTGAAACGCTTTGCCACGGGTGACGCCTGGCGGGTGCGCAGCGACCACTACCTCTACCACGACCGCCAGCAGTTCCCCATCGACTTCTCGCTCTCTGTGGGTGACCGCTACCTGGCCGACAACGGCGCACTGTTCCGAGGCGAGCACAATCCCTACCTGAACCTCTACCTCGACTATGGCGACCCCGTGAACGAGGGCGGTCATAACCAGCCCTACGACTACTTCAACGCTGAGGTAACCTTCGGCCTGAGCAGCAACCAGCCCATCATCAACCGTCTGCATCTCGTGGGCCGCCTGTGGAGCACGCCGATGCTGACTAAAAACGACGTGCGGGCTGAGTTCGGCATCTACCAGCACTTCGACTACCTCGACTCCAAACCCGTGCGCGACGGCAGTGACCTCACACCCTACCGCATCAGCGAGGCAGCGGCCTTCGGCCCAGGCATGATCCTGCAGTTGCCCGCCGTGGGCAGCACCCTGAGCCGACTGGAGCAGCGCACCTTCCTCAACGGCATCCTGCTCGGAGGCACGAAGAGTGACTATTACAGTTTCATAGACCGCGACTACAACATGGGTAGCGGTTTCAGCATCAAGTCGAAGACCCATCTGGAGTTTAGCAATGTGGCGCGCCTTATCCTCCACGCCCAGTACTATCACATCTTCACGTGGAAAGGGTATGAGCAAAAGGACCTCACGACCGTTGACCCGTTGCACCTGAACTCGCAAGGAGACAAGGGCAACGCCGGTCTGCTGGTCATCAACCCCATCATGGAAATCGACGTCAAAGGTCCGTGGAGCCTGCTGCTCGCTGCTTCCTACTTCTCGCGCAACACCCACTACAAATATTGTGACAACGTCAAGACTGAGACCTTCGAGATACGTGCCGGTCTGACCTGCCACTTCTGAATACATATACTAGCATGAAACGACTCTTTATACCATTGCTGCCCCTGATGCTGATCTCCTGCGACGAGATGTTCGACACCCATCCCTACGACGTGGATTTTTCCGGTGAGCCGGGCATCAACGACAAGCAGATAGCAAAAATCAGACAGGCGTTCGACGACAAAGATACCCTGCGTATTGCCTTTATCAGCGACACACATCTTTGGCTCAGTGATGCACGGGACGAGGTTGTCGACCTGAACCGCCGCTCGGACATAGACTTCGTCATCCACTGTGGCGACCTGACGGATACTGGCACCGCCAAGGAGTTTGAGTGGAGCCGTGACATTCTGCAAGGCCTGCGCTATCCCTTCGTGGCCCTGATAGGCAATCACGACTTCCTCGGCACGGGCGACCAGACCTACAGCGTGATGTATGGACCGATGGACTTCAGTTTCATAGCGGCACGGGTGAAGTTCGTCTGCCTGAACACCAATGCTACGGAGTACGACTATATGGCTGCCGTGCCCAACTTCGACTTTATGGAAGAAGAGTTTACCAAAGACTCAGCCCGTTTCGACCGCACCATCATCGTGATGCATGCCCCGCCCTACAGCGACCAGTTTAACAATAATGTGTGCAAGGCGTTCCGCCGTTACCTTGACTTCTTTCCCGGCTTGATGTGCTGCGTATACGGGCATAACCACAGCGACAAAGTGGATGACATCTATGGTGACGGACTTCTCTTCTACGGCATTGACTGTGCCGAGCATCGCAACTATCGTATCATGACAATAACCCCTGACCGCTATGAGATGGAGCAGATTCGTTATTAGCGCAGTGCTGTACCTGTATATGGCAGCAGCGGCAGCGGCGCAGGACGGCACTGTCGTGAAGCGAGAGGCGGAGCTGCAGGACAGCGAGGCGTATCGCCATCACGTCGAACGGCTTCAAAACCGCTGGGCCTCACTCATTCCCAATCAGTTTGTCATTCAGAATGCCGGCAACATGGGGGTGTTGTCAGTGGGTGCCGGTTGGGGCTATGGCCACGGG
>JAFPZD010000049.1 GCA_017417465.1 Prevotella sp. | reverse complement strand
GTAGATGAACACAATTATTTTATAAAAACAACGAATTAAACGAATTAAACGAATTACAACGCGCAGCAATTCGTTTAATTCGTTAAATTCGTTGTTGGAAAAAGGATTATTTGTATAAACTAAATTTGAACAGTTACTTATATATAAAAAATTTCGCGCTCCCAAATTTACATACGTTTTAGAAGAAACTGTGCTCTGTGCGCTGTGCGCTTTACGCATTGAGTATGTGTCTCAGTTAAGACACAAAATGGCTATAAAGATTTCTTCAATTTGCTGATAATCAACTTGTTGTAAACGCGCTAACAGCCTTTAACGGGGATATTTGCTTAAATGTTTGGTTTGAAACGATATTTTTTGTACCTTTGCAGGTGAAAAATACAAGGAGTAAAGGAGGTAAAGTAGAATAGAGCGGCCGCTTCGCATGCGAAACATCCCTACTTAGCTTGTGAAAGTTGAGTGGAAAAGATAACCTCAAAAGCCTCAAACCAACCTAAACCTAACCTCAAAAACCTCAAATCAACCAAAAATCTAATATCTAAATCTCAAACCTCAAACCTCAAACCTCAAATCTCAAATCAAAACCGCATCAGATGAAAAATCACGGACACCAATAATTGAAAAAACAGAGCGAATATGCTCGAAAATCAAAAAAAATGCTTACCTTTGCACACGTGTAGAAAGCAATATGTTGAAAGATGGCAAAAAAACAGTCGAACATAAAGGAACGGCCAAAAGTCGACAAGAAAGAACGGACGAACCTGAAGGAGCCACGCCGCTACAAGGTGATCATCTATAACGACGACTTCACGACGATGGAGTTTGTGGTGACGATTCTGGTGCAGGTGTTTCTCAAGAGTGAAGCGGAGGCGGAAGCGCTGATGCTGAAGGTGCACCACTCTGACAAGGCCGTTGTGGGCATCTATAGCTACGACATCGCCGTGTCGAAGGTCCGTAAGGCTACGGCCATGGCGCGAGCGCAAAACTTCCCATTGCGGCTGAAGGTTGAAGAGGAATGAGGAGGAGGTGAGGAGATGAGGAGATGAGGAGGTAAAGTAGAACACCTCTAATGCTCTGAGATCCTGCAAGGGGAGCGGTTTGATGTGGGAAACTAGTCTAATCTACTTTACCTCCACAACTCCTCACCTCCACATCTCCTGAAAAAACGAGCGTATGCTAAACTTAAATGAATGAATTATGCCAGAGATAAGTCAAACGGAACGGGCATCGAGGATGCTACATAGAGCCTACGAGTGCTGCTTGGAGTACAGACATGAGTTCATTATGCCTGAACACCTGCTGTTAGAGATGATTGAGGAATACAACTTCTTCAGCGTCCTGAACATCTTCTATAGCCCATGCCAGTTGAAAGATCAAGTCAAGGCGTATCTGGAAAAAGTTGAAACGATGCCGCCCGACACAGTATATGAGCCGGAGGCGTCAGAGCAGTTGACGAAAGTGTTAGAGATGGCAGTGGTGCAAGTGACATTGAGCAACGCCGAAGCACTGGACATTCCACACCTGACAAAGGCCATTCTCGAACTTGAAGACTCTTGGGCAGCCTACTTGCTGAAAAAGTGTCTTGGCAAGAATGAGAACGACTTCTTTTGCCAGCTGATAAGCACCTATGAGTTGGACGACGAACTATGCGAGGAGGAAGAAGAGGAGAATGGCATGGAGCCGGAGGTTGCCTGGAAACGGCTGGTGACGTGCATGAACGACCACTACAAGCTGCAGAACCCACTCATCGGCAGGGAACAGGAGCTGAAGCGCACCATCCAGGTGCTGTGCCGTAAGGACAAGAACAACCCGCTGCATGTGGGTGAGCCTGGTGTGGGCAAGACGGCACTGGTCTGGGGACTGGTGCAAATGATAGAAGAGGGACACGTGCCAGAACGACTGAAAGGCAGCAAGGTCTACAAGCTCGACATGGGCACGCTGCTCGCCGGCACGCAGTATCGTGGCGACTTCGAGAACCGCATCAAGCAGATTATGGACGGCGTGCAGGCTGAGTCGAGTGGGCAATCCGACCCAATGGACCTCTTCCCCGACTACTTAACAGACGACGAATCGGACACCACAGGCGCCACGGGCAACAGCATCGTGTATATTGACGAGATACACACCCTTGTGGGTGCAGGGGCTACCGGCGATGGGGCCATGGATGCGGCAAACATGCTGAAGCCATACCTGGAATCGGGCACCATCCGCTTTATCGGCTCGACGACCTACGAGGAATATAACCGCCACTTCGCCCGTTCGAAGGGAATGATCAGGCGCTTCCAGCAGATCGACATCGGCGAGCCCACCATCGACGAGGCGAAGCATATCCTGAAACAGCTGCAGCCGATCTACGAGGAGTTCCACCACGTGAAGTATGACGACGATGCCATCGCATTCGCCGTGGAAGCCAGCGCCAAGTATGTCAACGACCGTTTCCTGCCCGACAAGGCGATAGACCTGATTGACGAGGCAGGAGCTGCCTGCGAAATGAAAATGGAGGAAACGAAGAATGTCACAAAGGCTGACATTGCCGACGTGCTGGCGAAGACGTGCAAGGTGGATGCGCTGGCAATGGCAGAAGAGCACGACTACGAACGGCTGGAAACGCTGCCGAGCCGTATGCTCGCCCAGATCTACGGGCAGGACGAAGCCATCCGCCAGGTGGTGGAGGCTGTGCAGATGTCGCGTGCAGGACTGCTCGACGACAACAAGCCGCTGGCCTCGCTGCTCTTCGTCGGTCCTACGGGCGTGGGCAAGACTGAGGTGGCACGTGTGCTGGCCAAGGAGCTGGGCATCGAGCTGATACGCTTCGACATGAGCGAATATACGGAGAAGCATGCCGTAGCCAAACTGATTGGTTCGCCAGCAGGCTATGTGGGCTACGAGGACGGTGGACTGCTGACCGACGCCATTCGCAAGTCGCCTAATGCCGTGCTGCTGCTCGACGAGATAGAGAAGGCACACCAGGACATCTACAACATCCTGCTACAGGTGATGGACTACGCCCGCCTGACGGACAACAAGGGGCGCAAGGCCGACTTCCGCAACGTGGTGCTCATCATGACGTCGAACGCTGGGGCGCAGTATGCGTCGCAGAGCGGCATCGGCTTCAACAGCCACGTGAGCCGTGGCGAAGCAATGATGAAACAGGTGAAGAAGACCTTCAAGCCGGAGTTCCTGAACCGCCTGTCGGGTGCAGTGGTGTTCCACGACATGGACAAGGAGATGGCAACGCTCATCCTGAAAAAGAAGCTAAGGGAACTGGAGGCCAAGCTGGAGGCCAAGAACGTGAAGATGACACTCACCACGGAAGCCTTCGACCACCTGCTGAAGGAAGGCTTCACGCCTGAGTATGGCGCCAGAGAGATGGATCGTGTCATCGCTCAACGGCTGAAGCCTCTGCTGATGCGTGAAATCCTCTTCGGCTGCCTGAAACAAGGCGGAGAAGTGACAGTCACCATCGATAATCGACAGTTTGTGATTTTTAAGTAGTGAGAAGGAGTTAGAAGAAGTTAGAAGAAGTTAGAAGTCGATAGACTTGACGCTCATAATGAATAATGCATAATTGTCACTCGCGCAGCAACAACTCCTAATTCCTAATTCCTAACTCCTAACTCCTAACTCAAAAAAATGGTTTGGCAATTAGACGATGAACTGTGGTTCCCCAATCCGCAATGGGGAGAAGACGATGGCCTGGTGGCCGTGGGTGGCGACCTGTCGGCGAACAGACTGCTACTGGCCTATAGCTATGGCTTCTTCCCATGGTATGCGTTTAAGATGGATAGTGAGCCACACTGGTATTGCCCACTCGACCGCTACGTTATCTTCCCCAACGAGATACACATCAGCCACTCCATGCGCCAACTGCTGCGTCAGGACAAGTATGAGGTGACCAGCAACGAGGACTTTGAGGGCGTCATCCGTGGCTGCTCAACCGCGCAACAACGTGACGAGGACAACTGTGCATGGCTGGGGCCAAACATCATTGAGGCCTATACCCGACTCTACCGCCTGGGCCATGCCGCCAGCATTGAGGTATGGGAACGACCAGCGGCTGGCGAGCATCGCGAAGGAACGGCCTCAAAGGAGGGGCAAGGCAGGCGGCTCGTCGGTGGGCTCTATGGTGTGACGCTGCGTAAGGCATTCTTTGGCGAGAGCATGTTCTCGCTCGTTCCCAATGCGTCGAAGCTGGCGCTGATCTATCTGGCAAAGGCGATGGAGCGCATCGGCGGGCATTTCATCGACTGCCAGTTTGAGACGCCGCTTTTCAAGTCAATGGGCGGCCGCCACATCAGTTATGATGAGTACATGAAGATTCTGGAGGGCTCATGAGCCGGAGGAGGGGGAGGCGGAGCCGCGTTAACAACGCGGCATACAGGACGAAACAGCGCGCATTACCTCCTTACTCCTTTACCTCCTTACTCCTTTACCTCCTTTACTCCTTACTCCTTAAAAGTTCAGTCCGACATTGACGAAGAGCGAGCCAGTGTGTGCATCGCCAAAGTAGTCGCGAGAGACGTTGACGAGCCCCAGGTCGTAGCCTAACTCAGCATAGAGGAGGTCGAACTGCAGGCCGCAGCCAAAGCGCAAGCCACCATCGAAGTGCTGGAAGGCATCGTCGTCGAAGGCACTGACGGCATGCCGATGGTCGAAATCCTTGATCTTGCCGCTGACGCCAAGGGCACCGTAGACGCCAACGAAGGGCTGCAGACTGGTGAGCCGGTCGACGTTGTACTGATACTTCAGCACGAGAGGCATCTCGAGGTAGTTCAGGCTGTAGGTGAAGGGGCCGTTATAGTTGCCCTTGCCACCCTTCTCAGTGTAGAGCAGGCCCGTCTCGACATAGAATGGCGTGGCAGGAACCAGCTGGAAGCCAGCGACGGCTCCCAAGTTAAGGCCCGTTCGGGCTGAGCCACCATCGAGGTAGAGATCGTCGGAGCTCACCGTCGAGACGCCCATGCCAAGGCGCAGGCCGTAATAGACGTCGTAAGGCGAGCGATAAGAGCCGTGAGAGGCATAACGTGGCGCAGGGCTGGAATGGTAAACGCCTCGTGGTCTGTGCTGACCGTAGCCATAGCGTGGTGGCTGTGCGATGCTTGTCATGACAGTGAGCATGGCGAGCAGTGTAAGAAGAATAGTCCTTTTCATCGTCGTAAAATATATTTATGGTGATTACTACGGTGCAAAGGTACAAAGTCCCTGCCTTTCAGACAAGGGCAAACGCCTAAATCAAAAGAGGGGAAACCCTAAACGTTATAGGGACATGGAGATGCCGAGGTCGATGACGCCACGGAGGGGGAAGCGCTTCATGGCATGGCTGACGTCGACGTGGAGGGTGTCGTCAGGGGCCATGGGGAGGCAGGGCACAATGAAGGTGTACTGATAAAGGTTTACACCACGGCCCATCGTGCGGCCCTCGCTATCGGCAAGCGTCAGGCGGCAGGTGGAGGTGAGACGGTGGTCGCGGGTGTTCTGACGAATGGTGACGGTAAGGTCGGTGTAAGGATAGTCGTTGGTGGTGCGAAGTGAAAGATGGAGGACTCCCTCCAACGTGCCATTCGAACCATTCCGCTCCCTATCCATGGGCGAGAGGGCGACGTCAAAGTGGAGTGTGTCGGTCAGCTGCCAACCACTGGCGGGCACAGGCTCGTAGTGGCTATAGACAGTGTGACGGTTGCAGCTGAACAAGGTCAGTGCAACCGTGATGAAAAGCGCATACCACCCCACGCGGCAGAGGGCAGCGAGGGGCTGTCGGGGCCGCCTAAACATCGCGGCAGACCCGAGCGAGGGGGACGTGCAGGCGCCTGGGAGCATGTGTCTATGACTGCTGTGGGGCATCCTTCGGCTTTTGGGACTTCTTGGGAGAGGCAGGATGTGCGGCGGCCTTCGCCTTCTTCTTTTTCTTCTTCGCCTTGTCGAAGCGGGTGATGCTGTCGCCAGCGAGGAGGTCAATGGGGCCGTCGGCCTTCTTCTGCTGCCCTGCCGGCTGCAGGTCGTCGGGCTTCTCGCCACGGCGGTTCATCTCGATGATCTCCTTGGCACGCTGGGCAGTGATGGTCTCCAGGTTGGCAGCGATACGCTTGTCGGTGCTGTAGGTGACGAGCCCAGCAAGGATGTCGGCCTTGAAGTAGAAGTAGTCGCTGTCGATGGTCTGCAGCACCGTCTCACGGTTGGGCAGCACCTTGACGTGCTCCATGTAGTCGTCGACCTCGTAGTTCAGGCAGCACTTCAGCTTGGCACACATGCCTGCGAGCTTCTGCGGGTTGAGCGACAGGTCCTGGAAACGGGCGGCAGAGGTGGAGACAGAGACGAAGTTCTTCATCCACGTGGCACAGCAGAGCTCACGGCCACAGGGGCCAGTGCCACCAATGCGTCCTGCCTCCTGACGTGCACCAATCTGCTTCATCTCGATGCGCACATGGAAGGCAGCGGCAAGGTCCTTGATGAGCTGACGGAAATCGACACGCTCGTCGGCGATATAATAGAAGATGGCCTTCTGACCGTCGCCCTGGAACTCCACGTCGCCAATCTTCATCTTCAGGCCGAGGCCCTTGGCAATCTCGCGACTCTCGATCATGGTCTCGTGCTCGCGTGCCTTTGCTTCACGGAACTTGTCCATGTCAATCTGGCGTGCCAGACGGTAGATGCGCTT
Organism: Prevotella sp.; assembly: GCA_017417465.1. Classification (GTDB taxonomy): domain Bacteria; phylum Bacteroidota; class Bacteroidia; order Bacteroidales; family Bacteroidaceae; genus Prevotella. Next base: position 21,857 of record JAFPZD010000049.1, on the reverse strand, counting down.
GATGTCGTCCTCCGACTTCAGGTTGGCCTTCTTCACCTGCAGGTTCACAAGCCGGCCAGTGAGCGTCACCACGCCGATGTCGTGGCCTGGCGATGCCTCGACGGCGACGATGTCGCCCTTCTTCAGCGGCAGATTGTTGACATTGTGGTAGTAGCCTTTGCGGGTGTGCTTGAACTGCACCTCGACGAGGTCGGTGGTCTGGTCGTTGCCTGGCACGTCGGCCAGCCAGTCGTAGGTGTTCAGCTGGCGGTCCTGACGGCCGATGGCGGCACTGCAAAGACCGCGGTCGCAGCCAGTGCGTATCTCGTAGGTTTTCTGTTTTTGGTCCATTGTATTCTTATATTATATGTGTATCGTTATCTGTTGTCTACACTCACTTCTGAATCAGTAGCACGATCATCTGCAGGGCAAAGTCGAAGAAGACGATCTTCGCATTGGCATTCTGCCCGATGTCGCGAATGACACGATTGGCCAAGTCATAGATTTCCAGCACGTTGGCCTCGTTGACGAAGCGTGCGAAGTTCTTGGCAAACTGCTCTTCCTTCTGCGACATGTAGCAGAGCTCTGCATCGTGGAAGTTATAGACGAAGTTCTCGCGCACCATGCGGAGGAAGAACGTCAGGAAACGGCGCTGCTTCTCACGCCCGAAAGTAGCCATCGTGTCGCTCCACTTGCGCAGGTCTTTCACCTTGCGCTGGTAGGCCAGGCGCATGAGCATGATGAACAGGTCGAGAAACTCCTCGTTCTCAGTGCCTGCCTGCAGCTCGTCGAGGGCACGAAGCCACGAGCCATTGGCCAGACGGCTGATGCTGCGTGCCGACTGCTCGTCGATGCCACGGCGCTCGATGAGGGCCTGACAAATGGTGGCGGCAGGCAGGGCCTTGACGTCGATGCGCTGCACACGGCTGCGGATGGTCTCAAGCAGCTTGTCGGGCTCTTCGCACACCATCAGGAAAACGGTCTGCGACGGTGGTTCCTCGATGAGTTTCAGCAGTTTATTGGCGCACTCGATGTTCATGCGCTCAGGCAGCCAGACGATGCTCACCTTGTAACCGCCCTGACTCGACTTAAGACTGAGCTTGCGCACCAAATCGTCGCTCTCGCCAGCGGTGATGATGGCCTGCTGATTCTCAGCGCCGATGGCCTGCAGCCACTGGTCCATAGAGAAGTAGGGGCCTTGCATCAGCAGTTCGTGCCACTGGCGGGCAAAGTCGTCGCTGACGGGCTTGTGGTCGCTGCCCATCGACGACAGCTTGATGGTGGGATAGGTGAAGTGGAGGTCGGGGTGTTCCAGCTTCTGAAGCATCGGCGTCTCCACAAAGTCGGGCGACAGGGGGGCAGCAGGGGCGGCGTCGGCCACAGGCTCGTCGAACATCGAGGGTGCAGGTCGTGACGTCGTACGCCGTGCTAGCAAGAAGCAGCCGAAAGCCACGGCCAGTGCCTTTTTGCCACAGCCCGTGGGGCCGCAGAGCATCAGGGCATGGGGCAGACGGTCATCAGCGACCATCTGAATCAGGCGGTCGCGTACCTCTTCTTGTCCTATCACATCACGGAACGTCATCTGTCAACTGCGCATTTGGCTGCAAAGGTACGAAAAAAAAACGGTAATCGTGCCACTTGCACCCATTTTTTATTAAATGTTGACAAACGGTGCTATGACGCCTGATGCGGCGTGAGCCCCATCTGGTGTGCTTTCTCAATGAGCAGCTGCATCAGTGGCTCGCGCTCGTTCTCCACACGGTTGTCGAGGACGGCATCCTTGAGAGTTTGCTTGAGGACACCCACCTCACGTGAGGGCTTGAGGTCGAAAAGTGCCATAATCTCGTTGCCGTCGATGACGGGCTGAAGCAGCCGTTTGTAGTCTTTCTCGACAAGGTCGGTGAGCTTCTCACGCACCATACGGAAGTTCTCGAGGAAGACGCGCTTCTTCACCTCGTTCTTCGACGTGATGTCGGCCTCGCACAGCGTCATCAGGTCGTCGATGTCATCGCCGGCATCGTTCAGCAGACGGCGCACGGCAGAGTCGGTAACTTCGTTGTCGGCAATCACCTGGGGGCGCATGTGCAGGTCGACGAGCTTCTCGACATATTTCATCTCGGCTCCAAGGGGCAGCTTCAGACGACGGAAGATCTGCGTCACCATCTTTGCGCCAACATAGTTATGGTTATGGAAGGTCCAGCCAATGGCAGGGTCCCAACGCTTCGTCTTCGTCTTGCCAACGTCGTGAAGCAGGGCAGCCCAACGGAGATAAAGGCGACGTAATTGAGGATTGAGAGTTGAGAGTTGAGGATTGAGAGTTGAGAGTTGAGAATTGAGAGTTGAGAGTTGAGAATTGAGAGTTGAGGATAGAGAATTATGATTAGTCTTGCTGACGCCTTTTTCGCCTTGAAGGTAATCATAATTTTCAATTCCTAATTCTAAATTCTCAATTCTCAATTCCGAATTCTCAATTCGACATTCTGAATTCTCAATTCCCAATTCCGAATTCTCAATTCCCAATTCCGAATTCTCAATTCGACAGATGTTCTCCAACACCTCGAGTGTGTGGTAGAAGTTATTCTTATGGGCACGACCGTTGCGCTGTTCCACAATGTCGAGGGCAGCGAGCTCGGGCAGGATGATGTTAAGCAGGCCACAGCGCTGCAGGTCAACGAAGCCGCGACTTGGGTGCTTTGCCATGATGATCTTGTTCAGCTCCACGCTGATGCGCTCGGCACTGACAATCTTAATGCGGTCGGCCATGCGCTCAAGGGCCTCAAAGGTGGCATCCTCAATCTGGAAGTTCAGCTGGGTGGCAAAGCGGATGCAGCGCATCATGCGCAGCGGATCGTCGCTGAAAGTGATGTCAGGGTCGAGGGGTGTGGCAATGATGCCGTCTTCCAGGTCAGCAAGGCCGTTGAAGGGGTCTACGAGCTCACCAAAGCGCTCTTTGTTCAGACAGATGGCCATGGCATTGATCGTGAAGTCGCGCCTATTCTGGTCGTCCTCCAGCGTACCATCCTCCACGATGGGCTTCCGCGAATCGTGGCTGTAGCTCTCACGACGTGCACCTACGAACTCAACTTCTATGAACTTAGAACTGAGAGGTGAGAACTGAGAGGTATGATTACCAACTCCTAACTCCTCCCTCCTAACTCCTAACTCATCTCTAACTCCTAACTCCTCCCTGATTTTCACCTGCGCCGTCCCAAAGTTCTTAAACACAGAGAGATGGGCTTTTCGACCCAGCATGCGCTTCAGCTCCTTGGCCACTTCGATACCCACACTTACCTCTTCGCGCTTCCGATGCTCCCCCTCGCCATTCGTAGAGGGAGTGAGGGAGTGAGGCTTGCCCACGACAACCACGTCGATGTCGTCGCTGGGGCGCTCCAGAAAAATGTCGCGAACATAGCCACCCACCACGTAGCATTCTACGCCAAGGTGGTCGGCCGCCTCACTGATTTTACGGAATATATCCTGGTCGAGCAGCGCCGCCAGTTCATCGTCTGAATATAGCTTCATGAATCATTCACTTCGTTTGCGGGTGCAAAAGTACAAAAAAAAATGCAGACGCCGAAAGGTTATTACATTTTTATTTTGTACCTTTGCACCGTAAACCATCAAAAAGCCGACAGAATGGTAGAAGAAAGCAGGGATGCTCACCGGGCTGTCGTGGATGTGGAGGTCGGGGTGAGCGACCAACGAATCCATGACATTGGCGCTTTGCGTGACGACGGCGCCATATACCACGGTGGCTCCAAGGAGCAACTGATGGACTTTCTTCGCGACGTGGACTATGTCTGTGGGCACAATATCATTCAGCATGATGCGCGATACTTGTTCGACGACGTAGCCACCCCAAAGCTGTTGGTCGATACGCTCTATCTGTCGCCGCTGCTCTTTCCAGAACGCCCTTATCACAGGCTACTGAAAGACGACAAACTGATGATTGAGCAGATGAACAATCCTGTCAACGACTGCGAGAAGGCTTGCGACCTGCTCATGGACGAGTTGGCCTGCTGGCAGGCATTGCCCGACAGGAAGCGCCGCATCTTCACTGCCCTGCTCGATGGCAAGAGCGAATTTCAGGGTTTTCTGGACATGGCAGGTGCCGAGTGCCCAAGCGCGAACGTGTCGCCCCTGATTTGGAACGAATACAAAGGACGCATCTGCCAGTATGCCGACGTTGGCGCTTTAGCCGAGCAGTTCCCTGTGGAGCTGGCCTACGCCCTGTCGCTCATCGACACCACCGACTATCGATCCATCACCCCTGGCTGGGTGCTCCACAACTATCCTGGCGTGGAGTATGTAATGGGCATCCTGCGGCAGCGTCATTGCAAGGAGCCTGACTGTGAGTACTGCAACCGCTTCCTAGACATCCACCAGAACCTAAAGGCGTTCTTCGGCTACGATCACTTCCGCACTTACGAGGGCGAGCCACTGCAAGAACGGGCGGCACAGGCAGCCGTCGAGGGCCGTTCGCTGCTGGCTATCTTTCCGACAGGTGGCGGCAAGTCGCTCACTTTCCAGCTGCCAGCGCTGATGGCAGGTCGCACGGTGCACGGACTGACGGTGGTCATCTCACCCCTGCAGTCGCTAATGAAAGACCAGGTGGACAGCCTGGCAGAGCGTGGCATCACCGATGCCGTGACCATCAACGGACTGCTCGACCCCATCACGCGTTCCTTAGCCATCCAGCGGGTGCAGGACGGCGAAGCTTCCTTATTATATATATCCCCAGAAATGCTTCGCTCGAAGACCATCGAGAAGATTCTGCTGGCTCGCCATGTGGTGCGCTTCGTCATCGACGAGGCACATTGCTTCTCGTCCTGGGGCCAGGACTTTCGCGTTGACTACCTCTACATTGGCAAGTTCATACGCGAATACCAGCAGAAGAAAGGCTGCCGACAGACCATTCCCGTCTCGTGCTTCACGGCCACGGCCAAGCAAAAGGTGATACAAGACATCTGCGACTACTTCAAACAGACACTCTACCTGAACCTGGAGCTGTATGCCTCGAAGGCTACGCGTACAAACCTGCACTACGCCGTCGTTCATGCCGACACCGACGAAGACAAATACCAGAAGCTGCGAGCACTGCTGTCTGAATACGACTGTCCGACCATCGTCTACGTGGCGCGTACCCGTCGCACGCATGAGCTGTCAGCCCGACTGACACGCGACGGCTATCGTGCCCTGCCCTTCAACGGCAAGATGGACACTGACGAGAAGGTGCAGAATCAGGACGAGTTCATGTCGGGCCGCGTACGCATCATCGTGGCCACCTCGGCTTTCGGCATGGGTGTGGACAAGAAGGATGTGGGGCTTGTGGTGCACTACAACATCTCCGATTCGCTGGAGAACTATGTGCAGGAGGCTGGGCGCGCAGGCCGCGACCCACAGCTCAGTGCCCGCTGCTATGTGCTCTACAGTGACAACGACCTGGACAAGCACTTCGTGCTGCTGAACCAGACGAAGCTCAGCATCAGCGAGATTCAACAGGTGTGGATGGCCGTAAAACGGATGACCCGTCAACGTCCGCAGGTGAGCTGTTCGTCGTTGGAGATTGCCCGCCAGGCAGGATGGAACGACAGCGTGCCCGACATCGAAACCCGTGTGCGCACAGCCATCGCAGCCCTGGAACAGGCGGGCTATTTAGAACGAGGTACCAACATGCCGCATGTCTATGCCACAGGCATCACCGTCAGGAACATGGACGAGGCACGGCAGCGCATCACGGAGTCAGTACTCTTCGACAATGAGGACCGTGAGAAGGCTGTCCGTATCATCAAATCGCTCATCTCGCAGAAGCACATCGCCAAGGCGCAGGATGCTGAGGCAGAGTCGCGCGTCGACTATCTGGCCGACATCCTCGGACTGAGCCGCAGCGAGGTGGTGTCGGCCGTGGTACGCATGCGACAGGAGGGCATACTGGCCGACAGCAAGGACATCACGGCCTGGCTGACTGACTCTGAACGCAAAGCCATGCTTTCGCTGGAGCGTTTCATCAAGCTCGAGCGGTTTGTACTGAAGCTTATCCCTGACAGCAGCCTGGTCATTTCCTCCAAACAGCTGAACGATGCCGCCGTGAACGGTGGTGTCACCTCGTCGAACGAGAAAAGCATCCGTACGCTGCTCTACTTCCTCACCGTGAAGGGTTATATCCGCAAGCAGGAAGACCCTGCACGTAACATCAAGATGACGCGACAGGCTGACATGGACACGACCGTCAAGCGCAGCGAGCAGCGCTACGACATCTGCCGCTTTGCCCTGCAGTGGCTCTATAGCCAGCAGGCGCAACAGGGGCAACAGGGGCAGCAGGGTCCCCTGCCTGTACAGTTCTCTATCGTGGAATTGCAGACCAGGCTCAAGGCCGATGGCCAGTCACTCTTCGGCTCATTGGGCAATGTACAGATAGACGAGTTGGAGGAGGCACTTCTCTACCTGTCCAGCATCGGGGTGCTGAAACTCGATGGTGGTTTCATGGTGCTCTACAATGCCATGTCGATCCAACGGCTAAAGGACATGAAACTGAGCTACAAGAAGGACGACTACCGCATGCTCGATGAATTCTATCGCCAGAAGATTCAGCAGGTCCACATCGTGGGCGAATATGCCAACCTGATGGTTCGCGACTATAGGGCAGCTCAGCAGTTTGTGCAGGACTATTTCCAGATAGACTATAAGCACTTCATTTCAAAGTATTTCAAGGGTGAACGCAGTAAGGACATACAACGGAACATCACACCAGCAAAATACAAGAAGCTCTTTGCACAGCTGTCGGAGCGGCAAAGGGAGATCATCGCTGACAAGGAGTCCCGCTGCATCGTCGTGGCGGCTGCTCCAGGAAGCGGGAAGACGCGTGTTCTTGTGCATAAGCTGGCATCACTGCTCTTGCTTGAGGACGTGAAGCACGAGCAGCTGCTGATGCTCACCTTTTCACGGACGGCGGCCACGGAGTTCAAACAGCGACTGATAGCACTGATAGGCGAGTCGGCCCATTATGTGGACATCAAGACCTTCCATGCCTATAGTTTCGACCTCCTGGGGCGCGTAGGCAACCTGGAGGACGCGAAAGACGTGGTGGCACGCGCTACGGAGATGATCCATCAGGGCGAAGTGGAACCTAACAAGATCGGAAAGACGGTGCTGGTCATCGACGAGGCCCAGGACATGAGCAGCGAGGAGTTTGCGCTGGTGAAGGCGCTGATGGACAACAACGAAGGCATGCGCGTGATAGCTGTTGGCGACGACGACCAGAACATCTTTGAGTTTCGTGGTTCCGACTCCCAATATCTCTACCGGCTCTCGCAAGAACCTAACAGCCGCTTCATTGAAATGACCGACAACTATCGCAGTTCACACCGTGTTGTCGATTTCGCCAATGCCTTTGCAACGGGTATCGGCAGGCGGATGAAGACAACGCCCATCGCTGCCGTGCGCAACGAAGTGGGTCGTGTAGAGGTAACGCACCATGTGTCGCAGCATCTGTTTTTGCCACTGGTCGAACAGCTCATCAGTCATCGCACAGAGCCTAGCAAAACCGTGGCGGTGCTCACCCAGACGAACGAGGAGGCCGTCATTCTCGTGGCACTGCTACGCAGGAACGGCATTCAAAGCAAGCTGGTGCAATCGACTGACGGTTTCCGTTTCTCGAACCTCGCTGAAACAAAGTATTTGTTGAATTATATTGCGAAGCGTGCCACCACACCACTCATCCCCGACGAGCTGTGGGAGCAGGCGAAGCGTGCCACTTTCGAGAAATACGGCAACAGCCAGAGCCTTTCCTATCTGAAGCGTTGCATCGAGCTGTTCGAACAGACCAACCGCGCTAAGTATCGCACCGACCTGTGGGAGTTTGTTTTCGAATCGTCGGTAGAGGATTTTTGCGACTTTAATGCCGAGGTTATCGTATCAACCATCCACAAGGCGAAGGGTCATGAGTTCGACGATGTCTATATGCTCATCGCCGACAGCTATCAGAAAGACGAGCATCTATTTCGGCGTTACTATGTTGGCATGACTCGAGCCAGAAACCGTCTCTTTGTCCATACCAACGGTGACCTCTTTGCGCGGCTGCCTGCCGACAGTCATCGAGAGGACCGTAACCACTATCCGCTGCCCGAAGAGATTGTGCTCCAGCTCTCGCACAAGGACGTTTTCCTTGGCTTTTTCAAGAACATCAAGCATGAGGTGCTGGCCCTGCAGAGTGGCGACGCCCTCACCTTCGAAGACGGCTATTTCTACACGGTTCCCAACAGGCGTGCCGTCGCCAAGCTCTCTGTGAGCATGCAAAACACGCTCTCCGTCTGGCACGACAGGGGTTATCATGTCACTTCCGCCTCCGTCCGCTTCGTCGTGGCGTGGAAGCCCAAAGATGATCCCAAGGAAGCCTCTGAAACGGCTGTCCTGCTGATTGACATGGAACTTAGGAAGTGAAATATGAAGTGTGAAAAGTGAAAAGTTGTTGCGTTGCAACTTTTCGCTCATAATGGTCGTCCAACGTTTACAAAAGAGGCAGACGAAACGGGAATTGTGAAAAGATACTAAACATTACGCCGGCAGTGTAGTAAAAACGCCCCCACGTGTGTCTAACGGGTAAAACGTTGAATTAAAAACAAGCAACCATTATGAAAAAGTTAGTTATTTGTTCGATGATGTGCCTCGCCACCATGGCCACGAAGGCACAAGTGATGACCTCAGCAACTATCAACAAGGTCTATGAGCAGTCCATCGTGGAGAGCGGAAAGAAGTTTGCCTACAATGCCGACCGCGATGAAGCAGGCAACATCACCACGATGTACGTCTACAAGAAGAAGAACATGCGCAGGGGCGACGTCTCGCTGGAGCCCGTCTGCCGCTATGAGTATGACTATGCTGCCGATGGCATGCTGAACAGCCGCATCACGTCTGTTTGGAACGATGGCGAATGGCACCTTCTCGGTCGCTACGACTTCAACCTCATGGCCGACATGTACAGCGTGGAATACAGCCGCTGGAATGCCACGTCGGGCGATTTCGACAAGGCTATTGAGAAGATGACCTATACGTTACTGCCCGACGATTCGGTGAACCACATCTCCTGCTATCAGCGTGACGACGAAGGGAAGCCATACCAACTGGCCTGGGAGGTGGAAGTGACGGAGCTGCCCTTCTATATGAACGGTTTCCTGACACAGAGATGATGCGTACGCAAGGAAACGAAAAGTCACTTGTCGCGATGTAGAAACACTGAAAAACGGAGTAATTAGGCAGTTGGCATAAGACCTCAAAAGCGTCTTATGCCAACTGTCGTCTCTGAGAGCGGGCTGTAAGTATGGCATTAGCATGTCGTAAGTATGGCATTTACACGTCGTAAGTATGGCATTTACACATCGTAAGATAGCATTTTTTGGGCAAAGGTACTTGTAATTCAGATTTTCTTTGTACCTTTGCCGACGGTATGAGACATATTACAGCAATACTACTCGTCGTCGCTGCACTGGCGGCAGCATGCACGGGCGGCTCGCGCCGGGCCGAGATCGAGGCGCGCAAAGCAGCACTGAAGCATAAACAAGACTCCACACTGCTGGCTTCCCAACAGGAGCTGGCACAGGTCGACAGCCTCTTAGAGGTCGCCAAGGCAGAGCACGACGCACTGCACCAGTGGGTGATGAAGAATGCCACACGCCTCAACGACCAGTCGCCAGAGGTGGTGCGGCTGAACCGTCTGCGCGCTCATCGCGACTCACTGCAAGTGCAGTGGGAGACGTTAGGTGCCAAAATAAAGTACATCAGGAAAGTGAAGGGTGAGACCCCACCCAGCCTCCCCGAAGAGGAGGAGAAAGTAGAGAGTGAGACCCCACCCAGCCTCCCCGAAGGGGAGGAGAAAGTAGAGAGTGAAAAGTGAAGAATGCGGCGTCGTTTAACGCCCTTTAACCACTGAGAAAAAATAATCAACCTCCAACACGCAGAATTCAAAATTCTTTTCGTACCTTTGCAGACGATTATGGACAGATTCGAGAAAACAAACGCACAGTTCGACGCCGCCGTCGGTGAATGTCGCGACATCTTCAAGAAGAAGCTCCACGACTACCGAGCCTCATGGCGCATCCTGCGCCCACAGTCGCTCACCGACCAGCTGTTCATCAAGGCTAAGCGCATCCGGCAGCTCGAGATCACTGGCGAGTCGCTCGTCGGCGAGGGCATCCGTCCGGAGTTCATGGCCCTTGTAAACTACGGCATCATCGGACTGATACAGTTGGCGAAAGGCTTCGCTGACACGGTGGACATCACCAACGACGAGGCGCTTATATTATATAATAGGTACGCGCAAGAGGCCCTGGAGCTGATGAAGCGTAAGAACCACGACTACGACGAGGCGTGGCGAGGCATGCGTGTCAGCTCTTACACCGACCTCATTCTCACCAAGATCGAGCGTATCAAGGAGATTGAAGACCTGGCGACGAAAGGCGAAAGCCTCAAGGCCAGCGAGGGCGTCGACTCGAACCTGATGGACATCATCAACTACGCGGTGTTCGGACTGATAAAATTAGGAGGTAAAGGAGTAGAGGAATAAAGGAGGTAAAGTAGAATCGATGAGGCGTCTGTTAGTCAATATTTGCCGCTTGGTGCTGGCCTTCGTGTTTATCCTATCGGGATTTGTGAAGGCTGTAGACCCGCTAGGCACACAGTATAAGATTCAGGACTATCTCGAGGCGATGGGCATGGGCGGTCTGCTGCCCGACATCGTGACGCTGGGCGCCTCCGTTGCCCAGTCGGCCGTAGAGTTCTGTCTTGGCATCTTCCTGCTGTTCGCCATCCGGCGGCGCCTGACGTCACGGCTGGTATTGCTCATCATGGCGGTGATGACGCCGCTGACGCTCTGGCTGGCGCTTGCCAACCCCATCAGCGACTGCGGCTGCTTCGGCGACGCCGTGGTGCTGACCAACTGGCAGACATTCTGGAAGAACGTGGTGCTGCTCATTGCCGCCGTCATCGTGGCATGGTGGCCGCGCGAGATGTTCCGCTTCGTCAGCAAGTCGAACCAGTGGATTGTCATCAACTACTCCATTCTCTTCATCCTCGCCATCTCGCTGTGGAGTCTCTACGACCGTCCGCAGTTCGATTTCCGCCCCTACCATGTGGGAGCCAGCATCCGCGAGGGCATGGAGGTGCCCGAGGGCGCCGAGCAGCCACAGTTCGAGACAACGTTTATCATGGAGAAAGATGGGGTGCGGCAGGAGTTCACGCTCGACAACTACCCTGACTCCACATGGACGTTCATCGACTCGAAGACTGTGCAGACAAGCGAGGGCTACGTGCCACCTATCCACGACTTCAGCATGCTGACGGCCGAGGGCGACGACCTGACGGAGGATGTCCTCAACTACGACGGCTACGTCTTCCTGCTCGTCTCACCTCATCTGGAGCAGGCCGACGATGCCCGCCTCGACCAGATCAACGAGCTCTACGAGTACAGCCGCGAGCATCGCTACCCATTCTACTGCCTCACCGCCAGCACTGAGAAGGCCATTGCCCACTGGCGCGACATCACGGGTGCCGAATATCCCTTCTGCCAGACCGACGAGACAACACTGAAGACCGTCATCCGCTCGAACCCTGGTCTGCTGTTGCTGCACAACGGTACCGTCATCCAGAAGTGGAGCCACAACCGCCTGCCGGTCATCACCGACGAGCAGTTCACCCAACCGTTGGAGCAGCTGCCCATAGGCCACCTTAGCAACGACTCCGTGCCTGGCAAGATCCTGGGTCTGCTGTTATGGTTCGTGCTGCCGCTGGCACTCCTCGTCATTGCCGACCGCCTCTGGATGTGGACCCACTGGCTCCGTCGCAAAAAGAAGGTCGAGCCTCATAGTAAATCTAGTAAGACTAGTCAGACTAGTCAGACTATAAAAACTAGTCCAAACCAGTCCAAACCATTAACCCCAAATAAACAAAAAGAATTATGAGAAAAAAGATTGTAGCCGGTAACTGGAAAATGAACATGAACCTCCAGGACGGCATCGCTCTTGCCAAAGAGCTCAACGAGACCCTGAAAGCTGACAAGCCCAACTGCGGCGTCGTCATCTGCACACCGTTCATCCATCTGGCCAGCATCGCCCAGTTCCTCGACCAGGACATCATCGGTCTGGGTGCTGAGAACTGCGCCGACAAGGAGAAGGGTGCCTTCACTGGTGAGGTGAGCGCCGAGATGGTGCGCTCGACGGGTGCACAGTATGTCATCCTCGGACACTCTGAGCGTCGCGAGTACTACAAGGAGACGCCCGAGATTCTGCGCGAAAAAGTGCTGCTGGCACAGAAGCATGGGCTGAAGGTTATCTTCTGCATCGGCGAGAGCCTCGACGAGCGTGAGGCAGGCAAGCAGAACGAGGTGGTGAAAGCCGAGCTCGAGGGCAGCGTCTTCAACCTCCCCGAGGAGGACTTCCGCAAGATCGTCATCGCCTACGAGCCCATCTGGGCCATCGGCACAGGCAAGACCGCTACGGCTGAGCAGGCTGAGGAGATCCACGCCTACATCCGCAGCATCATCGCCGAGAAGTACGGCGAGGCTGTGGCCGACGACACCACCATCCTCTACGGTGGTTCTTGCAAGGCTTCGAACGCCCCCGAGCTGTTCGCCAAACCCGACATCGATGGTGGTCTCATTGGCGGTGCCTCTCTGAAGTGCGCCGACTTCAAGGGCATCATCGACGCCTTTAAGTAGGAATAAGGAGATGAGGAGTTGAGGAGGTAAAGGAGATGAGGAGGTAAAGGAGTAAAGGAAAAAAGGAGTAAGGAGTAAGGAGAAAAGGAGGTAAAGTAGAACACCTCCACTACTCTGAGGTCTATTCTACTTTACCTCCTCAACTCCACAACTCTTCAACTCCACAACTCCTCTACCATCCTCTTCCTCCTCTACCTCCTCTTCCTCCTCACCTCCTCACCTCCTCACCTCCTAAAGTATAACGCGTAAGAACATGATTCACAACAGGAACAGACATCGGGTCATCTTAAAGGCATGGATGGTTTTACCGTTTTGCCTTTTTACTCTTTTACCTTTATCTGCCCAGACCTTCACACAGCGGCTCCAGAAGAGCGGCAGAGGTGAGGGAACGATAACCATTCACCAGAGCCAGGCTATCGACAACCTGGTGAACGGCCCAAAGCAGGAGCAGCCCAAGAAGCCCGTCGTCACTACCCCCGAGGAGAACAAGACGACCACGGCTCCTGAAAAGAGTAACACCGCCAAGAAAGAGGAGGCTAAGGAGGCTACCAAGGATGTCGCCAAGGAGGCTACCAACGACACTGTTAGCATCATCAACATTGGCAGGCCCCACAAAATCATTGGCTACCGCGTGCAGGCCTTCGCCGGCGGCAGTTCACGCCGCGACAAGCAGAAGGCTGAGCAGACGGCCAGCGCCATCAAGCAGATGTTTCCCTCCGAGTCGGTCTACACACAATACGACAACCCACGCTGGACCTGCCGCGTAGGAAACTTCCGCACCCGCGAAGAAGCCAAGGCCATGCTTTCCGAAATCCGCAAGTTGGGCTTCAACTCCGCTAACATCATTAAAACCAGAGTCACTGTCTACGATTAATCTCTAATCTTTAATCTCTAATCATTAATCTTTAATCTTTAATCTTTAATCTTCCCCCTACCATGACCACCGACCAAGATTACCGCGAAGGCCTCGATGAGCTGGCCGCCCACTACAAAGACATCATCACCCTGCTCGGCGAAGACCCTGAGCGCGAAGGACTGCAGAAGACCCCCATGCGCGTGGCCAAGGCCATGCAAGTGCTGACGCGCGGCTACAGCATGGACGCCCACAAGGTGCTCACCGACGCCCTCTTCAAGGAGGACTATTCTCACATGGTTATTGTCAAGGATATCGACTTCTTCTCGCTCTGTGAGCACCACATGATACCCTTCTACGGCAAGGTCCATGTGGCCTACATCCCTAACGGCTACATCACGGGCCTGTCGAAGATTGCCCGTGTTGTCGATATCTTCAGTCACCGCCTGCAAGTGCAGGAGCGCATGACGCTGCAGATACGCCAGTGCATCGACGAGACCCTCCATCCTTTAGGTGTCATGGTCGTCGTCGAGGCACGCCACATGTGCATGCAGATGCGAGGCGTCGAGAAACAGAACTCCATCACCACCACCAGCGAGTTCAGCGGTGCCTTCAGTCAGGCCAAGACGCGTCAGGAGTTCATGAACCTCATCTCGCACCAGACCATTTAGCCGCTTTCAGCCAAAGTCCCTTCTCAACTTTCAACTCGCGTAGCAGGGACGGCGCAGCCTAATTCTCAGTTCTCAACTCTCAACTCTCAATTCTCAACTCTCCTCGTACATCTTGTCAATCTCGCGCTTATAGTTCTCGTTGAGCACGCGGCGCTTGATTTTCAGGGTGTTCGTAAGTTCGCCACGCTCCAGCGAGAAGGGTTGCGGCAGCAGGGTGAAACGCTTGATCTGCTCGTAGTGCGCCAGCTGCTGCTGCAGCGTGTCGATGCGGTCGCGCAGCATGTCGTTGATCTGCTTGTTCTGGCAGAGGTCGCGACGATCGGTAAAAGTGATGTGGTGATCGCGTGCATACTCCTCCAGCAGTCGGTATTCAGGCACGATGAGCGCCGACACGAACTTACGCTGGTCGGCAATGACGGCCACCTGGTCGATATACTTGTCAACAAGCAGCTTCGACTCCACCATCTGCGGAGCGATATACTTGCCGTTCGAGGTCTTGAAGAGGTCTTTGATGCGCTCCTTCAGGAAGAGCTCGCCATCCTCGAGATAGCCTGAGTCGCCCGTGCGGAAATAGCCGTCTTCGGTAAACGCCTGTCGCGTCAGGTCGTCGCGGTTGTAGTAGCCTCGGGTGATGGTGGGACCCTTGAGCAGTATCTCGCCCTCGTCGCTGATGCGGATGCTGATGCTGCTGATGGGCCGCCCGACGCTGCCCACGGTGTACGGCTCGCCGAGGTGGTCGTTGCTGACGGTGGCAAGACTCTCAGTGAGTCCGTAGCCCACCATCATGTTGATGCCGATGGCATGGACGAACTCCTCGACATGGTGCGACACGGTGGCACCCGCCGTGGGGAAGAAGTGGGCGTTCTCAAGTCCCAGCTCACGGCGCACAAGCGAGAAGACAGTCTTATTCAGCATCTCATACTCCAAGTGGAGGGCCAGTGGCGGGCGCTTGCCCTTGGCCACATACTCGATGTTGTGCTTGCGGCCCACGGCAAGGGCATGCTCGAACAGCTTGCGCTGCACGGCGCTGCTGTTCTCAATCTTCTCCATCACACCCATGTAGACTTTCTCCCAGAAACGGGGCACACTCGACATGCACGTGGGGTGCGTCTCGCGCATCGACTGCTGCACCTCCTGCGGATAGGTGTTCACGATGAGCGTGCAGCCCTCAGTGATGCACAGTATCTTCCAGCCCTTCTCAAAGACGTGGGTGAACGGCAGGAAGTTCATGATGCGGTCCTGAGGCGTCACGGGCACGCTCTCATGGTTGGCCACGAAGGCGGCGTGGTACTGTCCGCAGGTCAGGATGACACCCTTCGAGTCACCCGTCGTACCACTGGTGTAAAGGATATTGGCGATGTCGTCCCACGATGCCTGCTGCTGCAGGCTCTCCACCTCGCTCTGGCGTGGCAGCCCATCGCCCAGACGCAGGAAGTCATCGAAGTGGATGGCCGTCTTGTCACCCTCGGCGATGGTCACCAGCGGGTCAAAGACAATGATGCGCTGCAGCGTCTGACAGGTGGCGAAGACGCGCCGCGCCTTCTCGTATTGCTGCTGCTCGCCGACAAAGAGGAAACGAATCTTCGCGTCGTTGATCATGAACTGTATCTGCTGCTCCGAGCTGGTGGCATAGAACGGGATGGTGACCGCCCGGATGCCCCACGCCCCAAAGTCGGTGAACAGATACTGCACAGAGTTCTGCGAGAACACACCGATGTTCTCCTGCACGCCGACACCCATGTTGAGCATGGCGTTCGACACTTGGCGCACACGCTCGGCGAACGTGTTCCATGAGCACGATTTCCACTCCTTGCCACCGAAGTCCTTGTAGATGAGTGCCTCGCGGTCACCGTAGTGAGCCGCCACATCGGCTATGAGCCGCGACAGATGACTATTGATTTGCATACCTTACGCTTTTTACCTTTCAAAGTGCAAAAGTAGACAAAAAAAATGAGAAAAACAAATGTTTTTGCAAGAATTCACGCTATTTTTTGTGTTTAACTAAGGAAGTCAGTGAAGAATGAAGAATGATGAATGAAGAATTTGCTGCCGTATTATGCGGACAAGCATTGCCGCCACCTTATTATTTAAAGACAACACTAACAACAATAACAACTTATTGGGAAGAGAAAGAACAAGGACAACATCCTGGGCGCAAGCGCCCATCCACAACAACATCGCGGATAAAGACACCAAGACAACAAGACACCAAGACAACAAGACAATGATGATGAACACCACCTCTAGACAACAATGCGCAGCCGCTCCCCTCCCTGTAAGGGGAGGGGTTAGGGGTGGGGTTTGTGTTTTCTCCCGCACACAACATTTTCTTATAAAACAACGAATTTAAGCTAATGACACGAATCTCACGAATGAATACGAATCTCACGAATTTAAACGAATTTCACGAGATTTGTCGAAGACCCACAAGGAACGCAGTAATGACACAAATGAAAACAAGTTTTACGAATTACACGAATTTGCTACGCACAGGCGATCGCCGCTTGCGGCGACAATTTGTGTCATCAATGATAATTCGTACAATTTGTGTCATCAATGATAATTCGTACAATTTGTGTCATCAATGATAATTCGTACAATTTGTGTCATCAATGATAATTCGTACAATTTGTGTCATCAATGATAATTCGTACAATTCGTGATATTCGTCTAAATTCGTTGTTAAAAAGAAAAAATATAATAAGGTGGTGGTATCGCCTGTCCTCGAACACTGGCGGCCTTTCCCTCCGTTGCGTTGTCCTGGATGGGCGCTTGCGCCCAGGATGTTGTCCTTGTTCTTTCTCTTCCTAAAAAATTGTTCCTGTTGTTTATGTTGTCTTTAAATAAAATAAGGTGGCATCGCATTGCCGAGGACACTGGCCCTGACGGGCCTGCCCCTACTGGCGTCAACATTCGCGGCCCACACTGGCGCAGCTAATGTTCAATGCTCAATGTTCAATGTTCAATGAAAAGCGGCGTAGCCCAATTCTCAATTCCCAATTCTCAATTCTCAATTCCCAATTCTCAATTCTCAATTCGAGTATATCACTCCAGCTCCACCGTCAACCCCTTGGGGTACTTCGCCTTATACTTCAGGAGCAGCTCCTGCTGCTCGCCGGGCTGTAGGGTCATCCGCCAGCTGACGATGCCCGTCTGTTTATCGCAAACACCGCCGCTAAGCTCCTCGGTGGTGACGGTGATGTCATCGTTCCGACTGACGGGCACCTGATCGTAGACCAGCAGCGTGACGGCCTCGCGGCGCGTGTTCTTCACGGTGATGCGCCAGGCAATGGTCTGCTCCTGGTTAGAGCCGAGGAATCGGCGTGTCGACGACTCGTTCACCTTCGTGCGCTGCACGCTGATCGACGGGTCACGGCCCAGCGAGAAGTGGAGGGTGTCGGTGGCCTGCGAGGGGTCGACAATACTCTTTCCCACATAGGCATTCTCGAAGAAGACGCTGGCATCGCCCTTCATCAGGTTCAGGCGCTGCCAGTCGGTGGCGTCAGCCACGAGGAACGCCTCCTTGTCCTTCTTGGGGTAGCACTTATAGATATAGGTGGCGGGCAGCTGGTGACGGGCAATCTCCGTCGTCACCGCCTTCGTCTGCGAGGGCAGCGACAGCTGGTGTCCGAGATGGAACTCGTAGCCGAACTGCGCCTGCTGCTGGCGCACCTCGATGATATCGCTCTCAACCTCCTCCTCTGTTTCAACGGGTTTCTCCACCATCATGGGGCGCGCCTCCATTCTGTCCATCATCACCTCTTTTCTCAACGACGCCCGTCCCTTCATGCTACCCGCGTAAGATTCCACGGGGCGTTCGATGTCGAGCCAATAGGTGCTCAGTGTAGGTGCCACGTTCGAGCGGTTAGGGTTAGCCGACGACAGGGTGACATCGGCGTTCATCCAGTCCTCCTTCGTGTTCTGTACGATGTTCACCTTGTAGCTCAGGTCCATGGGCTGACCCGTCCCGGCCGAGGCGATGTCGTAGGAGGGGTACCAGCTGGCGTTGGTGGCATAGTAGGTAAGGCGGAACGTGGCACGCCCGGCCTGTGGGGCCGTCACGCGGACATCCACCTCGGTGACATAGCGGGCTTTCTGCCGAGCCAGCGAGTCGCGCGTATGCTCCTTGCGTTTCTGCTCCTTGTCGAGCACGGCAATCTGCTCGGCCAGTGCCTGGTCGCGCTTCTTCAGGGCAAGCAGCTCCTGGGCGTAGTAGTTGTTCAGCTCCTTGATATTAGCAAGGGGCGTGGCCACGGTGCGACCGGCCACCGAGCAGTTGGCTTTTACCAGCTCGTTCTGCTGACTGATGACGTCGCGCTCGTCCTTCAGCTGCTGAATCTTACGCACCACGTCCTCCACGTCTTGCTCCGCCTTTTTCAGGGCCTGCGACCGCGAGGCACTGTCAGCCTGCGCCGTGCGGTGACTGACGCCGAGCACGGTGAGGCGTCCCGTGGCCTTCACCTGTAGGCTGTTCGTGTCCATGTAGGGCGACATGCCTGTGAAGGTGATGGTCTGCTCGCCGGCCTGCACGCTGACGGCTTTGGTTCTCACAACTTGTGCGCCATTGGTGAAAATGGTCACACGCTCCAGTTGGGCCGTCTGCTTCTCAGCCCATGCCGTCATCGTCATGACGAGGACGGCCAACAGCAGTAAAATGCGATTCAATCTCATAATTCACAATTTATGATGCACAATGCATCGTAAGACATGGCGCAAAGGTACACATTATTTCCCAAACCGCCAAACAAATCTCATTTTAAGTGAAGAGTGAAGAATTTGCTACCGCCTTTTAAGTGAAGAGTGAAAAGTGAAGAGTGAAGAATTTGCTACCGCCGTAGTTCGCGGAAAGGCGATGCCGCCACCTTATTACATTTTTTCTTTTTAACAACGAATTTAGACGAATATCACGAATTGTACGAATTATCATTGATGACACGAATTGTCGCCGCAAGCGGCGATCGCCTGTGCGTAGGAAATTCGTGTCATTCGTGAAACTTGTTTTCATTTGTGGAATTCGTGAAACTTGTTTTCATTTGTGGAATTCGTGAAATTCGTTTAAATTCGTGGAATTCGTGAAATTCGTTTAAATTCGTGAAATTCGTGAAATTCGTCTAAATTCGTTGTTTTATAAGAAGATGTCGTGTGTGGGAGGAGATACAAACCCCACCCCTAACCCCTCCCCTTACAGGGAGGGGAGCGGCTGCGCATTGTTGTCAAGAGGTGGTGTTCATCATTGTCTACTTGTCTCATTGTCTTCTTGTCTTGATGTCTATATAAAAAATGGATTTTCGGCGAGGGGGCAAAACCTTGATTTCGGCTCTTTTTTGTCGTACCTTTGCAGCGCAATCCGGATGCAACAACAAACGCAGTATTAACTCTCTAAATTTTTAAACCTATGGCAAAGACTCTTTATCAGAAGGTCAAGGTCACTAACAAGCTGACCCCCGAAGAGGGCGCATGGTTTGCACGCGCCAAGTACGACGACGTGATGGACATCGACGCGATGGCCGATCACATCATGGAGCACGGCTCCGTATGGACCGACGATGTGGTCCACGGCGTCCTCCGTAAGTTCAACAAGTGCATGGTCGAGGTCCTCAAGGACTCGAAGAAGGTGAAGCTCAACGGCCTCGGCACCTTCTCCATCGCACTGAAGAGCAAGGGCGCCGCCTCCGCTGAGGACCTCACGGCTTCCAACATCACTGGTGCCGTCCTCCGCTTCAGCCCCGACCGCAGCGTCAAGGCTGGCCTGAAGTCGAAGATTCTCCGCGGCAAGCTCAACTTGACGCTCGACGCGCCGAAGACGGCTACCTCGGACGCCACGCCCGACGACAACGACGAAGGCAACGGCAACGGCTAAACACTCCTCCGGGTGAGGAGATGAGGAGGTAAGGAGATGAGGAGGTAAAGTAGAATACCTCTACTGATCTGGGATACAGCAAAAAGAAGCTCATTCGGCGACGTTCTATTCTACCTCACCTCCATATCTCCTCTACTCCTTTACTCCTAAAGGGATGGGGAGCAAATGCGAAACCTGAATCTCTCTCTTTACGCGGTGGCTTGTTTGGTCACCGCGTTGCTTTACAACACGATTATCAACACTAAAATCATCTACGACAATGGACAACAAGAAGCTTGTACAGTTCCTCATCAAGGTTGGCATTGCCATCCTCACAACGCTCGCCACCGTCATGGGTGTCTCGGCCACCATCCACGGTTGGTAAGCCCTGAAAGGGCGGCAGATAACAAGCGGGGGGGCCAACCCCCGTGAAAGGCGTCCCGTTTAACATTAGCCCTGAAAGGGCGGCAGATTACAGGTGGGAACCCCTCCTAAAGGCGGGGTTCCCGTTTTTATATAAGCCCCGAAAGGGCGGCAGAACGCACCTGCAGATCTATTCTACTTTACCTCCTCATCTCCTCAACTCCTTTACCTCCCCATCTCCTCAACTCCACATCTCCTCAACTCCACAACTCCTCAACTCCACAACTCCTCAACTCCACAACTCCTCAACTCCACAACTCCTCATCTCCACAACTCCACAACTCCTCATCTCCTCAACTCCTCATCTCCACACCTCCTTTACCTCCTCACCTCCTTTACCTCCTTTACCTCCTCAACCCCAACCCTTATTTTTTGTTAAATAATCATTTGTTTTCTTTCTAGTTTCGTATATATTTTGTATTTTTGCAAACGTGGTCAGAATGGCTTCGCGCCAAAAACAAGGATAACCCACGTCCTTCATCGAAAAAACATGCTCTATAAAAGTAGTCTTAGTATTCACCTAACCCCCTACGCCCTATGGCAAAGCGGAAAGACATCGGCAGACGTATGCCAGGCAAAGGTCACGGACCTTTGTCCGGTCAGGACGCCAGCATGTCCCGCTTTGGCGACGTCAACGGCGGGTTCACCCACGATCTGCTCTACCAGCTTTATGAGACGATAGACCGCACGCGGAAGTTCTACGACCTGAACGTCAATGAGCGCATGGCCGTGGACATGGTACGGTGTCGCGAGTACGAGCAGATGTTCCATCCCCAGACGCAGCTGCTCACCACCGACCAGCGTGCCCGCTTCCTGGCATTCCAGCTCAATGCCTACATTGCCTCGGAGCATTTTTCCGACGCCCTCCGTATGTTCAACTGCCTGCAGGAGTGCAACGTGCTGGTGTCGGTCACCGAGGAGCGTGTGGTTATCGTCAGCGGCTGGCAGGCCAACTTTATTGCCTACTTAGTGTGGACGAGCAGCAAGCCGCTGCGCCAGCAGTTAGAGTGGAACAGCGGCAGCCGCCGCATCATGGCAGAGACGCTGAGCAGGATTCTCTGGATACAGACATCACCCGACACGATTGTACCGGCAAAGATGGAGTCGCTGCAGAGCGAGATCAAGAAGCAGGCCGACCCCAACAACCCGCACAAAGCCAAGCGACTTATCGACAAACTGGAGAAATTGTAAGATTTCTACATGTTTTCCGCCAAAACATTTTGAGATTTGCCCCAAAATGTGAAAAATAGAGTAGATGTAGGGGATTTCTCCCCTAGCACCTCTCATTGCACCGTACGTACGGGTCTCGTATACGGCGCTACATACATATAGGAGTTCGCAAAGTCTGATACAAAGCATAAGGGTCGACCAAGCCAGGTCGGCTCT
>JAFPZD010000048.1 GCA_017417465.1 Prevotella sp. | reverse complement strand
TGGTCGTGCCAACGACTTTTTTGCGGGTACTCGGCTTACCGAGTGGTCGTGCCAACGACTTTTTTGCGGGTACTCGGCGCACCGAGTGGTCGTGCCAACGACTTTTTTGCGGTACTCGGCGCACCGAGTGGTCCTTTTCCCCTTCTCGTCCCTCACAGGGGGTCTGTCCCCCTGTGAGCTAAGAACGCTGTTTCGACCTCTCGGCGCACCGAGTAGTCTGACCGAAATTCCGCGGGTATCACTCGGTGCACCGAGTGGTCGTGTCCGAGACTCCGTGGGCATCACTCGGCGCACCGAGTGGTCGCGTCCGAGACTCCGTGAGCATCACTCGGCGCACCGAGTGGTCGTGCCGGAGACTCTTTTTCAGCACTCGGCGCACCGAGTGGTCCTTTTCCCGTTCTCGCCCTGGGCTCATTACCTTACAGGGGGTCTGTCCCCGTGTGTGCCTGAGCGCTGATTCAGTGCGGAGCGGGAAATAGGTCAGAAGCCGAGCACTGGCCTGACCATATAGCTTTGCCCCTTATTTTCGTTGCTCCATTTACTGTTGCGGAAGTACCATGCGTAGTTGCCTTCGTACTCCGTAGCAGACCAACAGTAGCCAGATATTGCCGTACCGCCGACACCTGTAGTGATATAGGCATTCACATTGCCGTCGTAAGTCTTGCCTTTATCGGTACCAGTCGTCGAGCCGAGGTTCTCGAATATCGCCTCGTAGTCGCTCTTCTGCGCCACGGCCCAGTTCGACACGTCGGTGCTGCCTAACTTGGTGTAGCTCGTCAGGTAGGTGCCGCGGGCGGCATCGTCGGGCAGCACTTTCAGCGTGGTGCCAGCGTAAGAGGCAGACGTCCAGCCGTCGATGGTGTTCCAGTCCTGCTGCGCTGCGTTCTTCAGGGCGATAATCAGTCCGTGGCCCGTAGTCGTCACCTTGCCCAGGATGCCCACTGCGGTGCAGCCGTCGGGCACGGCAGTCTTCGCGTCGTGCAGATGGCCTGCGGCGCACACCACCTTGCCCTGGTCAGACGTCGTGGCGGCAGAGAGCAGTGTGTAAGCCGGAGCAGCCGCCTTCTTCACGGCCTTGACGCTCTTCACCTTCTTCTCGCCGCTGTACGTGGCGGTGACGGTCTCGCCGCCGTTCAGACCCGTATTGGGCTCGATGGTCCATTGGTCGGCATCCTCAGTGCCCTCGGCCAGGGTGACGGAGTACGTGTAACCATAAACCTCAATCTTTATTATACCCTTACTCCACATATTGCCACCATCAATGGGTGTGCCATTTATTCTCGGCGTCTTATCCCCATCTGTGGTTTCTACTACAAATGGAGCTTCGCTGTCTGTAGCAGTACGATTGGCGTCGTCATAGAATATACATTTGGTGATGGTATATCCTTCGGCAGGGGTGACAGTTGCCGACCAACCGTATCCCCACCAGCCCCAGTTAGCGAGGTATGCTGAGCTCCCATCTGCAGTATAACTGAATGAAACGGTTGCCACATTCGCCGTGCTGTAGCTGGCTTGCTCTTTGGCTGTGGGTGTAATAGTGGTCAGCAGCGTTTCCGTCTGCGCCCACGCGCCCGATACTGCCATCAGCAGCAGGGCGAGCATTGAAAATACTTTTTGTTTCATACGCATAAAATTTTAGTTTAAAAATGTATGTAATTAGAATTGTCGTAGCTGGTGAATGCCCGAAAAACACAGCGGTCCCGCCATGCCCGAAGGCACGGCGAGACCGTATGTCAAACGCAGCTGTATGTCAGTGGAAGTTGGTGCATTGTGCTGGTTTTAGGATGTTTCTTTTCGCAAAGATAAGAAATAAATTTGAAACCACCGCACTATTCGGCAAAAAATGTGGAAGGAAGTTCACTCTTCCATTGTTTAGGGTTGTAGGGCCTGCTTGGCCTTCTGGTTTTGGGGGTCTATCTCGAGCAGCTTCCGGGCGTACGTCTGGGCTGTTGTCTTGCCGTTCTTGCCTTGCAAGCGACCAGAGGTCGAGCGGTCGAGGGTGAGGTAGTGGCTGATGAGCTGTTCGTAGCTGAGGATAAGGCGCTGGGTGTCGGCAGGGGAGGGGTCGGTCTTGGCGTTGATGTAGCGGGTGAAGTAGGCGTAGTCGTAGTAGTAGAGCTGGTCGGTGGGGCTCATGTCGAAGAGCATGTCGGCATACTGCTCGGCATCGTCGTAGTTCTTGAGTTCGACGGCGCAGAAGAAGGCGAGGCGTACGAAGCCGATGTCGCAGGGCTTGCTCTCGAGTCGGATGCTGATGATGTCGAGGGTCTGCTGGTACTCATGCTTGAAGTAGGCCGCCATCGCGTATTTCAGCAGGTCGTAGTCGGTCATGGAGGCGGTGTCGGCCTTCTGGTAGGTTTTCAGGGCGCGCTCGAAGGCATCGTTGTCGAAGAAGGCGCGGCTGAAGGCGGTGACGTACTCCTCGTAGACAAGCGAATCTGCTGCCTCGGTCTGAGGTTCGCTTTGTGCGTGAGCGTTCAGACTAAGGCAGCAGATGAGTATTGTCAACAGTCGTGTCAAAGGGCTTTACTTGAGGTTCTGAATTTCAAGTGCGGGCTTGTATTCAGGGTCGATGGTGAGAATCTTCTCAGCATACTCCTTGGCACCAGGGATGTTCTTGTCGAGGTAAGAACCGAACATGAGGTAGTGGAGACTGTACTTCAGCATGGTGTTCTCGCCCTTTGTGCGGTCAGCCTTGTCGCCGAGCAGTTCGACAACTTTCTGATAGTCGGGCTTAGCCAGACGGCCTGCCATGTCCTTGTCGGTCTTGTTGATGAGCTCAGCGCGCTTGTAGGAGGCATAGGCCTGCTGAATGGGGAACTTCTCGCCAATCTGTGTATAGACATCGGCTGCCTTGTTGAGCATCTCGATTTTCTTGGTCTCGTCGTTCTCGGCATACGTGGTGTAGATGCCTGCCAGACCTTCGTAGTCGTCGACCTTGACCTCAGGCTTGGTGTTGAGGAACTCCTGGTAGTAATGGAGGGCCTTGTCGAACTCGCTGTCCTTGAGGTGTGAGTCGGACATGGTCTTCAGGATGGTCCAGCGCTTGATGAACGACTGCTCGTCGACGAGGTCGAGGGCTTTCTGGTAAGACTCCAGGGCGTTGGCCTTGTCGCCCAGCTTGTCGTGGATGAGGGCTGCATAGTAGTGGTCGTACTCAGAGAACTTGACGCTGTCGAGCTCGTGGAAGTACTTCTGCAGGTAAGCCTTGGCGGCATCGTAGTTCTTCAGCTCGTAGTTGCTGAACATGGCCAGACGGGTGAAGGCGGGGTTGCCGGGCTTGTGCTTCAGACCTTCCTCGCAGGCTGCCAGTGCGTCGTCGAAGTGGCCGCCGAAGTAGCTGGCGCGAGCGAACTCGTTGAGATAGTCGGGATCAATCTGGTTGACGGGCACTTTCTTGAACTCGTTGTAGGCTGACTTACGGTCGTCGGCGAGCATGAAGATGTGACCTTTGATGGCCTCGATGCTGATTTCAGGACAGTTGGCCTTCAGCTCGTCGAGCTTGCGGGCTGCTCCCTGGGGGTCAATCTTACGATAAACCAGCGCATACTTGTAGTAGGCCTCGTAGTTCTTCGGGTCGGCATAGACAGCCTGGTCGTACTGGGCTGCTGCTGCACCGCCATTGTCGGCCAGGGCCTCGATGTCGCCGAGCAGGATGTAGGCGGGTGCACACTTGTTCTTGCTGGCTACCAGGGCGTAGTTGGCATACACCTTGGCATTGGCGGTGTCCTTGGCCTCGAAGAAGGCGCGTCCGAAGGCGACGAGGTTGGCAGCGTTCTTCTTGTTCTCCTTGTAGAAGGGCTTCATCTGCTTGTCGAGGTCGGCGGGTTTGCTACTAATAATTTTCTTTACGGCATCTATGTCGGCTGCTGTGCCGTCCTGTGCCATTACTGAAGTGCTGAAACTTATGGTCAGTGCTCCTAACATCAAATATTTAATTGCTTTCATAGTCATCATTGTTTTTTTTTGATGTGAAACTTTACTATTATTTATTGATTATTTTCTATTGACGATAACTTCTCTGGCATTCATGTTTGCCGTGCGGGGCAGCAGTCCGGAACGCAGGATGATGAGCTGGCCCTTGGGCAGCTGGCAGTGGTGGGCAAAAGCTGTCGGCTGGCCGTTGGGACGGGGGTCGTTCAGCAGTGCATAGATGGTGCGTATGAGCGGATAGTTGCCATTATATAGATAGTATTGATAGGGCTTCCACGAGTTGTAGCTCTTGGCAGAGTCCATCTTGGAAACGCCCATCACGGTGATGTTCTTCTTGAAGGTGACGTTGGTGGTGTCGCGCTTGTCGTTGAGCCAGTTGGAGCCGATGATGCCGAGCGAGGCGGGGTGTCTCTCGACATAGTCGATGACGGCGGCACTGGTCTTGACGGCTCCGATGTTGGGGTTGGTGAACTCCTTGCCGTCGAGGATGGAGTCGACACACCAGCGGACGGTGCTGGACAGGGGATTGTCGAACACGACGTCGATGATGCCAAGCTTTGACTTGGGATAAAGGTCGCCCCACTGGGTTACCTCGCCGCGAAGGATGCGTGCAAAGTCGCGAACGGTGATGCACGTGTCGGGGTTGGTATTGTTGACGATGATGGCCAGTCCGTCGTAGGCAATGGGTATTGCGCGGGGCATATAGTGACGGGACTGGAGGCTCTTCTTCTCTTTCTCAGTGAACTGGCGGGTGGTGAAAGCCAGCCAGGTGTCGAGCTTCATGAGGCGCTTGACGGCGTCTTGCTCGTTGATGTAGTCGACGCTGAGGGTGTCGAGGCGCTGGGCGTTGAAATAGAAGAGCTCTTCGTCGAGGATGGGGTAGAAGCTCTCGTCGGCCACAAAGGTTGCTGCGGCTTTCTGATAGGCCTCCTCCAATTCAGGATTAGGCTTGCTCCCGCATGAGAGGAGCAAGCCTAAACTTAGTGTTAATCCAATAATATAATTGAATGTGTCTCTATACATTTCTTGATGTATCAATTACTGCAGGCGGAAGGTAACAGGAACGGTGTACTTTACGCGTACGGCTGAACCGTTCTGCTTACCGGGAATCCACCTAGGCATTCCCTTTACCACACGTACGGCTTCCTTGTCGAGTGAGGGGTCGACTGACTTGATGACGCGAACGTCAGTAATCGAACCGTCGCGCTCAACGACGAAAGTACATACTACACGACCCTGAACACCGTTCTCCTCGGCTACTACCGGGTACTTGATGTTGCTTGACAGGTACTGCATCAGGGCGCTGGGACCACCGGGGAATGAAGGCATCTGCTCAACAACGTCGAACACCTTGGTCTCCTCTTCCTTCACGGGCTCGGGCTCAGCAATCTTCTCCTCGACGTGCTTTACCTCTGCGGTCTCATCGTTACCTTCAACGGTGAAAGCACCAATGGCGGTGTTGGTCTCAGCAAGATCTTCCTGAGACTTCATCTCCTGGTCTTCTTTCACTTCGTCGTCCTTCTTAATCTCAGGAACGGTGAAGGCTACCGAGCTCTTTACACGCTCAATCTCAATCTTCTCCATTCCGGGGTCTTCGTCTTTCTTCTCCTGCTTGATTTCCTTCTTCTCGGCCAGGTTCTGCAACTCCACATCGGTCTCGATGGCGGCATTACGCGATGCCATATAGTTGTCGAACGATACCTTTGCCACTACGATGGCGGCAATGATAGCGAAGCCGATGAACATGGTAATCATGGCCTTCAGGTTACGGGCACCTGTGTTCTTGCGCAATTGATAAGCACCGTAAGCCTGGTTCTTACCTTCAAATACAAGGTCGACCCAGCCGTTGTCTATAAGATCTATTTTTGACATAGTTCTAATCTTTTAGAGGTTAATCACTTGACACCAGCCTTCTCAATGAGCGCCTTATCGTCGACGCTCATCTTGTCGATGTTGTCAATGACATACTTATCAATATTGCTAATCAGCATCTCGTCGAGGGCGGCAACCATGTTAGCGTAGGTCGCTGAGTTCAGAGGACGGATGATGACGGTCAGGGCGGGAACTTTCTCGCCTGAGGGCAGCTCACCCTTCTTCAGCTTCTTCAGCTGCTCCTGGTACTGCTCGTCGGTCATCTTGGAATTGTAGGCATTCTTCTTGGCATCCAACTCCTTCTTAGCCAGCTTAATCTTGGCTACGGGGTTGACACCTTCCTCTGTGGTGTGCTCGTTGAGAACTTTCTCAATACCATCCTTACCGTAGGAGGTCTTCTTCACGCATGAGGGGTCATCGTAGTTGGGAAGACCGGCGATGTACCAAACCTGGTCGTCGGCACCGAGGTAAAGGGTAATGGTGTGAGAAGCTTTCGTCACCTGCTTCTGATCTTCGTTCAACTGGTTGGTGTCTTCGTTTGAAGGCATCGTCAGCTGCATAGCCTGCGGCTTAGCCAGCGTAGTACACAGCATGAAGAACGTGATAAGAAGCATCATCATGTCAACCATTGGCGTGAAGTTCACGCGGGTATCCATCTTCTTCTGCTTGGATAGATTCTTTTTTGCCATAATACTACTAGTCGTTTAAACGTTTAACATCGAGATTCGTGATAAGCTGGAAACGGTTCTCGTTCATGTCCTGAAGCTCTGACATCAACTTCTTAATAGCGGG
>JAFPZD010000047.1 GCA_017417465.1 Prevotella sp. | reverse complement strand
TGCAGCACGATGCGCTGTCCGTTGTCGTTGCGTGTAGCCGATGTGATGGCGGGCGCAGCACTCTTCTGCTCAGCGCCATAGACGGCGTTCAGCTTGGTGTTGGCGTTCATGGTGATGGTCACCTCCTTGCTGGTGCTGAAGACGGCGCCGTTGGCGGTGGTCCAGTACGAGAACTGCTTGCCCTGCACGTCGGGTGCAGTGACGACGGCCTTTTCGCCGTATCCGTAGGCGTCGGAGAGCTGTGCGTCATACTTTCCGTCGACGTTGACGGTGAGCTGTGTCTCAGGAGCGAGCATGGTGCTCATGTCCAGCTTCTCGTCCTCTGCTGGCTCTGCCCTTCTGACGTTACCGTTGGGATTCTTGGCGGTGGCGGCAATGGCGGGTGTGTAGATGGCCTGCTCCTTGCCCTGCTTGTCCTTGTAGCGCAGGTATGCCATGCCGTAGATGTAGTGCTGCTGGTTGTTCTTCTGAGCGAAGCGCAGCGGCGGCAGTGTGGCGATGGTGCCGGTCAGGCCCGTGGTCTTGGCCTTGGCCTCCCAGTAGATGGGGTCGTACTTAGGCACGTTCACGGGTTTGCTCTCGTACATCTTCTTGGCCAGTGCGGCGGGTGTCAGTTCGTCGAACACGCTGTTCTCGCGCTCGGCCCAGTACTGCTCCGACGCCGACATGTCGGCGGTCTGGGGCTCGCCGTTCAGTATGCTCGCTGCGGTCAGCATGCCGATGGCTATGGCCTTAGCCTCGCCGTCGAGCGAGTACCTGCGCTCCTTCTGCTCGTAGTAGGATATGCCGGCGTTGTCGCCCATGCGGATGCCGGCGTCGATCAGCTTGTAGCCGTCAGGCAGCTTGTAGTCCATCTGGAACAGGATGTTGTCCATCTTGTAGGTCTGTCCGTTGTATGTGTACGGCTCCAGGTAGTTGCTGGACTGCAGTTCCAGCTGTGGCTCGGTGACGTTGCTCTCGTAGATGGCGCGCACCTGCATGCTGCGTGGGATGAGGAATCCTACGATTTCGAAGGCTGCCAAGTCGTACCAATTCTGGCCGTTGGTGGAGTACTGCCATTTCTTGAACTGCATGTTGCTGCCCCACATGTGGGGAGCGTCGATCTTCACTTCATCGCCGCGCTTGGCAAACTCAGGGAATCCTAACATATAGGTCTGGAACGTCGTGCCGTTCATGCGTCCGTAGGCGATGTCGAGCTGCACATTCTCCGAGCCCGGCTTCTCGTAGCCGCAGGCGCACTTGCCGGCGGGGTTGAACTCGTGGGCCACCAGCTCCACGTCGTCGCAGTTGCAGATGGCTATGTGGAAGATGCCGTTGTACTTCTGGTAGTTCTTCAGTGCGTTGCCGAACTGGCTTATCTGGTATTTGACGTATTCGTGCACGTGCTTCCACTGTGCCGTCAGTCCCAGGTCGTCGGTGAGGGGAGTTGTCATGTCGAAGGCAGCGCCCCTGCCGAAGAGTTTGCCGCTCTCGGTCACGGTCTTGTCGACTGCCCATCCGTTAAAGGCGAAGCCGCGGCGTGTGGGCTCGCTCAGGGTCAGCGTCTGGCCGTACTGTATGTTGCTCTGGCTCTTGTCCAGTCCGTTGTTGGCGTTCACCGATACGCGCAGCTGCTTGGGCAGCCAGATGGCCGTGAACGTGGTGTTCTCGCTGATTTCATAGTCGCGGACGTCGGTGATGATTTCCTCTTGCTTGTTCTTCACCGCAATCCATGCGCCGAACTCCTTGCCCTCGGGGGCAGTGGGGATGAAGGTGCGGACGGTGCCCGCGTTGTTGCCTTGGCATACGGCAATCCTGTAGCTCACGCCCTGCTTGTCGGCGGCTTTCGTGCCGTCGAAGGTGGCAGAGGCCTCGTTGTAGATGCGCACCTTGCTGCCGTCGGTGACGAAGGCGGCATACACCGTGCGGGCTTCGCCGCCGATGATCAGATACTGGGCGCTGCCCACGTTGTTCCAGTTCGTTGCGCTCTGGCTCACCGTGGCGGCGTCCGTTTGAGCGCCCTCAGCCTCTGCGGCCTCCTTCGTCGTGAAGAAGCCCACCTTCTCCGGGTTGAATGCCGACTGCATCTTCAGCGACCACACCTGCGTGCCGTCGCCCATGGCCATGTCCGGCTGCATCTTCACGGCGCGGAACACCTTCGCGTCGTTCTCCGTGATGCCCAGTCGGGCCCATACCTCGGTGGGCGAGCCCGTGGTCTTATACAGCACGGTGTAGGTCTGCAGCGGGGCGAAGGTGGTGGTCATCGTCAGCGCCTCGTCGTCGGTGTCGGGCATGGTCACCCACATCAGCGCGCCGTTCAGGGGCACCTGGATGCCGTTCTCCTTGGCGTAGTTGATATAGTTGGTATATTCCTCGTTGCTGAACTCCTGCATGTATTCCTTCGTGTCGACGTCCTTGCTGAACGTCGTCGTGAAGTCGTAGCCGTCCTGGCGGTCCAGGTAGAGCACGAACCGCTCGCCCTCCTTCACCTTCGCGTCCGTTGCCAGCGGCTGGTACGTGGCGTCCATCAGCTTGGCGGTGCCGCCCTCGCCGTTCACGTTCATCGATACGGTAGCCTCCGACTTGTACTCCACTTTCACGATCACGTCGCTCTCAGGCATCGTGAACGTGCCGGTCTTCGTCGTGGCATCCCAGGTGAAGCCCTCGACGGGTTCTTCGACAACGGGTTCGGGCTTCTTCAGGTAGCCGCCATCCGTCGTCAGCTTCGCCATCTCATGGGAGGTCTTGCTATCGTCGTAGCCCGGCAGTTTATTGCAGTTTTTGAACATAAGAGAGCCATTGGTCACTGCCTGAGTGCTCCAGCCGTCGCCTACGTATATGTTTTCTAAATTCGAGCAGTTCCCGAACATATCGCTCATGCTGGTCACGCTCGCCGTATTAAAGCTGCTGAGGTCGAGCGACTGTAGCGACGAGCAGCTGCTGAACATATAGCCCATGTCGGTCACGCTCGCCGTATTAAAGCTGCTGAGGTCGAGCGACTGTAGCGCCGAGCAGCTGCTGAACATAAAGCTCATGTTGGTCACGCTCGCCGTATTAAAGCTGCTGAGGTCGAGCGACTGTAGCGCCGTGCACCCGCTGAACATATAGTACATGTTGGTCACGCTCGCCGTATTAAAGCTGCTGAGGTCGAGCGACTGTAGCGAAAAGCAGCCGCTGAACATTCTTTGCATGTTGGTCACGCCTTCCGTCTTGAGGTTCTCAATGTTGTTGATGGTTTTAAGTGAATTAAAATCAAAGAACAGAGAAGACAAGGATGTTGAAGTATGGTCCTTGCAGGATGCGTCGATGGTAAGGGTTTGGATTTGTGTGACCTCTTGGGGAGCTGAACCTGTCATTGGGTCAATAAATCCAGCATCCTCGCTATAAATAATACTTCCACCCCAGCCACACTTCATCGTTGCCGATGTGCCATCAATATCGAGGTAGAATTGCGCCCATGCGCCCGTGGTCGCCGTGACGAGCAGCGCGAGCGTCAGTGTTAGTCTTTTAAATTTTCTCATAATATTATTGTTTTAATTATTGTTTTTTGTCTGCAGTCTTTGCGACGGTTGTCGGAAACGCTGCTTTCCCGTTTGGAGTCTTTCCACCGGTTGGTAGAAGTGCTACTTTCTTGTTTGGAGTCTTTCCACCAGTTGGTAGGGGA
>JAFPZD010000003.1 GCA_017417465.1 Prevotella sp. | reverse complement strand
GTTGCGCGGACTGCCGGGACTGATTATCAAAGCCGAGGATGCTGAGGGTATCCACTGTTTTACGCTGTATGAAACGAAGAACGAGGTGATTGACATCAATATGATTGGCAGTCCTGAGTACCAGAAACTGAGCCGCAAGAAACTGATGGCGTTCAAGAAAAAGACATTGGGCAATCCCCGCTACCCCAAGGAGCCAACATACTATGTGCCCGAAGGAGCTGACGAAGTGCTGGAAGTCAATGTAAATGGAACTTTCTATTCTGTCGGCTATAACTCCCACATGATGATTCTACAGAAGAGCCATGTTTACAAACCCCTTGAATTAGAATAAGACTGATATGAAACGACTCCTATACATTATATTGTATGTGGTGCTGACAGCGTCGGCATCGGCACAGGTGAAGGTGACGGGACGGGTGATAGACCTGCAGAACAAGCCCGTGAGTGACGTGATTGTGAAATTGGTGAGCGGCACGAAGACGTTGGCGTTCACCAGCAGCAATGCGAAGGGCGAGTACAGTCTGGAGCTGAAGAGTGCACCCAGCGGGGAGGTGACGCTACAGTTCACCCATATCAGCTATGAGAAGGAGTCGGAAAGGCTGTCTTTCAAGGAAAAGGCTGTAAAGGTAGATATGATTCTCACGCCGAAGAGCATCAGCCTGAAGGAGGTGACGGTGAAGCCCGACCCGCTGCGACAGAGGGGCGACACGCTGACGCATAACCTCGCGTCGTTTCTCGGAAAGGGCGACGTGACGCTGGAGGACGGTCTGAAGCGGTTGCCGGGCGTGGACGTGGCACAGAGCGGCGCCATCAGCTACATGGGCAAGCCCATCTCGCAGTTCAACATCGAGGGGCTGGACCTGCTGGGTGGCAAATACAACCTGGCGACGAGGAACATCCCGGCGGACTACGTGACGAACGTGGAGATAGTGCGCAATCACCACAGCCGGCGGGTGGAGCGCGACGTGCCGAGTAACGAGGTGTCGATGAATATCAAGCTGTCGAAAAAGGCGAAGTTCAAACCGTTCGGACAGGAAGAGGTAGGTGCTGGATACATGGAGGATGGCGATGACATGCTGCAAGCCCTGCTCGGCGTGACGGGCATGATGTTCACCGACAAGTTCCAGACCATCTGCTCGCTGAAGGGCGGCAACTACAAGAACTTCGCACGGGCCGACATGACAGACCACTTCGGCGGTTCGGACGTGACGACTCCCGCCACCAGCCTGTTCGGCGGCTTCGACGGCGGTGCGCCTCCGCAGGGCGAATACCTCTACCAGCGCAACGGCATGGCGACGCTCAACGGCATCCAGAAACTCGATTCGGCCACGACGGTGAAGGTGAATGCCGACTACAGCTACCACCGCGCCACGCACGACATCAGCCAGAGTAGCACGTATCTGGCTGGCGATGGCAGCTACGTGACCGTAAGCGAACAGACATCGCCGCTGACGAAGGTGCATCTGCCCAAGCTGACGATGAACTACCTGAAGAATGCCGACCGCGTGTATCTCAGCGAGACGTTTGTCATCAAGGGAAAGTTTGAGCAAAATGAGGGGGATGTCAACGCCAACGGTTCGCTGGTGGAGCAGCGGAGGAAGACATCTTCGTTTGAGGTGGGCAACGACCTGTTCTGGATGGGCAGGACGGAGAAGGGCACGCGCCGACACGTCAATGCGTCGGTGTCGTTCAAGCGGACACCGACATTGCGGTTGTCTTTCGTGAACGACGGACAGGGCTACGGGCAGACAGCGCAGTCGTCAACGCTCTCGATGAACGTCGGCTCGTCGTTCAACATCCCCATCGGCAAGGTGTTCCGGCTCAGTCTGCCTGTCAGGGTCAATGCGATGTACGATGATGTGGAAACGGAGCGCGTGGCGACGGGGGAGGTCAACGACATTCGCGGCTGGTCATTCACCCCCAGCGTCAATCCCGGCTTCGAGATTCATTCACGCAACCGCCGCTTCTATCTGAGTGCCGGACTGGGTGCTGCCTTGAAGGGGCTGTACTACAATAAACTGAACTATACGAAGCCCGTACTCAATCCCTCGATGGGCATCAACTACACTTTCTCGGCTAACAGCAAATTGCAGTTCTCGACGGGCTACACGACGCAGATCGGCGACATGATGACGCTGCTGACGAAGCCAATGCAGGTGGACTACCGCACGGTGCGCACCTCGTCGGGCATCATCGGCGAGTCGAACACGTGGCACACGTCGGGCGACTGGAAGTGGCAGCTGCCCATGCAGTACTTCACGCTGAGCCTCGCCGCTACCCACAGCGAGGGCAAGCGCAATACGCTCTACTCGCAGAGCGTCAGCGGCATCGACATCAGCAGCAGTGCCCTGCAACGCGACACCCGCAGCCGCTCCACCAACTTCTCCGTCAGCAGCACGAAGAACTTCCCCTCGCTCTTCGCCAAACTCGGCGCAGATGCCACCTACGGTTTCGGCGACAGCGAGCAGGCCATCTCTTCTTCGGAAGGCGCTGCCGACATCATCAAGATTCGCTCCAACAACTACAACCTCCACGGCAATGCCGCCGTCACCCCCGTCCCCTGGCTCGAACTGCGCTACGACATCCGCTACAGTTGGTCACGCTCCCGCTACGCCGAAGAGAGCAACACCACGACCTCCCTCACCCACAGCGGAGCCATCCACGTATTCCCCATCGCCACCCTCGATCTCTCCTTAGACTATGACCACGTGCGCCGCCAACTTCCCGCCCCTATCGGGGGAGGTCAGGAGGGGGCTACCGACACGTACAAGCACATGTCCCTCTTCAACGCCTCCGCGCAGTACAAATGGAAGCAGTGCGTCCTCCGCCTGGAACTCACCAATCTCCTGAACCAGCGCCACTACGCCTACACCGTCTTCGACGGCATCAACACCTACTCCTACGACTACGCCCTCTGCGGCCGCACCGCAATGCTCCGCCTGACATTTAAATTGTAAAGCAGTTAAAGACAACATAAAGAAGATTAGTTAAACAAAGTAATTTTTGTTCAAGACCTATAGGCAACCAAGCCCCGTCTCGTCGTGATGACGTGACGGGGCTGCTTGATGAAACCACAAAAGATTATATGGTGTTAATGGTCTATAGAATCCTATTCTACATCCCGTTTTATCTGCATCCAAGCCGCTTGTGCCGATTCTCCCAAAGCCTGTGTATCTCTTCCTGATGCTCTGCTTCATCGGTGTATAGGAACTCAATGTAGTCTGCCTTCTCAGCCCATTCCTTATTGGGCCTGGCAAATTCACGGAGCAGCACATACTTCTTCTCGATGGTGTTCAGCCTCGCATTATCATGGGCTATAATGCAAGTGAGGAAGATGGAGGTCAGCCAAACGCAGAACATGACAATCTTGAACCATCGATGGACGTATGGCGAGGCAAAGAACGTCCGCAGATAATAGTACGGCAGACAAAAGAACAAGTAGCTGGGCATATATTTCCAGAGTGCTGGGCGAACTGGCTTTTCGAGGATTCTGACGTGAGTGTCACCTCTCCCAACTACCGTAGTTACGGCAGCTTCCACAACATTCTTGTCTATGAGTGTCACAGCTGGAGTGGCTGGCTTTTCCTTGATTTGTACCAATTCAGTGCGGTAGTCCTCTAACAGGGTTTTGAGTTTTTCTATAACAGATTCTTCACCGTTCTCTACAATCTTGACCTGATGGGATTTCAAGTAGGTGTCCATCGCATTGGTCACGGATGTGTTGAATTTTGCCGAATCGGTGACGCACTCCCAGTTGCAGCCAGCACGACCGCTCAACAGTTCATGCGCCTTCTGAATATTCTTGTTTTTGATGGCATCGAGTATCTCATCGAGCTTGCTGCATATGTCATCGACTGAGTATAT
>JAFPZD010000046.1 GCA_017417465.1 Prevotella sp. | reverse complement strand
GGCGGTGACCACATAATAGTAGTTGGCCAGTGCGGTGGAGGTGATGGTCTCCACAAACACGCGCTCTGTCTGATGTTCGCTCACCGTTACCTCGTCGGGATAACGCACGATGGTGTAGTTCAGGTCGTCCTTGTTCACATAGCCCTTGTTCACACCCGTCGTCGGAGCGGTCCATGTGAGCTTGATTTCGTTCTCGTTGCCGGTCTTGGTCATCCGCACGTTCGTGGGAGCAACAGGGGCATCCTTACCGATGAACTTATCCAGATGGATGCGCGGACCCTCACCGGCAGCGTTCTTCGCGCTCACCTCAAAGCGATACATCGCACTCTTTGCAACGGTCACCTCGGGCTTCACCAGCGTGTTGGCCTCGCCCTGTCCTTCGGCAACGAGCTCATCGTCGATGTAGACGCAGTAGCCCAGCGTCTCACCGGTAAGGCTCTGGCCGGCATAGGTTTTGCTGGGCAGACGGAAGTTCACAGTACCCGTGAGGGCGTCGCCGGCAAAGGTGGTGCCCAGCGAAGCACAGGCTGCGGGGGCATCTTCCTCGGCTGCAGGAGCGGGGATGTAGAGGCCCACAAACTCCTCGCGGTTGGCGAACTTGCCAATGAGCGTGGCCTTACCCGTCGGCAGGTCAATCTCGTAGAGGCCCACGGGGTCTTCGGCCGAGCAGGCAGCCCAGAACATTCGATCGGTGCGCGGGTCGATGGCAGCACTCTGCATGTACATCGGCTTCACGCCAGTATCGCCGACGACGGTCATCTTGCCGCTTGTCTTGTCGATTTGCACAAACATTCCGTCGGCACGAACGCCATAGACGACGCCCGCCTGGCTGATGGCCATTGCGAGGACGTTCTCACTCTCGTCGAGCTGCTTGATGATCTTACGGGTGTTCTTCGAATAGTCGAGGGTTCCAAACACCTGAGCCTTCATGTCGTCGGTATACATGATGGCGAAATACTGCCCTGTGGCCTGGTCGTAACCACCGCAGGCCGACATCAGCCGGGTCACAGCATTGTCGCCGTCGCCGTGGCGGTGCTGCAGCAAATCCCAGTATTGGATGCTGTATTCATACCAGTCGTGGTCGAGGATGACCATTCCCCAGAGGTCGCTATAGTTCAGCACGTTCAGGCGGCCGTTGGCATAGATGGCACCGCCGTTGGCCTTCATGTCGTCGCTCTTGATGACGCTCTTCACCGAGCCGGGATTGTCGGCAGTGAACGTGTAGACACCGAAGTTGCCCGTGCCGCTGCCGTTTGCCCACTTGTCGCTATAGACGAGCAGACCGTAGACCTGCGCTGGCATCGTGTAGTCGGCTCCTACCATCGGGATGGCGGGTGCCTGGCGCTTCTGCGTCTTGAAAGGCTGTGGCACGTCAAGCCCGGTCGTCTGTGCGACGGGCGTTAGCAGACTGTAGCCCAAGGGGCGTACCAATGCTGTTTTCTCTTCGGTTTTCTCTTTCATGGCGTTCCATTGGTCGTGCTGGTCGAGCGATACCGGACGCACAGGAACAAGCCGTCCCGACTGAGCAACAGCCGAGACCGACATCAGTAGCATCACGCACACGGCGCAGATGCTAAGGATTTGGTTTCTTTTCATCTTTTTGGATTGATTCGTTAGGTTGCTTTTGATGGTCTCTCGTTTCATAGTTTTCGCTAGCATCGGCTTC
>JAFPZD010000045.1 GCA_017417465.1 Prevotella sp. | reverse complement strand
ACGTGGACTGCCCGGGTCACGCCGACTATGTGAAGAACATGGTAACTGGTGCTGCTCAGATGGATGGTGCTATCATCGTTGTCGCTGCTACTGACGGTCCCATGCCTCAGACCCGTGAGCACATCCTGCTCGCCCGTCAGGTGAACGTTCCCCGTCTTGTGGTGTTCCTCAACAAGTGCGACATGGTCGAGGACGAGGAGATGCTCGAGCTCGTAGAGATGGAAATGCAGGAGCTCCTGGCTCAGTATGAGTTCGAGGAGGACACTCCCTTCATCCGCGGTTCTGCTCTCGGTGCCCTCAACGGCGTGCCCCAATGGGAAGCTAAGGTCATGGAGCTCATGGACGCTTGCGACAACTGGATCCAGGAGCCCGTCCGCGACAAGGATAAGCCCTTCCTGATGCCTGTTGAAGACGTCTTCTCCATCACTGGTCGTGGTACCGTTGCTACCGGTCGTATCGAGACTGGTGTCGTGAAGGTCGGCGACGAGGTCCAGATCCTGGGTCTGGGTGAGGACAAGAAGTCCGTCATCACCGGTGTTGAGATGTTCCGCAAGATCCTCGACGAGGGCGAAGCTGGTGACAACGTAGGTCTGCTGCTCCGCGGTATCGACAAGAACGAAGTGAAGCGCGGTATGGTTATCACCCACCCGGGTGTCATCAAGCCTCACAAGAAGTTCAAGGCTTCCATCTACGTCCTGAAGAAGGAGGAAGGTGGCCGTCACACTCCCTTCGGCAACAAGTATCGTCCCCAGTTCTACCTCCGCACCATGGACTGCACGGGTGAGATCTCTCTCCCCGAGGGCGTTGAGATGGTGATGCCTGGTGATAACGTTGAGATCACCGTCGAGCTCATCTACGCCGTTGCTCTGAACAAGGGTCTGCGCTTCGCAATCCGTGAGGGTGGCCGCACCGTCGGCTCGGGCCAGATCACTGAGGTCTACGAGGACTAATCGTTCGGTAGGTTGCGTTGACAACGCAACACACTAGTTCAAAGCACTAACTAAGCCCCCGCTCTGACGGGTGGGGGCTTTCATCTACGGGAATAGCTCAGGTGGTAGAGCATCGGTCTCCAAAACCGAGGGTCGTGGGTTCGAGTCCTCCTTCCCGTGCATAAGCAACGTAACGATGATTAAGAAGTTTATTAAGTACTGCCAGACTTGTTACGACGAGCTGGCACATAAGGTAACCTGGCCTACGTATAAAGAGCTGACCGGAAGCGCTGTTCTCGTGCTTACGGCATCTGTCATTATTGCGCTGGTCGTGTTTGCAATGGATAAGATCTTCGAGACCCTCATGGGTATCGTCTATCCTAGCTGATAATAGTGTAAGAGGTAGTCATGGCAGAGACTGGAAAGAAGTGGTATGTCCTGAAGGCTGTCAGCGGCAAGGAAGCAAAGGTTAAGGAGTATCTGGAGGCATTAATGAAAAACAGGCCCGAGCTCGCAGAGCGTGTCGGGCAGATATTGTTGCCTACTGAGAAATATGCCCAGCTGCGCAACGGCAAACGTGTCGTTAAGGAAAAGCTGTTCCTTCCTGGCTATGTGCTCGTTGAGGCACAGCTCGACAGCGAGACGACGCATACCCTCCGATTCATTCCCAACGTGCTCGGCTTCCTTGGCGGCATGGACAACCCCAGCCCCGTGCGGCAGTCAGACATCAACCGCATCATGGGCACTGCCGAGGAAACTGCCATCCGCACCGAGGAAGTTAGCGTGCCCTTCATCCTCGATGAGACGGTGAAGGTTACCGATGGCCCGTTCAGCGGTTTCAGCGGCGTGATTGAGGAAATCAACACCGAGAAGCACAAGCTGAAGGTCATGGTGAAGATCTTCGGTAGAAAAACTCCGTTGGAACTCGGTTTCAACCAGGTAGAGAAGGAATAAGGCGTAAATTGTTACGGTACGCCGATTCTAATATACGGTCACAGGTGGCTTCCACGCCTTGGCTTATATGACATTATAAAAATCAATTAACAGAAATGGCTAAAGAAGTTGCTGGATTAATCAAATTACAGATTAAAGGTGGCGCTGCAAATCCCTCTCCTCCCGTAGGACCTGCACTTGGTTCAAAGGGTATCAACATCATGGGATTCTGCAAAGAGTTCAACGCCAGAACCCAGGATAAGGCAGGAAAGATTCTTCCCGTCGTTATCACTTACTATGCCGACAAGTCGTTTACCTTCGTCATCAAGACACCTCCCGCAGCCGTCCAGCTGCTCGAGGCTGCCAAGGTGAAAGGTGGTTCGTCTGAGCCCAACCGTAAGAAGGTGGCCAGCGTGACCTGGGATCAGGTGCGCGCCATCGCTGAGGACAAGCTTCAGGACCTGAACTGCTTCACCGTGGAGTCTGCCATGAAGGTGATTGCCGGTACGGCACGTAGCATGGGTATCACTGTACAAGGGGAGTTCCCTGGTAAATAAACAATAACTTCAATTCTTTAAGACAATGAGTAAACTGACAAAAAATCAAAAGTTGGTAGCTGACAAGATTGAAGCAGGGAAAGCATACTCTTTGAAAGAAGCATCAGAGCTGGTCAAGGCCATCACCACGACCAAGTTCGAGGCTTCAGTAGATATCGATGTACGCTTGGGTGTTGACCCGCGCAAAGCCAACCAGATGGTTCGTGGCGTTGTGTCGCTGCCGAACGGTACTGGTAAGGTGACCCGCGTGCTCGCACTCTGCACGCCTGATCAGGAGGCTGCCGCCAAGGAAGCCGGTGCCGACTATGTTGGTCTCGATGAGTACATCGACAAGATCAAGGGTGGTTGGACCGACGTTGATGTGATTATTACGATGCCGTCGTGCATGGGTAAGCTGGGTCCCTTGGGCCGTATCCTCGGTCCCCGTGGCCTGATGCCTAACCCCAAGAGCGGCACTGTTACTATGGACGTTGCAAAGGCTGTGAAGGAAGTCAAGCAAGGTAAGATTGACTTCAAGGTCGACAAGACCGGTATCGTGCACACGTCAGTGGGCAAGGTGACCTTCACCCCGGAACAGATTTATGAGAATGCCAAGGAGTTCATCCAGACGCTTATCAAGCTGAAGCCGGCTGCCGCCAAGGGTACATACATCAAGAGTATCTTTGTTTCAAGCACTATGAGTAAGGGTATCAAGGTAGATCCTAAATCAGTTGAATAACTCGCAAACAGATTAGACAAATGAAAAAGGAATTAAAAGATACTATTATCGTAGAACTTGGTGAGAAACTCAAGGAGTATCCCCACTTCTATCTGGCAGACCTCACCGGACTGAATGCAGAGCAGACGAGCGACCTGCGTCGCAAATGCTTCAAGAGCGACATTAAGTTGCTGGTTGTGAAGAATAAGCTGCTGCACAAGGCTTTCGAGGCTGCTGAGCTCGACTACACACCGCTTTATGAGTGTCTCAAGGGCAACACCGCCCTGATGTTCACCCAGACGGCAAACAGCCCCGCCAAGCTGCTGAAGGAGTACAAGACCAAGAAGCAGGAAGTTCCCGCCCTGAAGGGTGCCTTCGCTGAGGAGAGCTTCTTCGTTGGTGCCGACAAACTTGACGAGCTGGTGGCCATCAAGAGCAAGAACGAGCTTATCGCTGACGTTGTGGCTTTGCTGCAGTCGCCGATCAAGAACGTCATGTCGGGTCTGAACGCCGGTGGTAAGATCCACGGATTGCTTGACGCTATCGCTGAGCGTAACAAATAATAAGCGGCCTGCAAAAGGTAAATAAGAAAAAGGTAAAAAAAGTAAAAACAATTAAAACATTTAAATAAAATGGCAGATATCAAAGCTATTGCTGAGCAGTTGGTCAACCTGACTGTGAAGGAAGTTAACGAGTTGGCAACAGTCCTGAAGGACGAGTATGGAATTGAGCCCGCCGCTGCAGCTGTTGCAGTTGCTGCTGGTCCCGCCGCTGGTGGTGCCGCTGAGGCCGCTGAGGAGAAGACCTCGTTCGACGTCGTGCTGAAGTCGGCAGGTGCTGCTAAGCTTCAGGTCGTGAAGGCCGTGAAGGAAGCTTGTGGTCTGGGTCTGAAGGAAGCTAAGGATCTCGTTGACGGTGCTCCCGCTACCGTTAAGGAAGGTCTTTCGAAGGAAGAGGCTGAGAACCTCAAGAAGACCATCGAGGCCGCTGGTGCCGAGGTTGAGCTGAAGTAATTCCGCACAACAATAACTGTTAGAGGTTAGGAACTCTCCAGTCGAGGGTTCCTGACCTTTTCTTTGTCTCTTATAACTCCGGTTTGTCCGGAATCTCCGGAATTTCCGGTTTTTAAGAATCAACATTATTAATATATGGCTTCAAAAGTAATAGACAACAGAGTAAACTTTGGCAGCGTTAAGAACCCGATGCCGTTACCGGACTTCCTGGATGTGCAGCTCAAGTCGTTCCAGGACTTCCTGCAGTTGAACACTCCGCCTGAGGAACGCAAGAACGACGGACTGTATAAGGTGTTCTCAGAGAACTTCCCTATCACCGACACGCGTAACAATTTCGTCCTTGAGTTCCTGGATTACTATATCGACCCGCCCCGCTACACCATCGAGGAGTGCTTGGAGCGTGGTCTGACCTATAGCGTACCCCTGAAGGCCAAGCTGAAACTGTACTGTACCGACCCCGACCATGAGGATTTCGGCACGGTGATACAGGACGTCTTCCTGGGCCCCATCCCTTATATGACCGAGAACGGCACGTTCGTCATCAACGGTGCCGAGCGTGTGGTTGTCTCCCAGCTGCACCGCTCGCCGGGCGTGTTCTTCGGCCAGAACGTCCACGCCAACGGTACGCTGCTCTACTCGGCCCGTATCATCCCGTTCAAGGGTTCGTGGATTGAGTTTGCCACCGACATCAACAACGTGATGTACGCTTACATCGACCGTAAGAAGAAGTTGCCTGTTACGACGCTGCTGCGTGCCATCGGTTTCGAGAACGATAAGGACATCCTTCAGATCTTCGACCTTGCAGAGGAGGTGAAGGTCGACCGCGACAGTCTTACCGCCGTCATTGGTTCGAAGCTTGCCGCCCGCGTACTGAAGAGCTGGAACGAGGATTTCGTCGACGAGGACACCGGCGAGGTGGTCTCCATCGAGCGTAACGAGGTGCTTATGGAGCGCGAGACCGAGATCAGCGAGGACAACATCGACATGATTCTCGAGAGCGGCACCCGCACCATTCTTGTCCATAAGGACGAGGCCGTTGCCCAGGACTACAGCATCATCTTCAACACGCTGGCCAAGGACCCGTCGAACTCGGAAAAGGAAGCCGTACTCTATATCTACCGCCAGCTGCGTAACGCCGACCCTGCCGACGACGCCAGTGCCCGTGAGGTGATCCAGAACCTGTTCTTCTCCGACAAGCGCTACGACCTTGGCGACGTTGGTCGCTACCGTATTAATAAGAAGCTCGGTCTGACCACCGAGATGGATGTGCGCGTGCTGACGAAGGAGGACATCATCGAGATCATCAAGTACCTCATCCAGCTTATCAACTCGAAGGCTGCCGTCGACGATATCGACCACTTGTCGAACCGCCGCGTGCGCACCGTCGGTGAGCAGCTGTCGAACCAGTTCTCCATCGGTCTGGCCCGCATGAGCCGTACCATCCGTGAGCGCATGAACGTCCGCGACAACGAGGTGTTCACGCCCACTGACCTCATCAATGCCAAGACCATTTCAAGCGTCATCAACTCGTTCTTCGGCACCAACCCCCTCAGCCAATTCATGGACCAGACAAACCCGCTGGCCGAGGTCACCCACAAGCGCCGTCTCTCGGCCCTCGGCCCTGGCGGTCTGTCGCGTGAGCGTGCCGGTTTCGAGGTGCGTGACGTGCACTATACACACTACGGGCGCCTCTGCCCGATTGAGAGCCCTGAAGGTCCGAACATCGGACTTATCTCGTCGCTCTGCGTCTATGCCAAGATCAACGAGCTGGGCTTCATCCAGACGCCCTACCGCAAGGTGGAGAATGGCATTGCCAACCTTAACAACGACGACATCGTCTACCTCACTGCCGAGGAGGAAGAGAACTTCATCATCGGTCAGGGCAATGCCCCGCTGAACGATGACGGTACGTTCATCCGCGACGTGGTGAAGTGCCGCCAGGACGCCGACTTCCCCGTGGTGCCGCCTTCAGAGGTGAACCTCATGGACGTGTCACCGCAGCAGATTGCCTCCATCGCCGCATCGCTCATCCCCTTCCTCGAGCACGACGATGCCCACCGCGCACTGATGGGCTCGAACATGATGCGCCAGGCCGTACCCCTGCTTCACAACGAAGCACCCATCGTCGGCACCGGCATTGAGCGCCAGGTGTGCGAGGACTCTCGCACAATGATCACCGCCGAAGGTGATGGCGTCATCGAGTATGTCGACGCTACAACCATCCGCATCCTCTACGACCGCACCGAGGACGAGGACTTCGTCTCGTTCGAGCCGGCCATGAAGGAATACCGCATCTCGAAGTTCCGCCGTACCAACCAGAACATGACCATCGACCTGCGTCCCATCTGCGACAAGGGCCAACGCGTCAAGAAGGGCGACATCCTCACCGAGGGCTACGCCACCGAGAATGGTGAGCTCGCTTTGGGTCGCAACCTGCTGGTGGCCTACATGCCTTGGAAGGGCTACAACTATGAGGATGCCATCGTGCTGAACGAGCGCATCGTCCGCGAGGACATTCTGACTTCAGTCCATGTCGATGAGTACTCACTCGATGTGCGTGAGACGAAGCGTGGTGTCGAGGAGTTCACCGCCGACATTCCCAACGTGTCTGAGGAAGCCACGAAGGACCTCGACGAGAACGGCGTCATCCGTGTGGGTGCCCGTGTGGAACCAGGCGACATCCTTATCGGTAAGATCTCCCCGAAGGGTGAGAGCGACCCGTCGCCTGAGGAGAAGCTGCTGCGCGCCATCTTCGGTGACAAGGCTGGCGACGTGAAAGATTCGTCGCTGAAGGCCAACCCGTCGCTGACAGGTGTCATCATCGACAAGAAGCTCTTTGCTCGCGCCATCAAGACCCGCCAGACAAAGCTGCAGGATAAGCAGCT
The DNA here is from genome assembly GCA_017417465.1 of Prevotella sp. Taxonomy (GTDB): domain Bacteria; phylum Bacteroidota; class Bacteroidia; order Bacteroidales; family Bacteroidaceae; genus Prevotella. The sequence continues at coordinate 22,740 of JAFPZD010000045.1, read as the reverse complement.
GCTGGCCAAGATCGACGAAGAGTACGATGCCAAGGTCGACGACCTGAAAGACATCCTCATCGACAAGCTCTACACGCTGCTGCGCGGCAAGGTGTCGCAGGGTGTGAAGGACTACATGGGTGCCGAGGTCATCTCCAAGGGCACCAAGTTCACCATGACTAACCTGAAGAACCTAGAGTATGGTGACGTCCAGACAAGCCACTGGACCAACGACGATCACAAGAATGAGCTCATCGCTCAGCTCATTATGAACTATATGAAGAAGTACAAGCTGCTTGATGCCGAGATGAAGCGCCGCAAGTTCGCCATCACTATTGGCGACGAGCTGCCCTCAGGTATCCTGCAGATGGCAAAGGTCTACGTCGCCAAGAAGCGTAAGATCGGCGTGGGTGATAAGCTCGCCGGTCGTCACGGCAACAAGGGCATCGTCTCGAAGGTGGTGCGCCAGGAGGATATGCCGTTCCTCGAGGACGGCCGTCCCGTCGACTTGGTGCTGAACCCGCTGGGTGTGCCTTCACGTATGAACCTCGGCCAGATTTTCGAAGCCATCCTTGGTGCTGCCGGTAAGAAGCTCGGTGTGAAGTTCGCAACGCCCATCTTCGACGGCGCGAAGCTCGACGACCTCGCTGCATGGACCGACAAGGCCGGTCTGCCGCGTCTCTGCTCCACCCACCTCTACGACGGTGAGACCGGCGAGAAGTTCGACCAGCCCGCAACCGTGGGTATCACCTACTTCCTCAAGCTTGGCCACATGGTTGAAGACAAGATGCACGCCCGTTCCATCGGCCCGTACAGCCTCATCACCCAGCAGCCTCTCGGCGGTAAGGCCCAGTTCGGTGGCCAGCGTTTCGGTGAAATGGAGGTCTGGGCACTGGAGGCCTTTGGTGCCAGCCACGTGCTTCAGGAGATTCTGACCATCAAGTCCGATGATACGGTAGGCCGTTCGAAGGCTTACGAAGCTATTGTGAAGGGCGAACCCATGCCTACCCCTGGTATTCCCGAGTCTTTGAACGTGCTGTTGCACGAACTCCGTGGTCTCGGTCTCAGTGTGAAGCTTGATTAAATAATAAAAGGAGTTAGAAGGAGTTAGAAGGAGTTAGAAGGAGTTAGAAGTCAATAGTTTTAGCATGACAAAGAGTTTCGAAGACATATATGCTTGGCAGAAGGCGCATCAGTTTGTGCTATCTGTCTATCGTATTACTCGCAGATTCCCTGACCATGAAAAATATGGACTTTGCTCCCAATTTCAGCGAGCTGCTGTCTCTATTACTGCAAATATTGCAGAAGGTTACAGAAGATTAAGCCAAGCTGATAAACTCCATTTCATGAACATTGCCCAGTCCAGTTTGGAAGAGTGTCGGTATTACTGCATTCTCTCAAGAGATTTGGAATATATCGACAACCAGACTTTCGAGCAGCTACAAACGCAAGTGAATGAATCAAGCTTCCTTCTTAATTCTTATGTTAAAGGAATAAACGACAACAAATATCGGAGTGCGATGGAATAAAGCAGGAAACGAAGGCAGCCACAAGTCACAAATCTATTGACTTCTAACTCCTTCTAACTCCTTCTAACTCCTTCTAACTCCTTCAATAGAAAGAAATATGGCTTTCAAGAAAGATTCAAAGACAAAGAGTAATTTCACCAAGATTACCATCGGACTGGCTTCACCCGAAGAGATTCTGGAGAACAGTTTCGGCGAGGTTACCAAGCCTGAGACCATCAACTACCGTACCTACAAGCCCGAGCGCGACGGTCTGTTCTGCGAGCGCATCTTCGGTCCCACCAAGGACTACGAGTGCGCCTGCGGCAAGTACAAGCGCATCCGCTACAAGGGCATCGTCTGCGACCGTTGCGGCGTTGAGGTCACCGAAAAGAAGGTACGCCGCGAGCGTGGTGGCCACATCGAGCTCGTTGTGCCCGTAGCCCACATCTGGTACTTCCGTTCACTGCCTAACAAGATTGGCTATCTGCTGGGCATGCCCACGAAAAAGCTCGATGCCGTCATCTACTACGAGCGTTACATTGTCATCCAGCCCGGTGTGTTAGAGGGCCGCAAGAATGCTGAGGGCGAACCATTGCTCGGTTCCCAGAAGTTCGACCTGCTCTCTGAAGAGGAATATAACGACATCCTCGACAACCAACTGTCTGAGGACAACTACTATCTCGACGATAGCGACCCCAACAAGTTTGTGGCCAAGATGGGTGCCGAGGCCATCTACGAACTGCTCCAGCAGCTCGACCTCGACTCGCTGAGCTACGAGCTCCGCGACCGCGCCAACACCGACTCGTCGCAGCAGCGTAAGAACGAGGCCCTGAAGCGCCTGCAGGTAGTCGAGGCCTTCCGCCAGAGCGTTGAGAAGGGTATCAACCGTCCCGAGTGGATGATCATGAAGATTCTGCCCGTGACGCCTCCCGAGCTGCGCCCGCTGGTGCCGCTCGATGGTGGCCGCTTTGCCACTTCCGACCTGAACGATCTCTATCGTCGCGTCATCATCCGTAACAACCGCCTGAAGCGTCTGATGGAGATTAAGGCTCCTGAGGTCATTCTGCGAAACGAAAAGCGCATGCTGCAAGAGGCTGTCGACTCACTGTTCGACAACTCGCGCAAGTCCAGCGCCGTGAAAAGCGACAGCAACCGCCCGCTGAAGTCACTCAGCGACTCGCTGAAGGGTAAGCAGGGCCGCTTCCGTCAGAACCTGCTCGGTAAGCGCGTCGACTACTCCGCCCGTTCGGTCATCGTCGTTGGCCCTGAGCTGAAGATGGGTGAGTGCGGTCTGCCCACACTGATGGCTGCCGAGCTCTACAAGCCGTTCATCATCCGTAAGCTCATCGAGCGCGGCATCGTGAAGACCGTGAAGTCGGCTAAGAAGATTGTCGACCGCCGCGAGCCCGTCATCTGGGACATCCTCGAGAACGTCATGAAGGGTCACCCCGTGCTGCTCAACCGTGCTCCTACGCTGCACCGTCTGGGCATCCAGGCTTTCCAGCCCAAGCTCATCGAGGGTAAGGCCATTCAGCTGCACCCGCTGGCTTGTACCGCCTTCAACGCCGACTTCGACGGCGACCAGATGGCTGTCCACCTGCCGTTGTCGAACGAGGCCATCCTCGAGGCACAGATTCTGATGCTTCAGAGCCACAACATCCTGAACCCGGCCAATGGTGCTCCTATCACCGTGCCGTCGCAGGACATGGTGCTCGGTCTGTACTATATCACCAAGATCCGCCCGGGTGCCAAGGGCGAGGGTCTCTCGTTCTATGGTCCTGAGGAAGCCATCATCGCCCACAACGAGGGCAAGTGCGACCTGCACGCCCAGGTGAAGGTGATGGTCGACGACATTGTCGACGGCCATAAGGTGCGCCACCAGGTGGAGACCTCCGTCGGTCGTGTCATCGTCAACGGCATCATCCCCCCCGAGGTAGGCTTCGTCAACAAGGTCATCTCTAAGAAGTCGCTGCGCGACATTATCGCCGACGTTATTAAGAATGTAGGCTTCGCAGAGGCTTGCGAGTTCCTCGACGGTATCAAGAACCTCGGCTACCGCATGGCTTACCTTGCTGGTCTGTCGTTCAACCTCGACGACATCATCATCCCGAAGGAGAAGGCCGACCTCATTGCCAAGGGTAACGATGAGGTGCAGCAGATCACCGACAACTATAACATGGGCTTCATCACCGATAACGAGCGTTACAACCAGGTCATCGATACCTGGACGCACGTCAACAACGACATCGGTAACATCCTCATGAAGCAGATGACCGAGGCCGACCAGGGCTTCAACGCCGTGTTTATGATGCTCGACTCCGGCGCCCGTGGTAGTAAGGACCAGATTAAGCAGCTCTCCGGTATCCGTGGTCTGATGGCCAAGCCCCAGAAGGCCGGTGCAGAGGGACACCAGATTATTGAGAACCCCATTCTGTCGAACTTCAAGGAGGGCATGTCCGTGCTCGAGTACTTCATCTCTACCCACGGTGCCCGTAAGGGTCTGGCCGACACCGCCATGAAGACGGCCGACGCCGGTTACCTGACCCGTCGTCTCGTCGACGTCTCCCACGACGTCATCATCACCGAGGAGGACTGCGGCACCCTGCGCGGACTCGTCTGCACCGCCCTGAAGAGCGGCGACGAGATTGTTTCGTCACTCGCCGAGCGCATCCTTGGCCGTGTCAGCGTCCACGATGTGGTCAACCCGAAGACCGGCGAAGTCATCGTTCCCGCTGGTGAGGAAATCACCGAGCCACTGGCCGAAGCCATCGAGGCTGCCGAGATCGAGAGCGTTGAGATTCGCTCGGTGCTCACCTGCGAGTCGAAGAAGGGTGTATGCCGCAAGTGCTATGGCCGAAACCTTGCCACCCGCCGCATGGTGCAGAAGGGCGAGGCCGTCGGCGTCATTGCCGCCCAGGCCATTGGTGAGCCGGGTACACAGCTGACCCTCCGTACGTTCCACGCCGGTGGTGTGGCTGCCAATGCCGCTGCCAACGCCTCCATCGTGTCGAAGTACGAGAGCGCCCGCCTCGAGTTCGAGGAGGTGCGTACCGTACCCTTCGACGAGGACGGTCGTGAGTGTGAGATGGTCGTCAGCCGTCTTGGCGAACTGCGCTTCGTCGACCCCAACACCAAGATTGTGCTCTCCACGGTCAACGTGCCCTACGGCTCGTCGCTCTATTACCATAACGGCGACGTCGTGCAGAAAGGCGACAAGATAGCCCAGTGGGACCCCTTCAACGCCGTCATCGTCACCGAATATGCCGGTGTGCTGAAGTTCAACGACGTTATCGAGGGTATCACCTTCCGTGCCGAGACCGACGATACCACGGGTCTTACCGAGAAGATCGTCTCCGAGTCGAAAGACAGGACAAGGGTACCGACCTGCGACGTAATCGACGCCAATGGCGAAAAGATTGGAACCTATAACTTCCCCGTCGGCGGCCACGTCGTCGTCGAGGACGGACAGACGGTAAAGACCGGTGAGACGCTCGTCAAGATTCCGCGTGCCGCTGCCAAGGGTGGTGATATCACCGCTGGTCTGCCCCGTGTCACCGAGCTCTTCGAGGCTCGTAACCCCAGCAACCCTGCCATCGTCAGCGAGATCGACGGCGAGGTCACCATGGGTAAAGTAAAGCGCGGCAACCGCGAGATCATCGTCACCTCGAAAGCTGGCGACCAGCGTAAGTACCTCGTATCGCTCTCGAAGCAGATCCTCGTTCAGGAGCACGACGCCGTGCGTGCCGGCACGCCGCTCTCCGACGGTGCCATTACCCCCAGCGACATCCTCGCCATCAAGGGTCCCACCGCCGTTCAGGAGTACATCGTCAACGAGGTGCAGGACGTCTACCGCCTCCAGGGTATCAAGATTAATGACAAGCACTTCGAGATTATCGTCCGCCAGATGATGCGCAAGGTGCAGATCAACGACCCGGGCGACACATCGTTCCTCGAGCAGGAGATTGTCGACAAGCTCGACTTCGCTGAGGAGAACGACCGCATCTGGGGTAAGAAGGTGGTCATCGACGCCGGCGACAGCGACAAGCTGCAGAAAGGCCAGATTGTCACCGTCCGCCGTCTGCGCGACGAGAACACGTCGCTCAAGCGTCGCGACATGCGACTCGTTCAGGTGCGCGACGCCGTGCCTGCCACGTCGACACAGATTCTCCAAGGTATCACCCGTGCCGCCCTGCAGACCAAGTCGTTCATGTCAGCCGCTTCCTTCCAGGAGACGACGAAGGTGCTCAACGAGGCTGCCATCCGCGGCAAGCAGGACTTCCTCGAGGGCATGAAGGAGAACGTCATCTGCGGTCACCTCATCCCCGCCGGTACGGGTCTCCGCGAGTTCGACAAGATCATCGTCGGTTCCAAGGAGGAGTACGAGCGCATGCAGGCCAATCGCAAGAATGTTCTCGACTACGTTCAGGATCCCGTCCTCGACGAGTAGAGCCTAAATTGGTCGTTGATACAAGAGACCTCCCCTAGCCCCTCCTGTAGGAGGGAAATTAAAAAACCCCTCCCGATCGGGAGGGGTTTTTGTTTGGGCAAGTGTCCAGAGGGCCCAACCTAGGCCACATCGTAGGCACTATTTCAGCGAGCGCAGGGAGACGGCGAAGCCACCGGCGCGTGCCATGCGTAGCTTCAGCGTGGACTTGGCGTTGACCTTACGGCGCGTGATGGTGTAGGCCTGCGGGTTCGTCTCGAAGTCCGCATTGGGTGCGTCGGCATAGATGATGGCCTCGTAGCTGACGCCGGGCTTCAGAAAGTCGAGCTTGACAGCAACCTCGCGGGCATTCTCGTCGGTGATGCCTCCCACGTACCAGACATCGCGTGGCTCGGCCTGTGCGAGGTCGGCAGCCGTAGCATCTTCCGGCAGTGCATAGACGAAGCGTGTGACGCTGTTGACCACACCCTTCTTACCGTCGGCCAGGGTGCCCACGCTCTCCGCCGCCTTGTTCAGCGTGGCAAGCTTCGGATGGCGAGCGGTGACGATGTAGTGGCCTGGCTCTGCCTGGAGATAGATGCTACGGTCCCAGTCCACGGCAACATCCTTGATAAACTGGAAAGCGTCCTTGAAGCGCTCGTAGTTCTCAGGCAAGTCGGCAGCCATCTGCAGCGGCGAGTAGAAAGTGACGTAGAGTCCCAGCTGGTTGCAGAGCGTGTGGTGCATTCTGTCAGGCCATCCGCCCGACTTCTCGAGGTCCATCTCGAAGATACCCGGTGTGAAGTCCATCGGTCCGCCCTGCAGTCGGGTGAAGGGGAACACGGCGGTGTGCCCCGGACGGATGCTCGCGCGGAACTCGTTGCCCATGGCGGCCTCGTTGCCAATCATGTTGGGCCACGTCCGACAGAGTCCCGTGGGACGCACAGCCTCGTGGGCGTTCACCATGATGTGGTGGCGCGCTGCCTCCGTGACGGCATAGTGATAGTGGTTAATCAGCGGCTGGCTGTAGTGATGCTCGCCGTAGGGGATAATCTTGCCCACGTAGCCGCTCTTCACGGCATTGTAGCCATAGCGGTTCATAAGCTGGTAGGCCTGTTCCATCCAGCGCTCGTAGTTAACGGTCGACGACGAGCTTTCGTGGTGCATGATGAGGCGTATGCCCCGCTCGTGTGCATAGTGGTTCAAGGCGGGCAGGTCGAAGTCGGGATAAGGCGTGATGAAGTCGAACACGAAGTCCTTCTGCTTGCCGTACCAGTCCTCCCAGCCCTCGTTCCAGCCTTCGATGAGGAGGGCGTCGAAACCGTTCTGTGCAGCGAAGTCGATGTAGCGGCGCACGTTCTCGTTGTTGGCACCGTGCTTGCCGTGAGGATGCGAGTGTGCATAGTCTGTACGGCCGAGCTGCACGGAGGGATAGTCGTTGGTGTACGACCACTGGGTCTTGCCAATGATCATCTCCCACCAGACGCCCATGTACTTCACGGGATGAATCCACGACGTGTCGTCGAGCACGCACGGGTCGTTGAGGTTCAGCACAAGTCGCGAAGCCAGCACCTCTGTAGCGCTCTGGCAGACCATGACAGTGCGCCACGGCGTCTTGCAGGGCGCCTGCATACGTCCCTTCACACCCTCGGCATCGGGTGTGAGATGGGTGCGTAGCACGAAGGTCTCGTCGTTCAGGTCGAGGTGCGTAGTGGGATAGTCGAGCACGGCAGCCTCGTGGATGTTCAGGTAGAGACCGTCGTCGGTACGCAGCTGCAGGGCAGTCTGCAGACCTGTGGGTGAGAAGGCCTTGTTGGGCCATCCACACCCCGTGCGGGCCTTGGGTGTCAGCTCGCGCACCTTCGACAGGCGCGACTCGGTGGGCGAGAACTCCTGTGTCGAGTAATCACCAGGAATCCACCAGGCAGTGTGGTCGCCCGTGAGTGCAAACTCTGTGAGTTCTTCCTTTATCATGAAGTAAGTCAGCTCGTTGTCCATAGGGAACTCATAGCGGAAGCCGAGGCCATCGTCGTAGAGACGGAAGCGGATGTGCATGACGGCGCGCCGGTCGTCCTTCTCCCCGGCACCATAGCGCGGGGGCAGCTGCTCGAGCTTTACCAGCAGTTCGTTGTAGTGGTTGCGGATCTCAGCCTCCTCGCCCCAGACAGGCTTCCAGGTCTCATCGAAGGAGCTGGTCTGCTGATCGGTCAGCGTGAAACCTTCGCTCAGATTCTTGCCGTCGGTCAGCTGAAAGCCGAGACGGGAGATGTTAATGACCGGTTTACCTTCGCGCTCCAGCGTGTAGCAGGGGGTGCCGAGGTCCAGATAGAACTTTAGCTCTAACCGTCCGTCAGGGCTTTGCAGTGTTGCAACGGGTGTCTGTGGCTCCGCATGGACAGATGCGGGTAGCAGCAGCGCTACGATGGCCGCCAACACGGTCAGTGTGAGAGTTTTCTTCATTGTTTTGATGGTTATAAGGATTTATCTTTAATCTTTAATCTTTAATCTTCCACCTTCCACACCGTCACCGGTCCCATCAGCCCTGCGGGCAGCAACGGGGAGTCGGCACGGTAGAACGGACGTGGCGTATAGGTGTACTTCTTCTTGCAGTCGGGCTGTCGGTCGCCGATAATGCGGTTCACCCACTGGTTGACGACGCGAATCTCCAGCGCATTGTCGCCTGTCTTCAGGGCTTTGGTGATGTCGAGCGCGTAAGGCTCCTTCCACAGCACGCCCACGCTTTGGCCATTGACGATGACCTCTGCCATGCAGCCCACACGACCCAAGTCGAGGATGAGGTGGCCCTGGCTACGCTCCGCCTCGCCGATGGTCACCTTATTATAATAGATGGCCGTTCCGGAATAGTATCTGATGCCTTCGTCCTCAGCGTCAGTGTACGACATCAGCGTGTCGAAGACGGTCGTCTCTGGCCCACCCCACTGCTTGTCGAAGTGCACCGTCCATGGCGTCGTGATGGTTTTCAGGAGGTGCGGGGAGGCAGAGGGGCGGGGGTACGGGGATGCGGAGGTGCCGAGGTGCGCCTGCTGCTGAAACACGATGAAGACGGCGTCGTTTGCCACCAGCTCCAGGCTGATGGTGGTGCGTCCGTCTTTAATATCGTAAGCCACGTCCTCAATGACGCCCGTGTCAGGATGCCAAAACGTGGGTCTTAAGCCACAGACACGGAACGACACGTCCAGCGTTCGCGGCTCGTCCCTCCGGTTGTTCACCCAGAAGATCTCCTGGTCGCCCGTGCTACGGTGGACAAAGCGCAGGTCGCTCATATCGTCGGCCATGAAGTCAGGACGCATGTTTTCCAGGGCTTCGGCCACCGCCACCGTCTTCTCGTCAAAAACGGGAGCCCCCTGCTGCCGCAGGGTCTCAAGCCTCTGGCTGACGGCCGACGACAGGTGCCTGCAGTCCTTGCTCACGACCAGCACGTTGTAACGGGCACCAGCGGGCGTGACGAAGTGCGTGCCGTCGAAACTGACCAGGTCGAGCAGCGCCTCCTTGTTCAGATAGTCGTAGTTGTAGCCGGCGGGAATGGCAGGGGGATGGTGGGCATAAAGGCTCGTCACCACGTCGTCCTCGCCGTAGTAGTAGAGTACGTCGGCCACGTTGTCGCCCTGTTGCAGCAGGTAGCAACTCCGGGCCAGATAGTCGGTCCAGACGCGGGCGTAGGCTGCCCACGTCTCGTGGCGGTTGAACCACTGTCCATACTGCATCAGCCCCAGGCCAGGTTTCTTGTCGTCGACAGGCTGGTGGGCACTCTCGTGGATGACGAAGCGGTTCACGCCAGAGGCCATCTCCAGGTCAGCGGTGGGCTTCAGGTTACCGGGGAAGAAGCGGTAGGCACCGCCCGTCTCACCATTGGCTGTCATCGATTCTGCCGCCACAATCTGTTTACCGTACAAATGGGCCACCGACGCCGACTCACGGATGTCGCTCTCAGCCATTAGTGTCGACGAATGGAGGGCGTTCTCACTGGGTATGATGGTCCACATGGCAGCCATCGGGATGTCGGCATTGCTCTTGGCCGACATGCCGTCGACCAGGTAGAGTCGCCCGTTCTCGTGTGCCTCAAAGTAGGTCTTCATGCCGTACTTCGCGGCGATACGAGCCGCATTCTCGTACATGCACTCGTCAATCAGTTCGCCGATGGTGTTACGCCAGTCGAAGAGAAATTCCTCGCTCTGCTGAGCTGACCCGACAATTTGTCCGGTCAGCACAGGCATCCACGGCAGCAGGCTGTAGCCACGCCGCGCCTCAAACTCGGCAGCCATCTGCGGTGCCCATGTCTCCCAGCCTGCCTCGTAGCTGTCGATGAGCAGGTACTGCACCTTGTCGGTGATGGCCCGGTAGCTGTTCAGGTAGTACTCCAGGAAGTCGGCAAAGGCCTCCTTGTCGATCTTCGTCACCTCCAGCCCCGTAGCCTCGGCGGGCGCGGGATGGTTCTGCTTGCCCGTCAGCGTGTAACCGAAGCGGTAGACAATCCAGATCCCCTTCGGCGCCTCCCACGTCAGGTTACCCTGTGCATCCATCTTGTCCGTGAGGTCAACGACGTCGGTAAGCGGAATGGCTTCACCTGCGATGCCGACGGTGGGGTGATCGTTGAGGTCGGAAGGCGAAGCAAAGCCAGCCTTCTCCTCACTATGGTTGATGCGAGCCACGGTGAACAGCTCCCACTCGGGCTTTACAGGGGGACGGCTGTCGAAGACCACGCGGAAGTAGCGGGCCTTAGTGGGTACCATCTCAAGCGTCTGGCGGTAGATGCTGCCGTGGGGGATGTCGCACACACGCCGGAAGTCGCAACCGTTGTCGCTCACCTCCAGGTGCTTGTTGACAGGCGCAGGCAGTGCCGCCCAGATGCTGCGGTACTGGCCGTCGGCTATGCGCATGGCCTTGATGGTCTGCGGCTTGGGAAACGCATACTGTATCCAGTAGGGGTGCGCGTCGTCGTCGCTCGTCGTGTAGTGGGCGCCCAGCTCCTCCATGGTCTTGTCGGCTTTGTTCGCACGGACGGCCACAACGTAGGTGTCACGATACCACTGCTCCTTCCTGGGTTCGGGCAGGGTCACCGTCAGCAGTCCCCCACCCTTCACCCGCTGCTCGCTCCAGACGAGCCGCTTCATGGCCTGTTCGGGCTTTACCCACGGCCCGCCGGTGTTGCTCCATCCGGGGCAGCTGGCAATAGCTATCTCCATACCGAGCGAGTCGGCCATGGAGGTCGCATAGCGGAATGTCTCTTTCCATTCCGGCGACATGTAGGTGAGTCGGTGGTCTATCACGGGCTCAATGCCCGTACCGGCTTCGAAACAGTGGAAGCCGCCAATGCCCGCACGGTTCATCCATTCCAGGTCCTTGCGGATGCCTTCTCGGCTGATGTTGCCGTCCATCCAGTGCCACCACACGCGGGGCCGTGCTGCCTGCGGCGGGTTCAGGAAGCCGCTCCGCAGGTCGTGTGTCAGCGTGCGTCGGCCCTTCCGCTCAAGGTACTTAATGAGCAGCTCGGGACGGTCGGTCTGGATGATGCTTGTGCCAAGGTCGAGAATCGTGTCGTACACCTCGTCGGGGGCGGCGCTGAGGAAGGCACGGTCATCGTCGTAGCCACCGCAGAGCGAGCCCCAGATGGTGTTCACCCAAATCTTCGAACCGACGGCTGTCACCTGCTGTGCTGCCTGCCGCACGGCGTCATCGAGGGTGCCAAAGCAGAGTTCGAAGGCCATCGGCGGCTGTGGGGCATTGAGATAGCCTTCGAACAGCGGTCCGCCGCCGGCAGCGGTGAGGCTCACCACAGGCATGTACATCATCCGGTGGGCATGCTGTGCCAGCTTCGACTGCACCTCAGCGCAGGGGCGACCGCTTTTTATCAGCACTTGGTCGGTCATGCCCAGCTCCTCGGTGATGGCCAACACCTGGTCGTAGTAGTCGTAACCTTGGTCAACATTCACCACGATGCGGTCCTTGCACACCTCCAGCGCCTGTCGCAGCGTGGGCATCTTCAGGCCGGGAATGGCGATGCCGTGGCCACGCTTCAGGTCAAACTTCTGCAGCTCTTCGTAGGTGTAGTCGCTGATACGCCCGCTGCCGGTGGTGCAGCGGTCGAGTGTCGGGTCGTGGCTGAGCACAAGCACGCTGTCGCGCGTCATCTTCAAGTCAAGTTCCATCACGTCGACGCCCATGCCAATGACCGACTCGATGGCGGGCAGCGAGTTCTCGGGCCAGTTGCGCCAGTCGCCACGGTGGGCTACCACCACGACGTAGTCAGTCAGCGGGTCATGCAGTGCGGCTGCCACGCTGGCAGCCTTCGACTCTGTGCTCACGCGGCTATCCCGCTCTGGTGATGGTCCCCAGCTCAGCAGCAGACAGGCCAGCAATATGAAAGCAGAAATGTTACGCATTCCCTCGGTTTTCAGTTAGTCTGCTGCAAAGTTACACATTTTTTCCCATCCAGCAAAAGAAAACAGCCGAAAAGTCCAGTTTTTGAAGCGCAAACCACAGAGGGGCTCATCGCAGGCTCCAACTTTGCTCCGAGAAGTGTGGGAGACTTCTCGGAGAAGAGTGGCAGACTTCTCGGAGAAGAGTGGCAGACTTCTCGGAGCACGCAATGGGTCCCTGGGTAAAAGTGTCTTTATTGTTTCCAAAAAGAGGAAACTATGGCAACATGACAGCCCTATGGCCGACGATGGCGAGGGAGGAGCGCCCTGGGGCATTGCTACGGGCGAGTGAGGACGGCAGGGGACGCCCAAGCAGGTCGAATGGCGGGTGAGGCGTGGCGGATGAAGGTTGAGGAGCAAAGGCTGAAGGGTGGATGCCGACTTCGCCATCGGGGGCAGCATACGAATAGTTCCCGTTGGTAATGGTGGAGAGTGCGAGGTGGTAGTAGACGAGGTCGTAAGCCTCGGTCTCGTTGTTGCCGTCGCCACTGCGTCCCTGGCGCCCGTTATCCTCGAGGAGCATGCCCACGAAGCCATCGCTGAGCACCATCATGTCGGCATAGGCCGAGCAGAGCTCCGTCACCTGATGGCCTCGCTGCCACCCGCTGGCCAGCGCCTCGCCGGTGGCATAGTCGTCGGGGCCGGCAACCTCTTTATAATAAAAGCCCACGCCTCGGCGCCCCCAGTTGTCGGTGGCGTTGCGCGCATAGACGGTGTGGAACGGCACGGTGGTCAGCAGCACGTGGACGTTGGCGCCGTCGGCTGTGCGACGGGCAGGCACGAGCACGAAAGCGCTATTGCACGCGTTCGCCATACCAGTAATGGCTGAAACGGCACTGCTCCACTGTCCTTCGCCACGGGCAATGTCGGTATAGTGTAAGACGTTGAAGTTCTTCTCGGCAACGTCAACGCCCTGGGTACCACGGTCGTCGCGCACCATCAGTGCCACACTGCCGTCGGGCATCTCCTCGATTTTCCCCTCCTCATAGACGGTGCCTTCGGGGAACTGGTCGCTCATAGCGAGCAGCTGCCACGTCTGTCCGAAGTCGTCGCTATACATCACGCCCGTGGAATTGCCACGTGAGGCCGTGCGCACAGGGAAGGCAGCATAGACGCGGTAGTGGCTGCCCACCTTCACCTGACGGCTTTGGCAGAGGCGCCCCGAGGTGATGAAGATGGCCGTGGCGTCGCCATCGAAGAGCCCATAAATCTGGCTGGTGATCTCTGTGCCGGCATCCCATGTCTGCCCGTTGTCGCTGCTATGGAAACAGCCTATGCGAATGGGGTTGCGGGCTGTCGAGGCACCGTTGCCGACACTGCCTGCGGCACACATCAGCAGCACGTCGCCACTCTCACGGTCGGCCACCAGCGAGCCGTCGCCCATGGCATACTGCCAGCTATTGCGGTTGGTGGAAGCCGGACAGACCACCTGATGGTCGGTCCAGGTGCGGCCCAGATCCGTGCTGCGGCGGTACCACATCTCGATGCGGGCCCCTACGCCTCCCACGTCGCTCAGGCCATAGCGATAGTCGCCAATGGCCAGCAGGGCGCCGTCGCTGGTCTGCGTAAGCGCGGGAATGCGGTGCGACGGAGCCGTATTGATGACAGGCTTGTCAGGGCCGTCGAACACGGTGGTGCTGAAGTCCTGGGCATGGGCAACGAGGGGTGCGAAGTGGAACGCGAGCACTGTGAAGGCCACTACGGTCATGTGGAAAGGTCGTTTAGTCATAGTCGTATTACTTTTGTGCGCAAAGATAATGCATTTTTTTCATCTCACCAAGAAAAACTGCGCTTTTTCTTTGCTATTACGAAAAATATCAGTACCTTTGCAAATCAAAGAGAAAATTGTCAAATCGTGAAATAGTGAAATAGTGAAATCGTCAAATAGAGAAATAGTGAAATAGTGAAATCGTCAAATCGTCAAATAACAAGATGAAGATACTACTTATAGGCAGTGGCGGGCGCGAACATGCGCTGGCATGGAAGATCGCTCAGAACGAGCGCGTAGAGAAACTGTTCATTGCGCCAGGCAACCCTGGCACGGCACAGTGTGGTGAGAATGTGGCCATGAAGGCCGACGACTTTGAGGCCATCAAGCAGTTTGTAGTCGACCACGGCGTGGACATGGTCGTCGTCGGCCCCGAGGACCCGCTGGTAAAAGGTCTCTACGACGAGCTGAAGAGCGACGCTCGGACGCAGCATGTGGCAGTCATCGGCCCGTCGAAGGCAGGTGCGATGCTCGAAGGCTCGAAGGACTTTGCGAAGGGCTTCATGCAGCGCCATGACATCCCCACAGCACGCTACCAGACGTTCGACGCCCAGCATGTGGACGACGGCATCAGTTTCCTGCGCACGCTGCAGCCCCCTTACGTGCTGAAGGCCGACGGCCTGTGTGCCGGCAAGGGCGTGCTCATCGTGCCGACACTGGAAGAGGCCGAGAAAGAGCTGCGCGAAATGCTCGACGGCATGTTCGGCAACGCCTCGGCACGTGTGGTCATCGAGGAGTTCCTCAGCGGCATCGAGTGCTCGGTGTTCGTGCTGACCGACGGTGCGCACTACCAGCTGCTGCCCGAGGCAAAAGACTATAAGCGCATCGGCGAGGGCGACACCGGCCTGAACACGGGTGGCATGGGCAGCGTCTCGCCAGTGCCGTTCGCCACGAAGGCATGGATGCAGAAGGTGGAGGAGCGCATCGTACGTCCTACGGTGGAGGGTCTGCGTGAGGAAGGCATCGACTACCGTGGCTTCATCTTCTTCGGACTTATCAACGTCGGTGGCGACCCGATGGTCATCGAGTATAACTGCCGCATGGGCGACCCGGAGACGGAGACCGTCATGCTACGCCTGAAGAGCGACATCGTCGACCTCTTCGAGGGCGTGGACAAAGGCGACCTCGACCGTCGGCAGGTGACTTTCGACGAGCGTGCCGCCGTCTGCGTGATGCTCGTCAGTGGTGGCTATCCGCAGGCTTATCAGAAGGGCTACCCCATCAGTGGTGTGGACGCGGTCGAGGGCAGCATCGTCTTTCATGCCGGCACGGCATACGCTCCGGAGGGACAGAATGAGGCTCCCATCGTTACTGCCGGCGGGCGCGTCATCGCCGTCAGCAGCTATGGCAACACGAAGGAGGAGGCCTTACAGAAGTCGTTCACCGAAGCGCAGAAGATTCAGTTCAATGGGCGCTATTTCCGTCGTGACATTGGGGCGGACCTTTGAGGTAGGAGTAAAGGAGTAAAGGAGTAAGGAGTAAAGGAGGTAAAGTAGAATACCTCTACTACTAATTAACGACGGAAATTGAAACAGCTACAAAACAGGATTGCAGAGAGCGCACTACTGCTGCCAACAGTCGCTACGGCCAGCGTGCTGTTGCAGCTCGTCGGCGGCTTACCCACGTTGGCGGGGTGGGCATCGCTGGTGTGCTTTATACTCAGCTGTTACCTGATGATTGAGCTGAGCAACCAAAATGCGCTGCTGCGGGTGCGTAGCCGCATGGTTACCAGCACGTTCATCGTACTGTCAGGAGCCGCAGGCTGTCTCTTCGGCACCGTCAGTGCCGCCCTGTCACAGCTGTTCGTCGTCATCGCCCTGCTTGTGCTCTTCACCACCTATCAGGACGACAATGCGCCAGGGCGCACGTTCTACGCCTTTGGCGCCCTCGGCATGTCGAGCCTTTTCTTCGCTCCCGCACTGTGCTACGTCCCCGTGACGTGGGTGCTGATGGCAACACAGTTGCAGTCGCTCAGCTGGCGCACGTGGGCCGCCTCGCTCTTAGGGCTGCTGGCACCCTACTGGCTGGTGTTCGCCTGGCTACTGTTCAGCAACGACCTGCAGCCACTCGCACAGCACTTCGCCCTGCTGGGACAGTGGGCGTTCCCGCCTGACTACGGCAGTGTCACCATCGGACAGTGGGCAGCCCTACTGCTCGTCCTCGCACTGGCGGCGACGGGTGCCATCCACTTCTGGACACGCAGCTACGAGGACAAGATACGCATTCGCCTGCTCTACGGATTCTTTACGGTGATGAGCGTCGTCACCACCCTGCTATTTATCGCCCAGCCCCACTATTACGAGCCCATGATGCGACTGCTGCTCATCACGGTCTGCCCGCTCATTGCTCACTTCTTCACCCACACGTCGAGCCGTCTGACAAACATTGTGTTCTTCACGACCATCACAGTGGCACTCGCCATCACCATATTAAACCTGAAGTGCTGGAGTTTCTGACACAATTCGGCTACTGGGGCATGCTCATCGCAGCCTTCCTGGCAGGCAGCTTCTTCCCGTTCTCGAGCGAGGCTGTCATGGTGGGACTGCTGGCAACAGGCCTCGACGCCTGGCAGCTCGTCGTCTATGGCACCATCGGCAACGTGCTCGGCTCGCTGTTCAACTACAGCGTAGGCCGCATGGGCAAACTGGAATGGATAGAGCGCTACCTCCACGTCAAGCGCAAGGACCTCGACCGCGCCGAGCGCTTCATGGCAGGCCGTGGAGCATGGATGGGCTTCTTCGCGTTCCTGCCCATCCTCGGCTCAGCCATCACCATCCTCCTGGGGCTGATGCGCGCCAATCCCCTCATCACCTTTGTGAGCATCACCATCGGCAAGTTTCTGCGCTATCTGGTGCTGCTCTACGGCGTCGGCTTGCTCGTTTGAACGTTAAAAGTGGCCAAAACTATTGCCCTTTAACTCCCTTTAACTACGCAAACTCCACAAACTGCCCAAAAAGTCGTACCTTTGCAGGCAGTTTGCAAACAAAACGTTACATAAAAAGATGAAACAATTCCGCCTTGTGGACAACATCGTGGGCTGGTTGACATTTTTTATAGCCGCCTTCGTCTATTGCTCCACCATTGAGCCGACAGCCTCATTCTGGGACTGTCCTGAGTTTATCGACACTGGTTACAAACTGCAGATAGGACACCCGCCCGGCGCACCTTTCTTCATGCTCACGGCCAACCTGTTCTCACAGTTCGCCAGCGACCCCTCGCAGGTGGCACGCATGGTGAACACCATGAGTGCACTGCTGTCGGCAACGTGTATCCTATTCCTTTTCTGGACCATCACACACCTGGTGCGCCGACTGCTCGTCGACAACATCCGGACGATAGAGCGCGTGCCACTGCCACAGCTCATTGCCATCGAGGCATCGGGCTTGGTGGGCGCACTCATCTACACCTTTAGCGACACCTTCTGGTTCTCGGCTGTCGAGGGCGAGGTGTATGCCTACTCATCGGCATTCACAGCCGTCGTCTTCTGGCTCATACTGAAGTGGGAGGACCATGCCGACGAGCCGCATGCCGACCGCTGGCTGGTGCTCATTATGTATATGACGGGCCTCTCCATCGGCGTCCACCTGCTGAACCTGCTGTGCCTGCCGGCCATCGTCCTTGTGTGGTACTACAAACGCTACCCCAACGCCAACCTGAAAGGCTCGCTGGTGGCGCTCGCCGTGTCGGGCGTGCTCTTGGCAGCCGTCCTCTACGGTGTGGTGCCCGGCATCATCACCGTCGGCGGATGGTTCGAGCTGCTGTTCGTCAACACGCTCGGCATGCCCTTCAACACCGGACTCTACATCTACCTGCTGCTGCTCGTGGGCTGCGTCATCTGGGCCATCTACGAGACACAGATGGCCACCGAGAAGAACTGGAAGCGGCAGAACATCGCCTTCCTGCTGGCCTTCGGACTGCTGGGCGTGCCGTTCTATGGCTACGGCTGGTCGGCCGTCTGCATTGGCATCGTCGTGCTGGTTGCCATCGCCTACGTGCTGTTCCGCCGCTACAAGAAGGAGCCGTTGGTGTCGCCACGCCTGAAGAACACGACGCTGCTCTGCATGCTGATGCTGATGATAGGCTACTCGACCTACGCCGTCATCGTCATCCGTTCGGACGCCAACCCGCCAATGGACCAGAACTCGCCCGAGGACATCTTTACGCTGGGCAACTACCTCAGCCGCGACCAGTATGGCTACCGACCGCTGCTCTGGGGTCAGGCCTACAGCTCGGAATACAAAGTCGCTGACGACGGACGTATCAAGATGGATCCCGGCGCTCCCATCTACCAGCGTAAGGAGAAAGCCAGTGCCGACGAGCCCGACCGCTACTTCATCGTATCGACGAAGGATAAGCCCGTCTATGCACAGAACATGCTGTTCCCACGCATGTACTCGAACAACCCGCGTCACATCGAGGACTACAAGAGCTGGCTCGGCGGCATCGAAGGCACTGAACAGCCTTCGAACTACCGTTCAGGCCAGACCGTCACCATCCCAACGCAGATGGAGAACCTGCGCTTCTTCTTCAGCTACCAGTGCAACTTCATGTACTGGCGCTACTTCCTATGGAACTTTGCAGGCCGACAGAACGACCTGCAGGGCAACGGTGAGACGGAGAAGGGCAACTGGATTACGGGCTTCCCATTCATCGACAACATGCGTTTGGGCGACCAGTCGCTGCTCCCCGACGAGCTGAAGCAGAACAAGGGGCACAACGTGTTCTACTGTCTGCCGCTGCTGCTCGGACTCATCGGTCTGCTGTGGCAGGCACTGCGTCGCGGACAGCGGGGCATACAGCAGTTCTGGGTCGTCTTCTTCCTCTTCTTCATGACGGGCTTGGCCATCGTCGTCTACCTCAACCAGACACCCGAGCAACCCCGTGAGCGCGACTATGCCTACGCCGGCTCGTTCTATGCCTACGCCATCTGGTGCGGCATGGGCGTGGCTGCCATCATCGACCTTCTGGCACGGAGAATCAAGGGCGGCGCCACGGCGCTGGCTGCCATCGTCAGCGTGGCCTGCCTCCTCGTTCCCATACAGATGGCATCGCAGACATGGGACGACCACGACCGCTCAGACCGTTACTGCTGCCGTGACTTTGGCCAGAACTACCTCATGTCACTGCAACAAGACAGCGACCCCATCATCTACACCAACGGCGACAACGACACCTTCCCGCTGTGGTACAATCAGGACGTCGAAGGCGTGCGCACCGACGTGCGCGTCTGCAACCTCAGCTACCTGCAGACCGACTGGTATATCGACCAGATGCTGCGCCCGGCCTACGACTCGCCGTCGCTGCCCATCACGTGGAGCCGTCTGGAATACTGCTCAGGCACCAACGAGTACGTCCAGATTGACCCGCGCCTGAAGCAGGAGGTGCTGGGCTTCTACGAGCAGGATGCTGACTACGCCCGCAAGCACTTCGGCGACGAGCCCTTCGAGCTGAAGAACATCCTGAAGTACTGGGTACGCTCCACGAACAAGGACCTGCAGGTCATTCCTACTGACACCATCTACATGACCATCGACAAGGACGCCGTTCGCCGCAGTGGCATGATGCTTCAGGGCGACAGCATACCCGAGCGCATGGTCATCTCGCTCAAGGGCATGAACTCCGTCGACAAGAGCAAGCTCATGATGCTCGAAATGATTGCCAACGCCAACTGGGAGCGTCCCATCTACGTCGCCATGACCGTCGGACAGGAGAACTACATGAACCTGGGCGACAACTTCGTGCAGGAGGGACTGGTCAACCGCATCACGCCGTTCACCACCAACACCAACGGCAAGCCCGTTGCAGGCATGAAGGACTTCGACACGCAGAAGACCTACGACTGCGTGATGAACCACTTCAAGTTCGGAGGCGCCAACACGCCCGGCATCTACCTCGACGAGACCGTCATGCGCATGTGCTACACACACCGCCGTCTCATGGTGCAGCTCGCCATGAACCTCATTGCCGAAGGCGACACCGTGAAGGCTGCCGAGGTGCTTAAGCGTGCAGACCAGGAGCTCCCCTCAGAGAACGTGCCTCACGACTTCCAGTGCAGCTCCATCGACATGGCACAAGCCTACGCCACCGTCGGCAACATGGACAAAGCACGCGAAATCATCGACAAGCTGTGGACAAAGTCGTCTCAGTACTGTAACTACTACTTGCAGTTCGATGGCGGTGGTTTCCGCAGCAACGAGCAGAAGGTGCGCCTGCACTTCTACCTCATGCAGACCATGCTGAACGTCACCGACATGATTGACGAAGACTTGTCGGAGAACTACATGAAGGAGCTCATGGCCTACATGGACATGTTCCGCAGAAAGGGAGGATCACTGGGTTAATATCTTGTATGTTGCGTTGCCAACGCGACAAAACGAGTAACGAGTGAGCGATGTTCATCGAGCAGCCTGCCATCTACCTACGCTGGCTCTACCCAAGGGCTTACTGGCGAATGGACCGTCGCGAACGTGCCGTCTACCTGACGTTCGACGACGGCCCCATCCCAGAGTCAACGCCCTTCCTGCTCGACACGCTGCGGCACTACGGCGTCAAGGCGACTTTCTTCATGGTCGGCGACAATGTGCGGAAGTACCCAGAACTGTTCCAGCAAATCAAGGACGAGGGCCATCAGATAGGCAACCACACGCACAACCACATCAGTGGATTCCGCCACACGCTGCGCACCTACAGCTACAACGTCGAGAAAGCGAATGCCTACATCCAGAGCCACTTCGTGCGCCCACCCCACGGCTGGATGCGACACGACCAGTATGTGTGGCTCAGCCGCAAGTACAAAATCGTGATGTGGGACGTCGTCACTCGCGACTACTCACGATGGATGTCGGCCAAAGACGTGCTGAACAATGTTAAGCGCTACACCCGGCCAGGCTCCATCATCACCTTCCACGACTCACTGAAAGCTGTCGGAAAGCTGCAGACAGCACTGCCTGCCAGCATCGAATGGCTCAAAGACCAAGGCTATGAGTTCAAGACGTTCCAGTGAGCAACTAAAAGCCGAGGCTGCACGCCTCGGCTTTTCTGCCTGTGGCATCGCCGAGGCACGACCCGTCGACCAGCCGACAGCCGACTACTACCGCCAGTGGATAGCCGAAGGCGGCCATGCCGACATGAACTATCTAGCCAACAACGTCGACAAGCGCCTCGACCCCACCCTGCTGCTGCCTGGCGCTCACAGCATCGTCGTCGTGGCCCTTAACTATGCCCCTGCCCGCCGACTGCCTGTCGGCGAATACCAAATTGCCGACTACGCCCTTGGACAGGACTACCATGAGGTCATAAAGAAAAGGTTACGACAGCTAAAGCCCGACGGACTTATATGCGTCGACACCGTGCCCATCCTCGAGCGCTACTGGGCCGTACAGGCAGGACTGGGATTCATCGGGCGCAACCATCAGCTCATCATTCCTCATGCCGGCAGCCTGTTTTTCCTGGGTGCCATCGTCACCGAAGCCGCCTTTAACCACTACGACCAGCCCCTCACCTTCGACGATGGTCACCACCCTTGCGGCAGCTGCCACCGCTGCATCGACGCCTGTCCCACAGGCGCACTAAAAATGAGAGATGTCTGCGCGCAGCCAATTCTCAATTCTCAATTCACAATTCACAATTCTCAATTCTCAACTCTCAATTCCCAAAACTGTCTCTCTTACCAAAGCATTGAGAACCGTGGCCCCATAGCCCCCCAACTGGCTGATAAGCTTAGCCCCTACATCTACGGCTGCGACCGCTGTCAGAAGGCATGCCCCTTCAACAACCACGCCATACCCACCGACATTCCAGAGTTTCAACCTTCCGAAGACTTGATGAAGATGACACGCGAACAATGGCAAACACTCACCCCCGACGACTACCGGCGCCTCTTCCGCGGCTCAGCCGTCAAACGCGCCAAGTACGAGGGGCTTGTCCGCAACATCCAAGCAGTCAGCAATACCTGAGGCGATACTGGCAATTTTAAGTAGATGGACACAATTGTTTTATAAAAACAACGAATTTAACGAATTAAACGAATTGCTGCGCGTTGTAATTCGTTTAATTCGTTAAATTCGTTGTTGGAAAAAGGATAATTAGTATAAACCAAATTTGAATAGTTACTTAACAAGAACCTCATCAAAGCAACTATGCACTTTGTAGAGGTTACCTCCACACCTCCCTAAATCGTCGGAAACGCCTTTGTACAAAGGAGTTTTGAGAAGGGAGGTGTCGATGTAGCACCTCCCTTACACCTCCCTCGAACCTCCCTTAGACCTCCCCTACACAGCCTTTTCCAATGGGATGACCCTATAGTGGGGCACATGACTTCGTGGTAGGAATAGATACAAAAAAGTTGCATTTTCCTTCTTGAAATGTAAGGGGGAGAAGAAGGGAGGTTCAAGGGAGGTGTAAGGGAGGTGTTCAAGGCACACCTCCCTTACAAAAGTCCCTTTATACAAAGGGGTTTCCAGAGATTTAGGGAGGTTAGGACCCCCTAACCCAACTTTGCCCCTACTTCTCAGTTCTTCTTGCTTTCACCGTCGGTTCGGCTGAGCTGTTTCCCTCATTGGGTACTACAAACTTTTACTTTTCTCCAGAATGGCATCTTCTTATATCCAAGCATCTCGTAGATTT
>JAFPZD010000044.1 GCA_017417465.1 Prevotella sp. | reverse complement strand
GGTTATCAGCATTGGGGAATACGGCACGTGCCGACACAGAACCCGTACTGCTGTCAACCACACCGCTGATACTTTCCACACGCCCCTTTACGGTGCAGGTGTCGCCATTGGCTGTGAGCAAGATAACGGGCGGGAAGGCTGTCGCAGCCTTGTCGAGCGAACCATATCGAGCGATAAGACTCATCGCGTCGCGTTCGGTCAGCGAGAAATAGACATACATCTCATGGGCATCGGCAATAGTTGTCAAACCGCCCTGTGTTGAAGGTCCAACGAAATCGCCCACGCGGAACGGTAGACTACCTGCCACACCGTCAGAAGGACTACGGAGTACGGTATATGACAGGTTGGTGCGTGCCGACTGCAACTGTGCCTGCGCCTGTTGCGACTGCGCTTTCGCCATCGCGAGGTTGGCAGTTGCCGTGCGCAGATCGTAGTCAGATACGACATTCTTCTGGTAGAGTGTCTTCCTACTGTCGTAATTCAGAAGTGCCGTCTCTTCACCAGCCTTCGCCACCGCCACATTTGCTTCAGCAGCCCTCACCTCAGCCTGATACGATGCTTGGTCGATGACGAACAATACCTTACCTTTCTTCACACATTGTCCCTCCTTGACGCATATCTGGCGCAGATACCCCTCCACTCTTGGGATGATCTTAATACTCTGCCGTCCCTCTATCTGAGCGGGATATGACTGTTCCAGTGTAATATCCTGTTTCGAAACTGTCATCGTCTCAAAACCACTTGCTGGTGCTTCCTCCTCAGCCCCCTGCTGTCCGCAACCCGCCAGCGCCAGCGCAGTTGCCAATATACAAATCATTTTATTCATCTTCTTGTCAATTTTTAGCTGCAAAATTAAAATATCTACGCGCGAAATAAAAGAAGAAAGTATGCGAAACGGGAAAAATCGCTATTGAAGTAAAGATAATCTGCTCCCAAAACGACTCGAAAATAGTGGAGATTTTAAGTCGTACCAACGGATTACCTTGGACAGATGAAGGAGCAACAGTTACCTTTGCAACCTAATTTTATCGACTTCCGAAAGCAGAAACGTCAGATTTAAATAGAGTATTTTTCAGTTAAAAGGAAAGTGGAATGAGAAGGGGAGAGATTAGAACGGTTCATCTTCAGTAAAAAGAAAATGTGTTTTTTGGGAAACATCAAGTCGTTTCATTCTGCAAAGTTTAGGTTTACGTTTACCCATGTATATATACATGAACCTCTAAACTTAAAGATTAAACCTACAATCATCTGCTTCAGGTTTACTATACCTTATTATATATATAAGCATATCTAAACTTAAACCTAAACTTATGGCATTGAATTCCATCCATTTTTCTTTTAATCGAAACAAAAATCTGGTAACAGAATGTCGTTTTCACCTTAATTTATATTAAAATCATACACGTTCTGCAAGAAAAACGTGCAGAATGAACGTAAAGTCAGAAGAAATCATTAACTTTGCAAACAAAGTTTGCAGAATGTGCTTTTGGGATTATCTCCCATCTAAAGTATGTGATGCGTCTATAGTAAAAATGGTCAGTCAAGATGTTGACCAGATTGTTGATCAAATAGAAAAGTAACTCTAAAGATTAAGATTGGATTAGATGAAGACAGAATTAATTACGTAAGTGACAATTTTTGCAGAAGAATACGAGTCAGAAACGTGCAGAACGTGCAGAACGTGTATGATTTGCATTCGGAATGTTGACCAGTCCTTTCGTAAGTCATTGATAATCAGTATCCGTTAGTCGCCGCGCAGGCTGCTGTAGAGGAAGAATAGACAAAATGCTGATAATTAGCTACATAAAGGACAAGTATCTGTTTTCCAGATACTTGTCCTTTTTTTACCTCTCCTCAGAAAAAACAAGTTTTCGCGAATTTTGCTTCGCAGGGTAGAAGTGCACAGCGGAGTCGTTCATCTTCGGGTGTGTCTTGCCGAGCATGCGAATGATTTCGCTGCCGGCCCAGATGACGGGTCCGTAGCCGTGGGCCGCCATCACATGAACGGGGCGATGGCAATAGAAGGCGCGGTCGAAGCCCATGCCCGAGCCTACAACGGTGTTCTCCACCTGTCCCTTATCGTTTATTTGCGTACTGACGGCGTTCCATGCCAGCAGCGTCTGTGCGCCGTAGGCTATGGGGTCAATCCATCCCTCACAGATGGCGTGAGCCATACAATAGGCGAAGATAGCCGATGCCGATGTCTCGAGGAACGATGTGGGGTCGTTGAGCAGCTGATGCCACAGTCCGCTCTTGTCCTGCACGGCGCAAAGGCCTGCGATGTGCTGACGCAGCAATCCTATGATTTCAGTCTTCTGACTATCGAACACCGAAGCTCCTGAGACCGACCGTTCGTATGCGTTGATGGCATCGAGCACCTCACACATTGTCAGTATGGCCCATCCGTTGGCCCGTCCCCAAGGGAAGAAGGGGTGCGGGTTCATCTCCTCCACCCATCCGTGGCGGAACAGACCTCCCCCAACCCCTCCAAAGGAGGGGAGTTCTACCCACATACGGTCACGGAATGCGCGCACTTGCCTGACGGCGTCGCCGATGGAGGCTGTGTCGCCCTTTAGCGCGCCATACCATGCCAGCGAAGGCACGCCCATAAACATATCATCAAGCCAGACGGTGTTGTAATGTGGCCACAGACGGGCATAGATTTTGTCATCGCCAATGCGGTAGGTCTTCCACAGACGGTTCATATAGCCACGGATGACATTATTAAGTGAAGATTTCACTCTTAACTCTTCACTTAACAAAAGCCTGCAATACGCGGCGCACATGGCTCCGGCATCGTCAAGGGAGTGAGGGTTCACCAACGGGCGCATCTGCCGGTCGTAGTTGCGGTTCCTGCTGATGCTGTCGCTCACCTTCGGAGCCAGTTCAGCCATCGTCAACAGACGGTCGGTAACGAAGCGCATATACCGCTTGTCACCGGTAGAGCGTGCGGCATCCTGTGCAGCGGCATAGAGTACGCCGGCTTCATAGCTGGTTAGCCGAAGGCCACCCTGCCTAAGCTTGTTATTCACCACCTCAATGGGCATGGCCCCTTCCAAGAATGTCAGCACGCGGTCGATGTCCTGCTTCACCTTCTCTTTTGAGGGTATGCCGTAGGGCAGTCCCTGAAAGTCAGGCTGCATCAGGTGCAACTGTGTATCGTTGGTGCCGCCTGTCTGTGCGGTGCATGGAGTGCCGGCAACGGCCAGCACCATGCATGCGGCAATGTGAGAAAAAGTCTTTTTAATCATTTCACTACTATCTTCTTGTTATTTATGATATATATACCTTTCCGGGGCTTATCCACGCGTATGCCTTGCAGTGAATAACAGACCGCATCCGGCTCCTGTACTGCAACGGTACGTACCATTCCGACGGTTGAGCCACCCTTACCATAAACCTCAAGCGGGCTGTAGCCGAGGTGCGGCGGCTGGTTATAGCCTATATTCTGCCAGGCTATGGACATGTCATAGACGTGGTCGTCGCGCAGCCACGGCAACTTATGTTCCGTAGGAATGGTGGTGGTGAACACTACGAGGTAGTACTGTCGGTTCTCCCATTCATAGTCGAACTCCGCACCGTCGTTGATACTCTTCGACGACACGGTCTTCGTCGTGGTGCCTGTCACGTCATAGTCGTAGAAGATGGCTTCCTCGCGCCAGTCGCCGAAGAGGTCGGTCTGCAGGTTGGGGTTCTCCTTCGTACCGTTGATGGAGCGTGCACGGTGAGAGGGCGAGTCGAAAGTATAGATACGCTTAAACAAGTTAGTCTCGTCGTTCAGCTTATCCACATGGCGTGAGTCCATCCATTCGTCTAACAGGTCACCGTCCCAGTAGATACGGAAGTTTGGATATGAGTTCACATCATTCGTTACGGTCTGTCCCTGTTCGTCGGTGATGGTGAAGCCCTTCACGAGCGAGCCGTTGCGCCAGCCGTAATCGCCACTACCCCCAAGCCAGTCGCGTGTTCCATCGACATACTGTACCAGATGAGTTTCGCCCTGCTTGTCCGAGTCACCCTTAGAGAACAGTTCTGCACCAGCGTGCTTGGCACTCATGTCAAGGGCCAGTCCGCGGCCTGTGTCCATGCCAAACTGTGTGTGACCCTGCAGTATGCGCCCTGTCTTGGCATCGAAGAGGGCTGTGCTGTAGTCGCTCTCGCCATACTCCTCGTTGACGTAGAATATCTCCATTCCCTCGTTCTCAGGGTCAAAGTCGCCCAGATGGTGTGCGTCGCCATGACCGAAGCCGCTGGTCCAGAGTATGCTGCCATCATTGTCAAGCACGGCAGGGCCGGTACCGATTTCGTCGTTGCCGTCACCATCCATATCACCCACAACGAGCGAGTGGTTGCCTTGGCCGTAGAGGCCTTCGCCGGGCGTAGTGGAGGCATGACGCCACACTTCATATAGGTGCTCACCGTTCCAGTTGTAGGCGGTGAAGAACGACTGCGAGTAGTAGCCACGGTTATATACCGCTGACGGGTTCTTACCGTCGAGGAAGGCTACGCAGGCCTTGAAGCGCGTGCCCTTGTTATACTTGTTGCTTGAACCGGATGGTTCATTCCAGCTGCTCACTACGTTGAACTTCGGGTAGAAGTCTATGGTAGCCATCTCCGCACCCGTAGTACCGTTGAAGACGGTAAGCCACTCCTCGCCAACGCCAATATGGCCGTTAGACTTCTGGGCCGTGCCGCTGTCATCGGTACGGGTATATTCACGGGTTACGTCGAGGTTGCGCTCCGTGATGCGGCTTTGGAACACATAGTTGCCCTGACCGTCCTTCGTGCCGAGCGAGGTCTTGCATATCATCTCGCCCTTGCCGTCACCGTCAAAGTCATAGCAGAGGAACATGGTATAGTGTGCTCCGGCACGAATGTTCTGTCCCAAGTTGATACGCCACATCAGCGTGGCAGTAGGCTCTGCGGATGTCCAGTCCATCTTGTAGCAGTCGATATATACGTTGGCGGTGTATCCAGAGTAGCCGTTGTCCTGCGAGTTTGAGGGGTCCCACTTCACAATAAGTTCCTCCTGTCCGTCGCCGTCCATATCACAGCACGACATGTCGTTGGGGGTATAGCGCACAGCGTAGCCGTCGTCAACACCCTCCTTGTTCCACATCACACCGGTGTTGGTCACCGCGGGTTCGTCGGCCAGCTTGATGCGCAGCCAACTGTGGGGCTTCACGCCGCCGGCTGCGATATTCATCTCACGGCTCTCGTCAGCCACGCCGCCACTGACGGTCTCCAGGCGATAGGTGTCGGTGGTATAGGTGGAGGCGGTACCGTCTATGGTTATGTTGGTCACGTCGGTGTAAGTGCCATAGAGCGTGCCGTTCCTATATAAATTATAATAGGTTGCTTCGGTATCGTTCTTGCGGGCACGCCAGCTGACGAAAGTCTTGCTGCCATCTGACGTCTGGCAGGCCCAGAGGGCGCGGTTCTGCGGGGCGGGGGTGCGCACGGCGGGCATATCATAGTGTTCCTCCTCCTTCTCCGTAACGGTGATGGCGGTGATGTTTACGGCACTTTCCTTGGTACATACCTTCAGGTTGGCATCGCTGAGCATGGTCACGGTGTAAGTGTAACCGTCTTCGCCGGCCTTGGCCACGTTGGTGTAGCCGTCAGCGGGTGTCGCACTGTTCACTAAGTGGTTGCTCGTTGACTGTCCGTAGAGCTGCAGACGGCCTGTAGTAATGGTGAATGTCACCTGGTCGCCCTCCTTCAGGTTTGGTATCTCGAAGATGTCGTTGGCTGCCGTGCTTGTCAGGCCACCAGTGCCGATGGTCCAGCGTGCGGGGTTGTCAAAGGCCAGTGTGCCATAGAAGTCCGTCAGATAGTTATAAGCATACCTGTAGGAAGCGGCAGTGACACCCGTCGTCGTCAGCGTCACATTGTCGCCAGTGTTGATGGCCGTCAGGTCGAGGCTCTTGGCGCGGGGCGCGTCAGGCGAACAAACGGCTGCAACGGTCTCCGATGTAGCGGCTCCGTTCAGCGTCACTGCGCGTACCACAGTCGGTGCATCGACGGTGAATGGTGCGGTGTAGGCCGTACCGTTAGTTGCAGATGGCGTGGTGTTGTCTGTAGTATAATAGGTGGTGACACTGTTGCCCTTCGATGATTCGCCCGGGGTGATGGTCACCTTGCCGTCCTTGCAACTGATGGCAGGCTTGCTGATGCTCTCCAGGTCTGCGGCCTCAGCGGCACTCATTATCTCAATGCTCTTGATGACCACCGCTCCGTCCTTGGTGTAGAGGTTGAGCTTGGTGCCCGTCAGGGTCATGGCCGTTGAGGTCTTGCCGCTTTGGGCCACTGTGGTCCATGTGGCGATGTCAGAGCATTTCGTGCCGTTGGTAGTCAGACGGTTGGCAGACAGATTGACTGTCACCACGTCGCCAGCGGTGAAGCCGTCGATGATGAAGTCCTTGTTGGCCGTACTCAGTTTCCATCCTGCGGCCTCAAGGGTCATGGAGTTGGCGTAGGTCACGGTGTAGCCGTTCATCACCGTCTGAAGTGCGTCGGGTGCTGTCACCGTACCGTCGGTGATTGTCACGCTGGTGCTGCTCTCCACCAGTCCGCTGAATGTCAGCACGGTCTTGGCCGTTGCCGACACGATGCCTGTCATGAGCACGAGGCCCAGCAGCATCGTTTTAAGAATAGTAGTTTTCTTCATCTTGGTTGTTATTATTAGTTGATGTCAATGATTTTATATGCAAATGGTTACAGGCCGTTGCAGTTCTCGTAAGCAATATCCTCCGTGGTGTACTGTCCGGACTGCCGCACATCGCGGAACTTGCCGGTGCAGCGGAGGGATACATCTCGCAGCAGAACATGACGGACAGCGCTTGGCGGCATGTCGGGCCGTGCCTGCGGGTCGTGGAACTGTGTCCAGGGTGACACCTCTACGCCGTTCCACACACTGCCAGAACAGTGTTCCACACGCACATACTCAAAGGTCTGCGGTGTGTCGGCACGCATCTTGAAGAGCAGCATGCGCGGTGTGCCCTCCATGCGGCAGTGGCGCATGACTACGTTGCGGCACGACCATGCATCGCTGCCCAGCGTGAGGGCTGCATTTGAAAGCGAACCGAAGCGGCAGTGCTCAACGAGCACGTGACTGACGGATCCAGCAGTGCTGTCGCGGTCAACGTAGGGTCCGCGCCCACCCTTCAGACACACCCCGTCATCGCAGGTGTTAATATAGCAGCCACACACCAGCACATCGTTACACACATCGAGGTCTATGGCATCGCTGCTGGGCGCCCGCGTCTTGCCCTCGGTAGGTGCCACGATGCGGCAGTTGAGGAAACGCACGCGCTCACAACGATAAAGATGGTTTGTCCAGAATGCACTGTTCACCAGGCTGACGTCCTGAATGGTCACGTCGCGGCTATTGCTGATAAGTACTAACTGTGGGCGCAGGGCTTCGAGATTGGTACACTTGGGATTCTGCTTGCGGCGCAACCAGAAGTCGTCCCAGAAGCGGCGGGCGTTGCCGTCGATGGTACCGGGGCCGGTGATGGAGAAATTATCGACGTGTTCGGCATTGACCAATGCTGCGAAGTAGCGCACGGGAAGACCCTCGAAGTGCTGGTCGATAAGTGGGTAGTGGCGTATGTCGTCAATGCCTTTCAGCCGTGCCCCTTTCTCTAAATGCAGCCGTGTGCCGCGCTTAAAGAACAGCGCTCCGGTTAGGAATGTGCCGCGAGGTATGACCACCACGCCCCCGCCGTCGGCGGCACAGCGGTCGATAACGCGCTGCAACGCTGTGGTCTGTATCAAAGCGGAATCCTTCTTCACGCCATAGTCAGTAACGCGGTAGGCGCGCCCGCAGCTGTTAATGTCAACCTTGGTGGTATCGCTGAACCAGGAACTCATCGCCGTGCCGTCAGGCCAACAGTCGGCTGTCACCGTCACTTTGACGGGATGGCGCAGCATCTCTTGCCATCCGTCGAGCGCGGCGAACCACTCACGGGCCGAGTGGTAAGGGCTGTCCTGCTCCATGTCGGCGCAGCAGCTGAGCCAATAGTGGAACGTGTGTTGCCGGGGTGCGTGCAGCACGAAGATATACTGCAGCGAGTCCTCCACCTTATTATATATATACTCCTCGGGCACACAGACGGCCAAGCCCACGGACTGTTCCTGGTAGAGCTGTTTCTTGCCGTAGTCCGGCCAGTCGCGGCCCCATGAGGCAGCAATACCGTTGGCGCGGAGTATTCCCTGCGGATTGGTGCCAATCTTCTGTACGCCGGTGCAGAACCTCTGTCCCTCTGGCAGCGGCGTGTCAAAACGTGCCTCCACAGCAACGTCACGATGACCGGCATATAGCGTGTAGCGCGTGCGGCAGCAGAGCGTGCCGTGCCAGTCCATGTCGCTGACCTCTACAACGGTGCGCAGCGGACCGTAGGCAAGGATGCGCTGACCACGCCGTTTTACATCGCTCACCTCAAGGACACCCCGCTCCTCATGCCAGTCGCGCAGCGTGCCGCAGGCCATGCTGCGACCGTTCCACAGCACATCGTGGCCGTAGCCGTCGGCCAAGTGTTTTTCCGTACTGTTGAACTTCGTCGTAGCCAGTTCCAACCGATGCTGACGCTTGCCATAGACATCTACGTTCTGGCGGCTGTCGCTGTAGATACGGAAGCCCACCATCTCGCTCTCGAAGCATGCGCCGTGGTGGTAGAGGCTGTTAAACACGTTACCGGTGCCAAGGGCCTCGAAGGCACTGATGTCAGTCTCGCTCTTTGAGCCTATCGACATGTGGGCATAGACGCGCGGCGGATAGGACGCTTGCAGACCTTCGGCATATAATGTGACGCGGAAGGTCTGTGCCTCGCGGGCGGCAATGTCGGTCAGGAACACCAGTTCGTCGGCTCTCATGTCGCCGTCCATGTCGTCTATCTGGCAGGGCACCTCACGCCCGTCACGCTCCACAACGGCACGAGCTACATGCCACGGCAGAGCATCTGCACCTACGGCCTTATGAAGGTTTATGACCACCGGCTCACAGGTCTTGGCCTGCGTCCAGTCGTTACTGACGGTGACGGTCATCGTCACTGTCTGTCCCCATGTCATAGTATGGAAGAGCAGGGCACTGATTGCTGTTAGAATTCTCACATACATCTTTTTCATATATCTTGCAATTCTGACGGCAAAGGTAGGCAGAAAAAGCGTAAATGAGGGATGCAGGCGTTATCAAAGTTAATGCATTTAGTGTCAAAATGGGGTGCAGGCATGAGATTTTTGATACTTTTTGACCCGTCTTTGAAAAAAAGTTGCTATATTTGCAGCATGAAACAACTGTTGCAACCGATACGACTGCCGGTGATGGCGGTGCTGACGCTACTGACTGTATTAGCCGCATGCACCACGGAGAGCACTCCCGAGGTGTATGCCGTGGCGGGCGATGCCGACGGCGGCGTATGGGCAGGCACCAAGGACGGCCTCTACCACAAGACAAACAAGGATGGAGTGTTCAGTCAGATGCCGCTACCGTCAATCAGCCATCATCCCTTCCCCGCCGTCTATACCCTGTGCAGCGACACGCTCCGCAGCCGTCTGTGGATAGGAGCGTGGAACCACCTGTACTGCTATGACCTGGCACGGAAGCGCTTCATCGTCACGCGCGACAGCAGCATCCACCAGACGGTGGGACTGGTGTGCGACTCGCTTGGGCGCATCAGGGCGTTCACCGGCCACGGACAATATCGCTTCACGCTCAGCGACAGCCTTTCGGGAGGCGAACAGACCGAGCAACTCGACTCCATCTGCTATCCCAAGCCAGAATATGCCAATATTGATGCAGCAGGGTGGCTCTTTGAACAAAAGGACGGTCACGGCAGCCTCGTACCGTGGCTCGTGGTCCTGGTTCTGGCCGTTGGTATCGTTGTTATGCTGTTTGTGAAAAGAAGGGGGAGAAACCTCACCCCCAACCCCTCTCCCAAGGAGAGGGAAGTATATAGTTCTTCTACTGAAAGTTCAAAGGTCAACAATAATCACTCCCCTCTCCTTGGGAGAGGGACCGGGGGTGAGGTTTCTTCCCTCTCATTCCTCGAACGGGCGCAGAAAGTGGTGGATGCCCACCTCGACGACGAAGATTTCTCGATAGACCAAATGGCAAGCGAACTGGCCGTCAGCCGCGCCCAGCTGTTCCGCAAACTGAAGTCGGCCAACGGCCAGACACCCAAGGAACTGATAGACGAGCGGCGCATGGCTCTGGCTGCCAGCCTGCTCTCCACCACCGACCGCTCCATCAGCAACATAGCATGGGACTGCGGCTTCAACGACGCATCAAACTTCCGCCGTACATTCGTCAGGGTGTATGGCATGACACCCTCCGCGTACCAGAACACCTATCGAATTAACGAATTAAATAAATGAGGTGACAAGAATGATTAGTATTGGTTTTGAGAAAATCGGATGCAGAATGTGCAATTCATGCTCATAATGTTTCCCAGATGTTTCCCAGATTTCTGTAATGTACTGATAATCAGTGTTCGTTAGCCGCCGCGCAGGCTGCTGTTGAGGAATAATCGACGAACCTTGATTACAAACGAGTTAGGCGGAAGTCCATGTGAGTTCGGGACCTTCCGCCTAACTTTGTAAATGAAGATACATTCAATACTTTTTGCGGCGGCATACAGGTGATGGTGCAACGAACTAAGTTTATTAAGATGATGAATGTCGGAAAGAATGTCGGAAAGATGTCGGAAGGCAAGGCGGTTTCCACAGTCG
>JAFPZD010000043.1 GCA_017417465.1 Prevotella sp. | reverse complement strand
CGGTACGCCTTGGGCATACGCCTGGAGTGGCGACGGCGATGCTGCTGTTCCCGTTAAGGCTTGGCCCGGTGATAAGATGGGCATCTCTGAGATGAACGACGACATGACCGTGGTCACCAAGTGGGTGTTCCAGGTCACTGCAGCCGAGGCTCCCGAGCACGTCATCTTCAACAATGGCAATCTTGAGGCAATGGTGCAGACCGACGACCTCGACTTTGAGGATGGCAAGGTCTACGACCTCAGCGAGCTGCTGGGCATCACACCCGCCGACCCGTTCGAGAACGTCACCATCGATCCCGCCGAGGGCGAGGTTGCAAGCCTGCAGGAGTTCACTATCACGTTTGCTAACGCTGAGAATGCTTACGGTGCATACTTCGACGAGGCTGACATGCCCTACCTGGTCAATGCCGACAACACTCAGGTATTCTATGGTGAGTTCGGTTATGGCTTCGATGGATACAACCAGGTTACCGTCACGCTCAGAGAGGAGGTGACACTTGCCGGCGAGTACACGCTGGTGATTCCTGCCGGAACCATCACGGCCGACGATGCTACCAACACTGAGGCCCTGACCTTCAGCTACACCATCGCTGAGGGCGAGAAGGAGTTCAGCGTCTACGTGGTCAACGTTCCTGAGGACTTCGGCGCCGCACGTCCGTTCGCTTACGTCTGGTCGGGCGAGGGTGACAATGTCACTGAGTTCGCAGGCGCTTGGCCCGGTACCCGCATGGGCTATTCTGATGTGCCTGGCTACAGCGACATGGGCTTCGTATGGCAGATTACTGCCAAGGTGGCTCCTGAGTTCATCGTCTTCAGCAACGGTAAGAACAGCACCGATGAGGGTGCCAAGCAGACCAAGGACCTCGAGTTCGTGCCCAACAAGGTCTACGACCTCACCGAGCTGCTGGCGACCTCTACTGGCATCTACGCTATCAACGCTGCTATTGCCGACGGCGCTACCGTCTACAACATGCAGGGTGTACGCGTCGACAAGGCCACGAAGAAGGGTCTCTACATCGTCAACGGCAAGAAGGTTGTGATGAAGTAGTTCAAGCCATCAGACAAAGCGTTTATCGCGAACATTATTTCCGGGCCGTGCATCAAGGGTTGCACGGCCCGTTTTTAGTAGATTAAAAAGTTGCTATTTATCCCAAATTGGTCATTAGAAACAATATCCGTAAGAGACCTCCCCTCGCTCGGCTTTGCCGAGCGAGGGGAGGTCTCTTGTGCTAACGACCGATTCGGGTTTATAGAGGAGGTCGTTAGAAGAAATATCCATCAAAGACTTCCCCTTCATATTAGATCCATTAAAGACCGATTCAGGATAAACAATGGGCCTAATCGCAGGTTCCAACTTTGCTCGAGAAAGGTAGGAGACTTCTCGGAGAAAGGTAGGAGACTTCTCGGCGCAGAGTGACAGTCCTCTCCGAGCACCAGAACCTGTGCCTCTCGAAGTGCCACTTTGCGCCCCTCGAAGTGCCACTTTGCGCTCCTCGAAGTACCACTTTGCGACCCTCGAAGTGCCCCTTGCGTTTTTTTAACATTCCTGAAGGCCCAAATCGCTTGGTGGTTTCAAAAAATAATCGTATCTTTGCCGCGGTTTATAAACTATTGCTATTTTATGAATGCCAGATTCCAATTCGTAACGCTGGTGCTGTGGTTCATCGCCACAGCCGCCGGAGCGCAGGCCTTGGCCCCCGAGGATTTCACCATCATTGAGGAGCAGCCGGCCGGCGAGCTTCGCGTCTATAGCCGCAGCGGCTATACCCGCAACGAGGACAGCAACGTGCCGGGCCTCATCACCACCCGCGAGCAGACGGGAACGATGAGCATCGTCTACGACGCCGACGGCAGCACCGTCTACATGCAGTACCCCGTGAGCGACCTTAACGCGCTGTACGACGCGTGGGTGCGCGGCACGCTGAGCGCCGACGGCCGCACCATCACCGTCCCCATGGGGCAGAACGTGTGCTACACCCGCTCGTTCGACATGGCCGTGCAGGTGTGGGTGATGCGCAGCGACACGGTCTACAACGCCGAAGTGGGCGAGGAGCTGGCCACCTACGTCGTCGACGAGAGCGTCAGCGAGGTGGTCTACACCGTCGCTGCCGACGGCACCATCGCCCTTCAGGGCACCGACGAGCACCACATCCTGGGCGCCGTGAACCGCGCCTTCGGCACCACCTTCAGCTATCTGGACTTCGAGTGGTTAGGCTATGGCGACTACGACTCGGTGTTCACGCCCACCGGCGAGGACGTCAACACGCCGCCCGCCGACCTCGCCACGCAGACACTGCTGGCCACCACCGGCTGTCACGATGGCGTGGCCTGGGAGCCGTATAAGGCCGCCGTACAGCTGGGCTTCGACGGCAGCGTGGCGTGGCTGAAGGGCCTCACCAACATGCTACCCAGCGCCTGGACGAAGGGGCGCCGCACCGGCGACGTCATCACCTTCGACTGCGGACAGCTGCTCGGCGCGTGGGGCAGCACGCCGCTCTACGTGGTGCGTGCCGTGGCCGACGCCGAGGGCAACCCCGTGGTGGCCGCCACTTTCTCGTTCACCTACGACGCCGACCGCAAGGCGTGGGTGAGCTACGACGACATCATGGTCAGCACGTCGGCCACCGACATCAGCTACGTGGCCTACTACATGGGCATGACGCTGGCCGAGGAGGCCGACCGCGTGGCCGACGTCCCCGAGGGTCTCCCACTGGTGGACTACACCATGCGCTACTTCGAGCCCGACACCCAGGGGCGCCTCGTGGGCAACACCTACGTCAGCAGCGGCGCTGAGCACGACGGCCATGTCTACCTGCGCAACGTCACGCCCTTCGTTCCCGACGGCTACGTCGTGGGCACCATCGGCGGCGACGGCACGGTGACGTTCCCCTCGCCGCAGTACCTGGGCAACTTCTTCGACGAGGAGTCGGGCGTCGACTACCCCATCTTCTTCCAGGCCTTCGACGGTCGCAGCGGCGAGCTGCTGCCGCAGGTGACGTTCACCCGCGACGCCACGACCCACGTGCTCAGCGAGCCGTCGTCGGCCATCGGCATTGGCATCAACAAGACGGGCCTGCTCTGCCAGCAGTATCTCTACGACGTAGAGCTGACGCCCGCCGCCGTCGAGCAGACGGTCCACATCGGCTACTGCGACGACGAGCTGGCCGACGCGCTGCGCCCCGTGGGCATCGCCGCCGCCGGCAGCAACCGCGTCTCGGCGGCCATCCACCTGCCGCGCACCCTGCTGATGCACTATCAGGGCATGACCATCACGCGCCTGCGCTTCGCCGTCCGTCAGGGCTTCACCGACATGTCGGTGTGGATACGCACCGACCTGGGCACCAGCTCCGTCGTCGTGCAGAGCGCCGACAACGTCGTCGACGGCTGGAACGAGGTGGTGCTCAACCAGCCGCTCGTCATCGACGGCAGCGACCTCTACATCGGCTACAGCGGCACGCAGGCCGAGGGCTTCGAGGGCATACTGGCATACGGCGAGGGCGATGAGTACTCGTCGTGGCTCGCCGTCGACAACGAATGGGCCGACTACCACGAGTACGGCCTCGGCCGCCTCTACATCCAGGCCGTCGCCGAGGGTCTCCTCTATCAGCGTGCCGCCACCATCATCAGCCTGCAGACCGACCGTCTGGCCTACGCCCCCGACGAGCTGCTCGCCGTCAGCGGCGAGGTGGAAAACCTGAGCGACAACGACCTGCAGGGCTACACCGTCAGCTACGCCATCGACGGGCAGACGGTGGCCACGCAGACCGCCAACCAGCTGCTGCGCCCCGACGAGGTGGCCACGTTCAGCCACGAGCTGCCGCTGACCGGCCTCGGCGAGGGTGCCCACGAGCTGACGGTCAGCGCCGACGGCAACGCCCAGTCCACGACGTTCTACGTCTACACGTCCACCTATCCGCGCACCCTGCTGCTCGAGCACTTCACCTCGCTGCCGTGCATCAACTGCCCGCGCGACGACGCCAAGCTCGAGGAGGTGGTCGCCAGCCGCACTGACGTGGCCTGGGTGGCCCACCACGTGGGCTACCAGACCGACGAGTTCACCCTGCCCATCGAGCAGTCGCTGACACGCTACGGCATCGACGGCAACCCCTACGTCATGCTCGACCGCACGGCCTACAACGAGGGCGAGCCGCCGGCCTTCACCATCGGCAGCTACGACGTGGCCACCATCGGCGCCATCTTCGACTATGCCGCGTCGATGCCCGCCTTCGCACAGCTGACGGCCACGGCCACCACCACCGACGACCAGCTGACGGTGACCGTCGCCGGCGAGGGCAAGGCCTTCCTGCCTGAGCTCTATCCGCGCGCCGCCCTCCATGTCTACATCGTCGAGGACCAGGTGACGGCGGAGGCGGCACAGGCCGGCGACGCCAACAAGAAGCAGCACGACAACATCGTGCGGCAGTTCGTCACACCCGTCCGCGGCACCATGCCCACATGGACGACCGTCGACGACACGGGGCTGCCCACGTTCACCACCCAGCTGACGGCCACCCTCGACCCGTCGTGGCAGCGCCAGCAGCTGCGCGTCGTCTGCTTCCTCACCGCCCAGGCGCCCACAGGCAGCGGCTGGCCCACGGGTCAGGTGCTCAACACGGTGGAGACCCGCGTCTCCGGCTCGGTCGGCGTGGAAAGCGTCACGCCGGCCACGCAGCAGCCGGGACAGTGGTACACGCTGGACGGAAGGAAGGCGTCGAAGGGCCGGTTGCCGAAGGGCGTCTACCTGTTCAACGGAAAGAAAATAGTCAGATAACAAAAACCTTAAACCGCTAAAAATGAGAAACTTAAAGACCATCGCCCTGACAGCCCTCTGCCTGGCAGGCAGCAGCGGCGCCACCGCCCAGAGCGTGCTGACGTCCGACTTCAGCACCGTGGCACAGTTCGAGCGCTACACCGTCATCGACCAGAACCAGGACGGCCAGACGTGGCAGTACGACGACCTGATGCTCGCTGCACGCTGCACACGCGACTACGATGCCGACGACTGGCTGGTGACACCCGCCGTGCGCCTCGACGCCGAGAAGACCTACAAACTGACCGTCTCGGCCAATATCGAGCAGGAGGGCAGCGAGCAGCTGGAAGTGCTGCTGGGCATCAGCTCAAACATCAGCACCATGACGCGCTCGCTGCTGCCCGTAGCCGTCAACCGCACGTCGCCGACGCCCTACGAGGTCATCTTCACCGTCGACGCCACTGCCAACTATCGCCTCGGCTTCCACTTCATGACGCAGGACGACTTCTTCTCCAACGCCCTCTATATTAACAGCATCGTGCTCGAGGAGACCATCAACCAGTTCGTGCCCGCCGCCGCCACCGACCTGAAAGCAGTGGCCGACAGCCAGGGCGGCAGTCAGGTCAGCATCAGCTTCACCACACCGACGGTCGCCGTCGGCGGCACACCGTTAGAAGGGCTGACCGGGGTGACGGTCTACCGCGACAACACGGTGGTGGCAACCTTCGACAGCCCCGAAATGGGCACGCCGCTGAGCTGCTCGGACACGGGCATGACCGACGGCAACCATACCTACCGCGTGGTGGCTGCCAACAGCATCGGCGAGGGAATGGCCGCCGAAGCCACCGTCTACGTGGGCAACGACGCTCCCGGACCGGTGGAGAACCTGCGCTTCGCCTACGACCACGCCACCGGACAGGCCACCCTCACCTGGGACGCCCCGACGACGGGCGCCCACGGCGGATACCTCCCGCCGGAAGGCATCACCTACGAGGTGCGCCGCTTCCACGCCCAGTCGCCCCTCGCCACGGGCCTCACCGCACGGACGTTCACCGACGAGGTGGGCCTCGACTTCCTGCTGCAGGCCGAAGAGGAGACACACCGACAGTACGAGAACATCGGCATGACGGTCAGCGTCAACTTCGTCGTCGACGGACAGGGGCTTATGCAGTACCATGTCCGTGCCGTGTCAGCGAAGGGACGCGGCACCGAGAGCGCCTCGAACAGCATCGTCATCGGCGAGCAGTACGAGCTGCCCTTCGCCGACTCGTTCGCCGAGGGCAACCTGACGCACTACTGGCGCACCGACATACGCACGTCGCAGGCACGATGGTCGGCCATGGCCGACTCACGCTACCCGCAGGACGGCGACCACGGCCTGCTCGGCTTCAATGCCATCGAAGGCAAGGAGGGGGGCATGTGCCACACGGGCAGCATCGACATGAAGGACGCGCAGACGCCCGTGCTCAACTTCTACTACTACTACGACTACGCCTGGGCAAAGCCACTCACCGTCAAGGTGGCCAAGGACGGCGGCGACTTCGAGACGCTCACCACCGTCAGCCTCAGCAACGACAACCTGAAGGAGCGCTGGAACCGCGCCAGCATCGCACTCGACGGCTGCGCCGGCCACGAGCGTGTGCAGGTGGGCTTCGAGGTGGCCGCCAGCACCACCGTCGACGCCCTCTACATCGACAACGTGCTCATCATGGACCAGCACCCCAACGACCTCACCGTGCGCATCGCCTCGCTGCCCGGCAGCCTGAAGGTGGGCGAGACGCGCTATATGACGGCCACCGTCGAGAATCTCGGCACGGTAGACGCGCCGATGGGGCAGTACACCGTCAATGTCTACGTCGCAGGGCAGAAAGCCGGCTCGTCGATGGGCATGGCCGTCGCCCCCGGACAGTCGCAGAGCGTCATGATTCCCCTCACCGCCACCATCGACATGCAGGAGTCGGCACTGAAGGTGCAGACCTCCGACATCTATGCCGAGGTGGTCTACACACCCGACGAGTACACCGCCAACAACCGCACCGAGCCGCAGCCCATCAAGGTGAAGCTGCCCGGATACCCCGAGGCTACCGCACTGACCGCCGCCATGGCCGGCGACGGCGTCAGCCTCAGCTGGCAGCAGCCCGCCGCCCCGCGCACCGAGGACGGCTACGTCACCGAGAGCTTCGAAGACTACGACGACTTCCAGCGCACACCCTTCGGCGACTGGCAGCTCTACGACGGCGACCGCGCGCTGACCTACGGCATCGGCGGCTGGCACTTCCCGAAAAACAGCGACATACAGTCGTGGATGATATGGACACCGTCGGAGGTGGAGAGCACCACCGGCAAGCCCAAGGGACTCACCGACGTGCTGTGGTACCCCCGCACGGGGCGCAAGATGGTGGCGTCGTTCGGCGCCTTCGAGACCACCAGCGACGACTGGCTCATCTCGCCCGAGCTGAGCGGCAACCAGCAGATCATCTCGTTCTACGCCCACTCGCTGCCGAAGGCCACCAACGTCGACAAGTTCCAGCTCTACATCTCGATGACGGGTGCCGAGACCACCAACTTCATGGCCCTCGACCAGACGCCGCGCATCGTGGAAGACTTCAAGGACGAGTCGTTCGACCTCACGAAGTGGGACAACTGCAAGTTCGAGTACATCGTGCCGCAGGGCGCCAAGTACTTCGCCATCCGCAAGGTGACCGACGACGGGTGGGTGATGTTCGTCGACGACATCACCTTCGCACCCGACACGCTGGCTGCGCAGACCAACCTGATGCTCTTCGGCTATAATATATATAAGAACGGTACGCGCGTAAACACCACACTCGTGCCCACACCCACCTACAACGACCCCGACGGAAAGTCCGGCGACGTCTACCGCGTGACGGCGGTCTACAATCAGGGTGAGAGCATCTACACCGAGGCAGTGGCGGTGGGCCGTAGAGGCGACGTCAACGGCGACGGCGAGGTGGGCATCGGCGACATCGTCGCCGTCACCAACGTCATGGCAGGCACCGCCGCCAACCCCGCACAGGCGACACTGGCCGACGTCAACGGCGACGGCGAGGTGGGCATCGGCGACATCGTCGCCATCACCAACATCATGGCTGGCAAGTAATTTGCAGAAAAACGGCTAAAAATTTGGCCGTTAGAAAAAAAAAGTGTAATTTTGCACCAACTTTCCTGCCCCGTCCAAAGCGGGGCAGGAATAAACCTGTTAAAGCGACCGTTCATTTTTACTAACTTTTTAAAACCACAACGCATGAAGAAATTATTTACTTTGGCACTCCTTACGATGCTTGGCGTCGGGGGAATGTATGCACAAGAGGACGTCTCCAAACTGTATCTACAAAATGACAGTCTGTTTTCACTGGAAGGATGGAGCTATGGTGACGACGACTACAATTACGAAGCTTGGAATCCCAACATGGATGTCCCCGTCATCGAGTTCTACCACGCTTGGAACGCAAATGCCGGTGCCTCCATTGGAAGCACCAGAAATTTCCACTTCACACAGACCGTGACACTCCCTGCCGGTGACTATCGCATTGCCGTGAATGCTTTCTATCGTGAAGGCAATGGTAATGGCACCAATACGAAAGCTTACATCTTTGCAGGCGAGAAGCAGATGTTCGTGCATGGATTGACGGCCTCTGAACAGACGGAGATCGTGAATTCGAAAAGCAAAGCCAAGGTCAATAGTGATATGGGTGCTGCCGC
This sequence comes from Prevotella sp., assembly GCA_017417465.1. GTDB lineage: Bacteria > Bacteroidota > Bacteroidia > Bacteroidales > Bacteroidaceae > Prevotella. The sequence goes on along the minus strand of JAFPZD010000043.1, from coordinate 12,750 downwards.
CTACCTGTTCAGCCAGGGAAGATTCTTGAATGAATTCGACTTCTCCTTAAACGCTGACATGACTATTGAACTCGGTTTTCGTGGCTACATCGACACCTATTGCTCATGGTGTATCCTTGGTCCGGTGAAGCTTTACAAGTATTCGCTGGAAGACTATCTTGTAGACTATCGTGCCAAGGTGGCTGAGGCTGAGGCTCTTTACAACAAGCCCATGAACGGCGAGGTGCTGGCCGCCTTGAAGGCCGCTGTCGTCGAGGAGAGCACCTTCTCGCTGGGTAGTCAGGTACAGGATGCCATTTCGGCTCTGAACGACGCTATCACCGCAGCCAACAACTCTATCGCTGCTTATGCTAAGTTCTTCGCTGCCTACGAGAAACTCAACGCTGCTATTCTGGCCGCCATCGAGAATGGTGCTCCGTCTGCTAGTGAGACAGCCCTCGATGAATACTATCTTGGCTATGAGGAACTCACCATGCTCGATGCCGATGTGGACGCTAAGATTGTTGAGATGGAAGCTATCGTCGTGAATGTTGTCAAGCAGCAGACGAAGGCTGGTTCCGATATGACTCGCTTGCTGGTGAACCCCGACTACGAACAGGATGAGTATGGTTGGACTGTTGTTGCTGCTGAAGGCTCAGGTCCTGCTGGACGTCAGGGTAATGTGCGTCCTGGTGGCTCTGCCAGTAACCACTGTTACGAGGCTTGGAACAACCCCAGTTTCGACATCTATCAGGAGGTCAAGGATGCTCGTGCTGGCGTTTACGAAATTTCTGTACAGGGCTTCTATCGCTACTGGCGTGGCAACAATGCTTGGGATGCCTATCTGAAGGAAAATGTAGACTATGTTAAACCCGCTGGTGTGCCGGTCTATGTCTATCTGAATAACAACGCCACTAACTTCACCAATGTTTATGGCGATCCGAAGCAGATTACTGACGAGTCATTCTACAGCGCTGGCAGTACTGACTATGCTGTTCAGGTCAAGGATGAAGTGAACTATTACTTCCCCGATGGTATGGCAAGTGCAGCCATCGCTTTCTCTGATGGCATGTACACACAGGCTGCTTATGGTCTGGTGGCTAAGGACGGCGACCAGCTCCGTATCGGTGTGAAGGGCAACTCAGCCCAGCAGGGCGACAGCTGGGTTATCTGGGATAACTTCAAACTGACCTACCGCGGCTTTGATCCCGAAGTTATCAAGCCCGTGCTTGAGACTGCTATTGCTGAGGTAGAGAATAACTATATCGGCCTGCTCATGGGTAAGACGGAATACGCTGCTTTCACCAACGCCCTCATGGCTGCCGAAGAGGCTATCTCGAAAAACGATGGTGAGGCTATGTTCAACGCCCTGAATGCGCTCTACGATGCTAAGAATCCCGCTCTTGTCTCGAAGGATATCTTCCTGGAGCAGGAGGTGGCTGCTGACACACTGCGACTGGCCGAGGCTATCCGCGAAGTGGCCGACAAGAAGATGGCTAACACGACTCGTGCCAATGCCAACACGCTGCTCAACGGCATCCAGAATAATCTTATCTATGAGAACGACCAGATTGACCAGCTGAAGGCTGACGTGACGGCCATGATTGAAGCTCTGAACAATTCAGTGACTCTCTACAACCAACTGTTTACAGCTCTCTATGCTCTCGCTGAGAAGATTCAGGAGGCACAGAATACCGATCCTGCCATTGACGCTGTTCTCTTGACTAAGGCTGTCAACTTGGCAGAGACCGACGGACTAGCCTATAACGGCGGAACTCTCGATGACGATAAGGTCCTAGATGAGGTTGAGGCTATCTACGAAATGATCAGTCGTCTGGATCAGGCCATCCAGATTTCCACTGGCATTAACAGCGTTGCTGTAGATGGCATGAAGGCTGACGCCTACAACGTGGGCGGGCAAAAAGTGAACAGCCAGAAGGGTCTGCTGATTAAGAACAACAAGAAAGTGATGGTGAAGTAATCGCCCTCTCGCACTAACGCCAACGAGCCGTACCTCCCATTGGGGGATGCGGCTCGTTACTTTCTGTTTTGTTTCGGATTAGAATAAAGTATTTCAAGTTTCGCATTTGCTCCGCTCGGCTTTGCCGCTTCGCTCTGCGAAGAACTTATGTAGTTAGAAGTAGTTCTTGCGTCCCTTTGGTAGCAAGCGAGCAGAGCTCGAGCGAGAAGTAGTTAGAAGTAGTTCTTGCGTCCCTTTGGTAGCAAGCGAGCAGAGCTCGAGCGAGAAGTAGTTAGAAGTAGTTCTTGCGTCCCTTTGGTAGCAAGTGAGCAGAACTCGAGCGAGAAGTAGTTAGAAGTAGTTCTTGCGTCTCTTTGGTAGCAAGCGAGCAGGACTCGAGCGAGAAATCATTAGTGTAGCCCTCTCAGGTGTATCGTAGCGTCAAGTCTATCGACTTCTAACTACTTCTTACTACTTCTAACTACTTCTTACTACTTCTAACTACTTTTTACTACTTCTTACTACTTCTTACTACTCAACTTGAGAGAGTTGAATTATTAAAAGATGGGAAATTGCTTGGCGTTCTCGCATAAAATGATTACCTTTGCACCCCAAATGGGGATTTGTCCCTCTGTCAACGGCAAAAACAAAAGCGTAACGATGAAGATACAAGTAGTGAACCGCAGCCATCACCCGCTGCCACAGTATGCCACGGCACAGAGTGCGGGCATGGATCTCAGGGCTTTCCTCAGTGAGCCTGTCACGTTGCAGCCTATGCAGCGGGCACTGGTACCCACGGGGCTCTACATCGCCCTGCCCGAGGGCTACGAGGCGCAGGTGCGCCCCCGCAGCGGTCTTGCCCTGAAGCGCGGCATCACCGTGCTCAACGCCCCTGGCACCATCGATGCCGACTACCGTGGCGAGGTGGGTGTAGTGCTCATCAACCTGAGCAACGAGCCGTTCGTCGTCAACGACGGTGAGCGCATCGCCCAGTTGGTCATCGCCCGTCACGAGACGGCCGACCTCATCGAGGTGGAGACGCTCGACGAAACAGAACGTGGCGCCGGCGGCTATGGGCACACGGGAGTGAATTGAGAATTGAGAGTTGAGAATTGAGAATTCTTCGAATTGAGAATTGAGAGTTGAGAATTGAGAATTCTTCGAATTGAGAATTGAGAGTTGAGAATTGAGAATTTGGAATTGAGAATTATGATTAGATTGGTGAATGTCTTTTTCGTGGCTTTCCTGGTGTTGGCTGTCAATGCGCAGCCTAATTCTCAATTCTCAATTCTCAATTAGCTAGAGACTACGACATTCTCTTCCATGAGGCCATGCTGCAGCGGCAGAAGGGCAACCACGATGCTGCTTTCGACCTGCTGACGCGCTGCATAGAACTGCGTCCCGAAGCATCGGAAGCCTACTTCTTCCTCGGACAGTACTTCACCGAGATGCAGCAGGCCGACCGCGCACTCGAATACTTCGCACGGGCCGCTGCCCTGGAGCCTGCCAACACCACGTATATGGAGACGCTGGCGCAGGCTCATATCCAGAAGGATCAGTATGCCGAGGCCACCGCCGTCGTGGAGCGCCTCTACAATCAGAACAAAGGGCGCCAGGACCTCTTGGAGACCCTTTACCGCCTGTACCTCCAGCAGGAAGACTACGAGCAGGCCATCGGTGTGCTGGAGCGCATCGAACAGATCGACGGCAAGAGCGAGCGCACATCGCTGTCGAAGAGTGGCCTCTACGCCAAGATGAACGACCACCAGCGCGCCGTCGACGAGATGCGCCAGCTGGCCGAGCAGTACCCCAACGACCTGAACTACCGTACCATCTATGCCAACACGCTGCTGATGAACGACGAAGAGGACGAGGCCCGTGACATCCTGCGCCAGGTGCTTGCCGACGAACCCGACAATGTGGGTGCCCAGCGCGTCCTCCGTGTCTACTTCCTCCGTCAGGGTGACACCGCCTCTGCCGACAGCATCACCCGTGCCATCCTGCTCAATCCCAAGGCACAGTCCGACGACAAGGTGTACCAGCTGCGTCAGGTCATCGCTGAGAACGAGCAGCAGGGTGGCGACAGCACCGAGGTGCTTGCCCTGTTCCGCGAGATGCTCGCACAGCCGCAGCCCGACGCTGACATCGCCGTGCTTCAGGCTGCCTATATGGATCTTAAGAAGATGCCTCGCGACAGCATCGCCGCCGCCCTCGAGCATGTGCTGCTCCTGGCCCCCGACAATGCGTCGGCGCGCCTCCATCTGGTGCAGTACGCCTGGGAGGACGAGGACGACAAGCGTATCATCGAGCTATGCCGGCAGGCGCGCCAGTACAACCCTGAGGAGATGGCGTTCTACTACTATCAGGGCATGGCCTACTACCGTCAGGACGACCATGACAACGCCTTGGAGGCTTTCCAGAACGGTATCAACGTCATCACTGACGAGAGCCACCCCGACATCGTCAGCGACTTCTACGCCGTCATGGGCGACCTGTTGCACCAGAAAGGACGCGAGCAGGAGGCTTTCGCTGCCTACGACTCGTGTCTGCAGTGGAAGCCCGACAACGTGGGCTGTCTGAACAACTACGCCTATTATCTCAGCCTCCGTGCCATGCGCCTCGACGATGCCGAGCAGATGAGCTACAAGACCATCAAGGCTGAGCCGCAGAACGCCACCTATCTCGACACTTACGCCTGGATCCTTTTCGTTCAGGGACGTTACGCCGAAGCCCGCATCTACATCGACCAGGCTCTGCAGAACGACTCCCTGCCCAGCCACGACGTCCTCGAGCATGCCGGCGACATCTACGCTCAGTGTGGCGACATCGCGCAGGCTCTTACCTACTGGCAGCAGGCCCTCGCCGATGATCCCACCGACCGTCTCCTCATACGGAAAATCAAAAAGAAGAAATACATCAAATAGCAATGAGAACATTCCCCTTCGCCCGCCTGCGCTCCGCCCTTCCCGCCTTGCGCACCGTCGCCCCCTTCGCCCGCCTGCGCTCGGCCCTCCCCGCCTTGCGCACCGTCGCCCCCTTTGCCCGCCTGCGCTCCGCCTCTCTCGTGGCTTGTCTGCGCTTTGGTTTGGTGGCCGCCATATTTGGCGGCGCTTCCTCCGTCCTCACCTCTTGCCACTCCACGAAGGCCCCCACCGTCAGCACCGCCGATACCGACGCCGCTGCCCCCATGCGTATGCTCAAGCGCACCGTCACCAACCGTCAGACCGCTGAGTTCGTATCTGCAAAGCTGAAGTTCAGCGCCGCCATCAACAATAAGGACGTCTCCGTCGACGGCGTCCTCCGCATGAAGCGCGACGATGTCATCCGCATCCAGCTTCAGGCCCTCGGCGTCATGGAGGTGGGACGCTTGGAGTTCACCCCCGACTACGTCCTCATCATGGACCGCGTCAACAAGCAGTATATCAAGGCCCCCTATGCCGATGTCGACTTTCTGCGTAGCAGTGGCATCACTTTCTACACCCTTCAGTCGCTGTTCTGGAACGAGCTGTTCCAGCCCGGACGGCAGACGCCCGAGTTAGAGACCTATACCCTGTCGCCCGACGGCCAGAACCTCAATGTGGCCTTCCAGCGTGATAAGCTCTCCTACCAGTGGGTCGTCGAGCAGCCCTCGGCGCTCATCCGTAAGGTCAGCGCCACACACAGCGACACCAAGGAGGGCAATGCGACCCTCAACTGGGACTATGCCGACTTCCAGAAGCTGGAGGGGCATCCCTTCCCCTGCAACCAGCAGGTGACCTTCGCCGCCAAGAACCGCACGCTGAAGATGGGCTTCCGTCTATCGTCGCCCACTACTGACAGCGACTGGGAGACGCGCACCAAGGTCTCCTCCCGTTACGATCAGGTCACCGTCGAAGAGGTGCTCAGCAAAATCGCAGCGTTGGGGAATTGAGAAAAAGGCCCACCTAGGATCCAGGCCCACCCAAGCCCTCCCGAAGGGAGGGATGTTTATATAGATAATTTCCCCAACTTTCGTCCCTTAACTCCCCTTTAACTCCCCAACTATCGTCCCTTAACTCCCCTTTAACTCCCCCTAACTCCCCCTAACTCCCCAAGCAAACTCCCCTTAACTCCCCAAATAAACTCCCCTTAACTCCCCAAATATCGTCCCCCTCCAATGCGCCGCCTTTTCCTCCTGCTCCTGCTGATATCCATGTGCCTGACGATGCCGTCCCAGACTAAGAAGTCGGGGACGCGGCAGACGACAACCACCACCAAGAAGACCACCAAAAAGACCACCAAAAAGCAGACCACTACCAAAAAGAAAAAGCAGTCCACCAAGAAGAAGACCCAGCCCTCCCAAAAAGAGCAGCTGCAGGCCCAGCAGAAGAAGCTTCAGCAGGACCAGGCTGCCGCCAAGAAGCGCCAGCAGGAGTTAGCATCGCAGGTGAAGACCCGTCTTCACGATGTGCAGGTGCTCGGTGGGCAGATTGCTGGCAAGCGCGAGGCCATCGACAGCATCCGCAGTCAGGTGACGGCGCTCGAAAACCATATCTACGAACTCGACTCCCAGTGTGTGGTGCTGCGTAAGGAGCTCTCGCAGCGTCAGCAGCGTTACATCCAGTCCATGCGCTACATGTACCGCAACCGCAAGACGCAGAACCAGCTGATGTTCGTCCTCAGTGCCCGTGACTTCAACCAGATGAACCGCCGTCTGCGCTTTACCAATGAGTATGCCACCTACCAGAAGGCACAGGGTGAGGCCGTCAAGCAGAAGCGTGAGCAGGTGGAGCGCAAACAGCAAGAGCTGCAGAGCGCACGTGAGGAGAAAAAGGCACTCCTGGCTCGTGGGGAGCACGAGAAACAGCAGCTCGAGGCCAAGCAGGCCGAGGAGCAGAAGATGGTGGCCTCGCTGCAGAAAGAGCAGAAGACCGTGCAGGCCCTCATCGCACAGCAGCAGCGTGAAGAGGCGGCCATCAACGCCCGCATCGAGAAGATCATAGCCGAAGAGATTGCCCGTGCCAAGGCTGCCGAGGAAGCGCGCCGTAGAGCCGAGGAAGCCCGTCGCAAGGCTGAGGAGGAAGCCCGCCGCAAGGCTGAGGCCGAGCGCAAGGCCGCGGCTAACGCCAACAGCAGCAAGACGGCCACGTCTGCCAAGAGCAGCAAAGCCACTGCCAAGAGCAGTAAGAGCAGCAAGAGCAGTAGGGGCAGCCGCAAGTCCACCGCCGCTTCGTCGACAAGCAGCGCGCCGGCACGTTCGGCATCCACCGAGAGTGCCTACTCCGCCGCTTCTGCCGACCGCCGCCTCAGTGGCAGCTTCGCCAGCAACAAGGGGCGTCTGCCCATGCCCATCACCGGTCCTTACCAACTCATCCGTGGCTTCGGCACCTACACCGTGCCGGGCCTGAAGGGCGTCACCCTCGAGAGCAAGGGCATCTATCTCAAGGGACAGCCTGGCGCTCAGGCCCGCTGTGTCTTCGACGGCGAGGTCAGCGGTGTCTTCGCACAGGGTAGCAGCTACATTGTCATGGTGCGTCACGGCCAGTACATCTCCGTCTACTGTAACCTCGCCCGCGCCTCCGTCTCCATGGGCCAGAAGGTGAAGACCAACCAGACCCTCGGCACCGTTGGCGCCGACAACATCCTCCAGTTCCAGCTACGCAACTGGACAACCCTCCTCAACCCCCGTCCCTGGCTCAGCCGCTGACTTGCCTGTTCCAAAACTGAATCTCGGGATTCGTGAGTTGAATCTCGGGATTCGTGAGTTGAATCTCGGGATTCGCGAGTTGAATCTCGGGATTCGCGAGTTGATTCTCGGGATTCGCGAAGAAAAACCAGGTAGTTGCGATGGAAATCCCACCGACGTAATTTTGTACGATTTAACAAAAAAACATCCCGCCTATCCCGCCTATCTCGCACCCATATTTAGGTGCGGGATAGGCGGGATAGGCGGGATGTTTTTCACTTTATTCAAGTTTCGGAAGTAATGAAGTGCCTGGCAGCAAAGTCCCATAGGGGCTTGACAACGGTAGCCAGCCGTTTTAACGGCTGGTGTAACGGTGGTGCAGGCAAGCGCGCCTTTAGGTACGCGACGTCGAACGCGACACCGATGTGCTGCGGTCGCGTACCTAAAGGCACGCTTACAACAGCCGACGCTTTCACACCAGCCATTGAAATGGCTGGCTACCCGTGTCTGATGCCTACGGTATCGGCTGTGAAGAACTTCCGGAACTTGAATCACTTTATCTTAGCATACCAACCATGTTGACCCATACATCCATAGTGGAACCCCGCCGCCTTGAGCGCCATGGTGAGGGCCTTGATGTTGGGTACGTCGGCGCTGCGGACGTGGCGGCTGCGATGGTGCCCATGATGCAGTGACTGCTGACGACTGCCTGCGCATTTCCTACGAAGTGATTGCTGGCTTTTTCATAGGAATCGATTCTCTACGTGCGAAACGCTGGTTTCTGCGCAGGAAACCGATAGTTTCTCCTGCAGGAAACCGATGGTTTCTTCCGTAGGAAACCGATGGTTTCTTCCGTAGGAAACCGATGGTTTCCTTAAAGGCTCCCATTAGGATGTTTTGTTTTCTTTTATTCTTGTTCTGGCGGTTCTGGCGGTTTGGAAAGACACACGTCACAGTGCCCATCACTGTCTATGCATGGAGCTGGCTATACAAGTTGGCACAAGAAGTTGGCACAAAAGCTACGGGTAGGCGCTTCAGCGGGCGCTCGAGCTCTGCTCGCTTGCTACCGCAGGGACGCAAGAATAGGCCAGCCCCTACACTGACTTATCGATGCGTATTGTCCAATAATTCGCCTAGCTTAACATATTTTAACGGGGGGGGGATTTTCTTAACTAAAAAATTGTTACCTTTGCATGCGTATTGTCAGTTGTTCCCAACGACGCCATCAATAACGAAAAAACTCCATAGCTATGAAACAGTTGAATTACCTATCCAGCATGTTGCTGACGTTGCTCGTCAGCGTGTTGCCGTTTGGCAAAACCGTCGCCCAGGAGGCCTATGTCCATTATGACAACAACGGCACCCTCACCTTCTACTACGATGGTGAGCGCAATGATCGCGAGGGCAAGATCTACAACCTTAACACTGGCTACAGTGATGTTGGCTGGTACAATGATGGTACTTACAAGGAAGTCACCGAAGTCGTGTTCGATGACTCTTTCAAAGATGCGCGTCCGACGACCATGTCTTGTTGGTTCCGATTCATGGAGAAGCTACAATCCATCAAGGGGATGGATGAGAACCTCAACACGAGCGAGGTAACGAGCATGAGCAGCTTGTTCCAGCAATGCAAGTCTCTGACGCATGTTGACGTGAGCCATTTCAACACACGTCATGTGACCGATATGTCTAATATGTTTATGTGGTGCGACGCATTGGAGGAAGTTGATGTCAGCCACTTCGACACACGCAATGTCACGACTATGGTTTTTATGTTTTACGAGTGTAATCTTCTTAAGACTTTGGACTTAAGTTGTTTCGACACTGGTAATGTGACGGCTATGAATTTAATGTTCTATGCTTGCGACTCGCTGACGACAATTTATGTCAGCCACAGATGGAGCACAGCGAATGTGACTTCTTCAACCAACATGTTCAATCTGAGTTCCAGTCTTGTCGGCGGTGCTGGCACCGTCTATAGCAGTAAGCATGTCGACGCCTCCTACGCACACGTCGACGGTGGCACCGACGACCCCGGCTATCTGACGCTGAAAGTTGTACCTGAGGCTTACGCCGAGATTGACGGCCCCGTCTTGACTTTCTACTACGATACTTTACGTAGCACGCGCACGGGCACGACCTACAACCTGAACGAAGGCGACGAAATGCCCGCATGGTCTGAAATGACGATTGCCAGAAAGGTTCAGAATGCCGTCTTCGATTCCTCGTTTGCTGATGCCCGCCCGACGACTACCCGAGGATGGTTCGCTAACATGTCAAACCTTAACGACATCATTGGCATGGAATCGTACCTCAACACCAGCGAGGTGACGAACATGAGAGCCATGTTCGCCAACTGCACAAAATTACGAGAACTCGACTTGAGCGCGTTCGACACGCAGAATGTGACCACTATGCGCTTGATGTTCAGAAACTGCGTTCAGTTGGAGGAGCTAGACCTGACCTCGTTCGACACCCATAACGTGACCGACATGAACAACATGTTCTACGACTGCGTAAAGCTGGAGGAGCTCGACCTGACAACGTTCGACACCCGCAGCGTGGAGGACATGGAGGCCATGTTCGTATTCTGTAACAATCTGGAGACCATCTATGTCGGCTCTAATTGGAATACCGACAACGTGACATCTTCGGATGGGATGTTCAGTGGCTGCGACAAGCTCGTCGGCGGTGCAGGCACCAAATACGACGGCAACTACGTCGACGCCTCCTACGCCCACTTCGACGGCGGCAGCACCAACCCCGGCTATCTGACATTCAGGGGCCCGTATGTCGTTTTCGACAACGGCACGCTGACCTTCTATTGCGACACCCAGCGCGGCCTGCGCACGGGCACCACCTACGACCTGAACAGCGGCGAAAACTTCCCAGCTTGGATTGGTGACGTGACTTACAGTTGCGAACACGTGAAGTTCGACGCCTCGTTTAAGGATGCGCGCCCGACCACTACCCTTACCTGGTTCTTCCACTTGTCCAACCTTACAGATATTGAGGGCATGGCCGAAAATCTCAACACCAGCGAGGTGACCTGCATGAATGGGATGTTCAATAAATGCGAGAAGCTGACGAGCCTCGACCTTTCCGGCTTCGACACAGGGAAAGTGAAGAGCATGAGAAACATGTTCGCCCAGTCTACCGGCCTGAAGACCATCTATATTGGCAACGGCTGGAGCACGGAGGCAGTCACCGCGTCTGACAATATGTTCGGCAGTTGCCAGAGCCTCGTCGGCGGCGCTGGCACCCGATACGATGCCAACCACATCGATGCCGCCTACGCCCACGACGACGGCGGCACCGCCAATCCTGGCTACCTGACGCTGAAGCTTGAGGCCTACGCCGAATATGCCGATGGCACGCTGACGTTCTACCGCGACGCTGACCGCAGCCAACGCACGGGAGAGACGTTCGACCTGAACAGCGGCGATAACTATCCTGCGTGGTCTTACGATCCTTACAAAGGCCGTGTTGCCGACGTTGCCACCGAGATCAGTCGTGTGGTCTTCGATGCCTCGTTCGCCAAGGCACGTCCGACGACGACCGCTGGCTGGTTCAGCGATCTGTCGAATCTTTACCGCATCGAAGGCATGAAGGAAAACCTCAATACGAGTGAAGTGACCGACATGGGCAGCATGTTCGCCAATTGCACATCCTTGTCTGACATCGACCTGAGAGGTTTCAACACCCTCAACGTGAAGAACATGGGATATATGTTCTACCAGGACGAAGGCACGTGGAACAACCTGACCACCCTCGACCTGAGCCGCTTCAATACCAGCAACGTGGAGAACATGGAGGCCATGTTCAATAACTGCGTACAGTTGGAAGCCATCTGTGTCGGCGACAATTGGAATACCGATAAGGTGACGTCTTCAATGTACATGTTCACTGGTTGCTACAATCTCGTCGGGGGCGCGGGAACCGTCTACGACGAGAGCCATGTCGACAAGACCTATGCCCGCATCGACGGCGGCACCAGCCGTCCCGGCTACCTGACGAAGCAGCCCGAAGCCTATGCCGCCTACAGAACAGGCCAGCTGATATTCTACTACGATGGTGCTCGTGCCAGCCGCCAGGGCTCGACGTATCTGCTGCATGAGAGCTATGACTCGAAGCCTGCCTGGGCTGAGAAAAGTATTCGTCAGGTGATCTTCCACTACTCGTTCGCTAATTACCGCCCCACCTCGACGGCCAACTGGTTCAACGACATGAGTAACCTGACGACCATCATGGGCATGGAGAACCTCAACACCAGCGAGGTGACCGACATGAGCCTGATGTTCTGCGGTTGCTCCTCGCTCACCTTCGTCGAACTGGGCTTCTTCGACACGCAGAACGTCACCGACATGGAGGCCATGTTCCATAAGTGCAGTGCCATCGAATACCTCAACCTGCGGTCGTTCGACACCCGCAATGTTGAGAGCATGAAGAACATGTTCTCCGTGGACACCGAGCTCAAGACCATCTACGTCGGCCCCGAATGGAGCACCGACTCCGTGACCGAGAGCACCGACATGTTCTTCGGCTGCAGCCAGCTCCGCGGTGCTAACGGCACCGTCTACGACGCGAACCACCTCGACGCAGCCTACGCCCACCTCGACGGCGGCACTGCCGACCCTGGCTACCTGACGCTGGCACCTTACGAAGCTTATGCCGAGTTTGTCGACGGTACGCTGACGTTCTACTGCGACTATAACCGCGTCGCTCACAAGGGCAGAACCTTCAGCATGAACTACGACGAGGCTGCCCCCGCATGGCACTTCGACCCCGAGACGGGCGAGGAGGTTGATTGGTACTGCGACCCTGACACGGGCGAGGAGACGAGCCTGGTGAGAAAGGTCACCGCCGTGGTGTTCGATCCCTCGTTCGCCAAGTATACCCCGCAATCCTGCTACGGCTGGTTCTCGGGAATGACCAACCTGACGACCATCACCGGCATGAAGGAGTACCTCAACACGAGCTTGACGGAGCACATGGCATTCATGTTCGCCAACTGTAGCTCGCTGGAAAGCCTCGACGTGAGCGCCTTCGACACCCGCAACGTCAAGACGATGTACGCCATGTTCAGGAACTGCTCATCGCTGCAGACGCTCGACGTCACCAATTTCAACACCAGTCGTGTGACCAACATGTTCTGCCTGTTCGAGGG
>JAFPZD010000042.1 GCA_017417465.1 Prevotella sp. | reverse complement strand
CCAAGCCTGGCTGACGTCGTCGATGGAAAGGCCGACGAGCTGCAGGCGGCGCAGGAAGTCGGGCATTTCCTTCTCGAGGAACTCTTTCTTTCGGGCATTCAGAATCTTCCGCTTTGCTCCACGGGCCACCTGCATGCCGATACCCCGCTGCTGCTGAAGGATGTCGTCGCGCTGCAACACCTCGAAGGCACGCAAGGCGGTGTTGGTGTTCACCTCGTATTCGGCAGCCAGTTCGCGCACACTCGGCACGCGGTCGCCCTCGCGATAGCGGTCGGCAAGGATGTCGTCGCAGAGGCGCTCGGCAATCTTCACGAATAGGGCTTTATCGCTGTGGTAGATCATAGACGTGTTGTTTTATTCGTTATGACTTGTGCCCGGCGGAAGCAACGATAGCTGAGCCAGTAGTTGAAAGCCGACGGCAGCAGGATGAAAGCAGCAAACAGCGTCCGCACCAAACCTTCATGCTCACGTGCCCAGGTTCCGTCGATGGCTACTTCGAAGATGAGATAAGCGATGAAAGCCCCTACAAACAGCACGGGAATCGCCCATAGCCAGCCGTTCCGGCGGAAGAGTATGCCAAAGAGCGTGAACAGCGACCACGGCCAAAGTGCAAGAAGTGACACCCAGAGTACATACTTAAGGAAGCCGAGGATGAACGTCGAACCATAGTTGACGTAGAAGACTGACCACGTACTCGGTAGAATTCGGTAGTAGAAAATTTGTGAAAGCGTCCACTCACCATTCATGAACAGCGTGTCGAAGATTAGCAGAGTGGCTCCAATAAAGTTGGCAGTAATGCGGGCGGCGAAGGCCAGTAGCCAGATGCCAAGCGTAACGTAGACGACGCGCGTGACGAACTTTTCCAGGTTATTGGCTGGCAACGCGAGCAAGGTCGTGGCTCGTTGCTTCGTTTCTAAGGACGAGAACATGTGGGCCATCGAGATAAGGATAAAGCCCCAGAAGACCCATTCAAAGTTGAAAATCATGAAGATGCCACCCATCTGACTTGGCGAGAAGAAGTAGCAGAGAATCCAGCTGAATAATGACAGGAAGACATAGATGCCTATGAGTCCGAGATAGAGCCGCAGGTAGAGATGCTTTTCCGTGCGCCAGTAGTAACGCATGAGGCGCAGCATGTGGCGGAATGATAGTTTTTCTTTCATAATTGTTGGCTTATTTGTTGGCGTTAGTTGGGGAGAAAGTGTCGGGCTGGTCGGACAAGTCGGACAAGTCTGATGGGTCAGACAGGTCGGACTGGTCGGACGGGTCTAACTGGTCGGACGAGGCTAACTTGATGGCAGCGCTTTGGGCAGCATTGTAAAGCAACTCGAGGCTGAGCGGTGTCTCCTCGTCGGCAGGGTGGCGAGGGGTGATGCAGGCATAGCCTTGCGCCGTGCGCTCGGTGTAGAGGGCTTCCTCAACGGGAGCGGAGGCAAGGGTGAAGGCGTACTGCTGGGTGAGCTGGGACACGGTGGCGTCGCACAACGCCTCTGAGATGTTGTCGCGGATGCCGAGGACGAGGACGTGATCGAGCAGTTGCTCTACATCGTGCACCTGGTGGGTGGCGATGACGATGGTTCGCTCGTCGGTCATATTCATGGCGATGACCTTGCGGAACTGCTTCTTCGACGCGATGTCGAGGCCGTTGGTGGGCTCGTCCATCAACAGATACCGGGTGCCGCAGGCAAGGGCGAACGCCATCAGCACCTTCTTCTTCTGTCCCATCGAGAGACGACTGGTGTGGAGCGACGCTGGCAGGTCGAACTCCTTCAGGCACTGGCTGAGCACCTCCGGCGAGAAGTGCGGATAGAACGGCCGATAGGTATCGACATACTCCTTTAGCGTCATCGCAGGCAGTTCGAACTCCTCGGGCACGATGTAGAGGTTTTGCAACAGACGGCGCTCGCGGCGGCTGGCATCACGACCGTCGACCTCCACCCTACCCTCTTGCACATGCAGCAGGCCCATCACTATATATAATAAGGTGGACTTGCCCGACCCGTTCGGTCCCAACAGACCATAGATGCGGCCCGGTTGCAGGCTCAGGCTGAACTGCTTGAACACAGGAACGTCTGCTCCTGCATACTGAAACGAAATGTTTTGCAGTTGAATCATAACTTTACTTGTTGGTTGTTTGGTAATTAAATATTTAACTTTAAACTTGAAACTCAATGAGTTAAGTGTCTTAGTTACTTAAGACACCGCAAAAGTAGTTGTTTCTTTTCAATCCACCAAAGATGCACCTCACTTTTTACAAGATTTTAACGAAAGTGTGACAAATCGTCGGT
>JAFPZD010000041.1 GCA_017417465.1 Prevotella sp. | reverse complement strand
CATCGAAGCCATTGCAAGCGACTGCGGTCTCACCCTGACCACCTTCAAACGACTGTGCAAGGACATGCACGGAATGTCGCCCTCCGACTACCGCAAATCGCTGCTGCAATAGCCTGCTTTTGCCAAAATGGACGGTGCTTTCTGCCGTTTTGGACTGTCAACAGGCGGACTTCCCACATCGGAAGTCCGTCTTTTTTCGTATCTTCGCCACCGAATTCTAAAACGTAACGAAATGTATGGAACTACTTATCATCATTCTCGTACTGCTGCTCGTAGCCGTCATCGCCGGCCTCGGTCTGCTACTCTACCAGACCATCAGCCGCCGCAACATCGCCATGCAGCAGATGGCCCAGACCGTCCACGACCTTGTGGAGCGGTTGCCGGAAGAGCACAAGCAGCACACCGACAATCCATCTTCAGATAACAGTAACAACAATATTAATAATTAACACATGACAACGATGAAAAGAAAAGACTACGAGAAACCGACGATGAAGGTCGTCAAGTTGCAACATCAGACTGCATTGTTGCAGGCCAGTAATGGCACTCCGACTGTAAAGGACTACAACTGGAATGAGTATGAAGAGTAACGCATCAACGTAAACGAAAACGAAAATGAAAAGGACAATGAGATATTTCAGTATGGCGGCCCTCACTGTGATGGGCCTGATGATGAGCGGCTGCTCAAGCGATGATAACTTCTTGGGCGATGACGCGCAGGGCGTGAGCAAAGGGAATGTAGTGACGCTGACCACCACCGTCGGGCTCGACGAGGGCAGCGAGTCGAAAGGCACCAACCGTGCGCTGGACGTTGACTTCACGGAAAAGAAAGCCACGAAGACCTTCGCTGCAGGCGAGAAGATGGCCTTGGTGTATAAGAATACAAGCGGCACGACGGTGAAGGTGGAGAGTGATGCATTGGCCGAAGGCGACATCGTCACAGGCGGCAAGTCGGCCACGTTCACCTTCACGCTGACCGACCCCAAACGCTCGGAAAACGTTACCTACATCTATCCCGCAGCCATGGCCAAGGCCGACGGCACGGTGAACTACGACGCCCTCGCCTCGCAGAACGGTACGCTGGCGACGCTCTCCAGCGGCCTCGACCTCGCCACCTACACCGGCGCATGGACAGACGGCACCTCGCTGCCCGCCGCCACGCTGGATAACCAGCTCGCCATCCTCGCCCTGACGCTGAAGAACAGCACGGGCACGAGCACCATCACCAGCGGCCTCACCCAAGTGACGCTGAGCGACGGCACAAACACCTACACCGTGACGCCCACCAGTAGCACGTTCGGCACGGACGTCATCTACGTAGCCATCCGCCCCGTCACCGCCGCCCTCAGCTACACCGCCACCGACGGCACTACCAACTACACGAAGACCGCCACCAGCCGTGAGTATGCTGCCTCTGGATTCTATAACCTCGGACTGAGGATGGCTGTGCCTGTTCCCTCGTTCACCGTAGAAGTAAAAGATGAAGTAGCAAAGAAGGTGCTCTTCGCTCCCGGCAACCTGCAGGCAACGAATAACACAGCTAACTCTACTTCTGGCTGGACATGGAGCTTCGCCGCTCATCAGTATGACTATATCGACAATGCTACAGCAAATACTGCCGTTGGTAATAACGTTGTCACAACTGCCGGCACCGTCGACCTCTTCGGTTGGGTAGGCAATACCTCAAGCCTCGCTGCTTATGGTATCAACAATAATAAAACGCCTGCTGACTACGGTGACGATACCTCAAACACTCTGAAGTCAGACTGGGGCGTTGCTGCAAATGCCGTTTCTCTTGGTGGTTATAGCAACTGGCGTACCCTGACATCTGCCGAGTGGACCTACGTATTCAATTCCCGAAGCGCTTCAACGGTCAACGGCACATCCAATGCCCGTTACGCTAAGGCAACCGTTGCAGACAAGGCTGGCATAATCCTGTTCCCCGACACTTACACCCATCCCTCTGGCGTAACGGCTCCTGCAAGCATCAACACAGCAAACGCTGCATTTACCGTCAATAACTACGATGCTACAGCATGGGGTAAGATGGAGTCTGCGGGTGCAGTGTTCCTGCCCGCTGCGGGCTACCGCTTTGGTACGAGCGTGAGCGGTGTCGGTTCCTACGGCAACTACTGGTCGTCTACGCCTCACTCGTCGAGTGCGGCCAGCGCCCTCTTCGTGTACTTCGGTGCGAGCAGTGTTCTTCCCGCGGATGACAGCAGCCGCAACACCGGGCGGTCTGTTCGCCTCGTTCGCCAGGTCGAGTAGAATTTAATTCCTGTCCCCCTGTGATCCGTACGGCTTGCCCGTGCGCGCGGTTCAAGATAAATAGCATCCACTCGTTGCCGTGTATCACGGGGACAGACCCCCTGATAGATCACAAAAAGAAAGACGGCTCCTCAAACGGGAGCCGCTTTTCATTCTCAGTTGCTGCCACTCAGTCTGCGGGCGGATAGGGAAATTACTGTACCTTGGTCATCTCGAAGGTGGCGGTATAAGTGGTGCCGTCATCACGCATACGCAGGGCCTTCCACTTCATCACACCGTCCTTGATGCTCTCAATCTCCCACCATTCGCGCAGTTCATTGCTGTCGATGGTCTTCTTCCAGCGGGTGCAGAGCAGAATGCCATCAACGAAATAGTCTGCCATGACATCGTTACCGGCCTTCCATTCGTCGTTCTCCTTGCTATAATATACGTAGGTGCCGTTGGCTTTGTACTCCCAGCGGTGCAGCTCGCCGTCGGTGTGCTCGTCTTCGCTGCTGGTTACCTTGCCCTCCCATGTGCCGAGGATGTCCTGGCTGTAGTCGGCGGTGATGCGGCCATAGCGCTCCTTGCCATAGGCCTCCTGGTAAATTTTTACACCGTCCTCATAGACGTTCCAGTCGGAACTCATCAGCAAGTCTTTGTCCGTGATGGAGAGGATGGTGCAGTCCAGCACCTGACGGATGTTGCCGTCGGTATTGATGACGTTCACCTTGTTGCCGTCGATATTCACGTCGGCCAGCACCTTCACGTTCCACATGGGGGTATTGAAGTCCGACAGGCTGCCGTAGGCTTTGGTGGGCGACACAAAGGTCAGCACCGTCTTCCAGTTCGTTGGACACGGCTGGCCGTTCAGTTCTTCCACCATCCACTTACCTATAATCTTTTCGGCCACATTCAGGTCGGGCTGTGTGGGGTTATCGTCGTTCGACGAACACGATGTGAACACACTTGCGCCGCAAATGAGGATGGCGGCAAACATCCAATGGAAAAAATTCTTTTGCATAATTGTTTTGAGTTAGATGTTAATAATTGCTCTACAAAGGTACACATTTTTTTTTAAAGTCGGTCAATATGTGCTGGAATTTTCGTACCTTTGCATGAAATTAGAAATAAGCAATGACACAAAGTAATACTATTCGACAGTGCCTGTGGCTGATAACGACCATCAGGCAGAATGGTCGAATCACGCTGAAGAAGTTACAGGAGAAATGGACGGCGGACAGGATGGGCGACGTGCTCTACCGCT
>JAFPZD010000040.1 GCA_017417465.1 Prevotella sp. | reverse complement strand
CGTGCCTTTAGGTACGCGACAACATTGCGCCTTTGTCGCGTACCTAAAGGCACGCTTTCACCGTCCTGTCCTCTTCCCAGCCATTTCGCAACCCCTACGGGGTAGCTGTATGGCTGGCTACGGAAATCTGATGCCTACGGCATCGGTTGCCCCAGAACGTGTAGAAAGAGCGTACAAATAGGTCAACTGCTATATCAGTGCCTAAAAAATGTTGTGATTCTTTTGGCCAATTCGAAAGAAATATGTAAATTTGCACTCGAAACCTTCAAAAACGTTAAAGAGTATGCGAAATTACATTTTCTTTAGCTTGTTTCTGATATCTTTCGGCCTTGTTGGCTGTGGCAACAAGACGAAGGGTGGGGCAGCGGACTCGGCTGACTCCTCGGCGGTTGTGGGCATGTCGGCAGTTGTCGACGACGAGCGCCATACTGAGGCTTACATTAAGGAGCGCATAGAGTCAATCTACAGACATTTTGGCTATTCTGAGACTTCCCGCGGCCCGGAGGCAGAGGGAATGCCAGCCGTGAACTATGACAGCCTTTATTGTTCTTCGCGCTATTTGGCACTACTTGCTGAGGCTGAGGCCATTAGCCAGCGCGAGGGCACTGTCTGCATTGATGCCGACCACTGGATAGTGGGGCAGGATGTAGACAAGAAATGGAGCTACGAACTGAAAGACATCCGCAACATCACTGACTCCACGGCCCAGGTGGAACTGCTAGTCAATAACTTCGGTCCGCAGAAGGTGGTGCTCGACCTGCTGTTCGAGCATGGTGAGTGGTATGTTGACAACTTCCGGCAGACGTATGATGCGTCGAGCCTTGAGGGCGAGGAAGGGGAAGTGTTTCTCAGTTCCGAGGTGCTGAAGGAAATCAGCGAGGTCGACGAGCTGCGCGAATACATCAACATGTCGAAAGAAGACCGTGAAGAGTCGAAACAGCTTGCAGGCGAGTGGGGATGGGTTGGCGACGATTGTCCGGAACTGCTGCTGACGCTGGTGACAAACGACGGCTATCTGGCCGTCAAGGAGTGCCTCATCTACCGCCTTGCCAGTTTCAACGATGCCACTGCCAGCTACCATTACAAAACGTTGGAGGTGCATGGGTTCGTTGACTACGTAACCGACATTAACCTCTCTGTGAGCCTTGATGAGAATGGTGACCTGACGGGTACATGCAAGCTGAACCTCGATGAGTATAACATTTTCTACGAGGGTCCGATTACTTTGCGTAAGAACTACTTCCGATACAAGTAAGTTGAATAATCAAAAACATATATGATATGAAACAGTTAGTAATGCTTTTTTGTGCGCTTGTGACGCTGTTCGTAATCCCCGCAGCTGCCCAGAGCACGCCGGAGGCCAAAGCCCGTGTGGCCGAGATCAGGAAGTTGTATACCGATGCCAAGGAGTCTATCGCCTTTCGGAAGGAGGCCGAGCTGCCGCCCGACGAGATGGTCATCAACAATTCCTACATGGCAGCCGGTGCCGGCCCCATCAAGGAGGTCTATCATTATTATTATAGTGGTGATTTCAACGAGGAATTTGGAGGCGACTACTATAAGGTCTATTTCATCACCCACAGCCACAATGTAGGGGCCATGGATTTCTACGAGGAGGCGCTCTACGATAACGACGGCACACTCGCCTTCTACTACGAGCATTCGCCTGAGGGCGAATTCCGCTACTATTTTGACAAAGGGAAAGTCATTCACGAGATTTCCACTGGCAAAGACCCAAGGAAGGAGTACGACGAAGAGCTTCTATGGCTTCAGCGCTACTGTGCTGACCTGTCCAATGCTTTCAATTCGCTGATGAACCGCAATTATGAGTAATTGAAAGGTGAATTCGTAATGATGTATTGAAGCTGAGGGCGAACGGATGGTGAAAGCCCTGGGCGAGCCGATGGAGCTCACCCCACGGTGGAGAAAAATGAAGATTGAGGATTGAAACATCAAACTAATCAATATGAAGAGAGCGTTTATCACATTGAGCCTTGCAATGATGGCCCTGCTGGGCTTGCAAGCCGACAATATCAAGACGGGTTCGCATTGGTACTGCGGCACTGGGCAGTATGAGGCAACTAATGCGGGTAGCTTCATCCGTATGTACAGCATGAGCGAAGGCGAGGAGTCGGTGTTCAAGTTGGTGCCCGTCGATGAAGACTGGCAGTCGTTCACCATCCGGCCTGCTGAGGGCTTTGAGGATGCCTTCTATCCTATGGGTACGTCGGCAAAGCGTGTCGATGAGGAAGGGCAGTCGGTCATTTTGGTCTACGACGACCAGAACCACCTGACGACCGTGTTCCGACAGACGATGAACAGTGTGGAAACCAACACCATTCAGACACGCATTGGCGAGATTCGTGGCAGTTACAGTCAGGACTCGGGCAAGCCCGACGTGCTCATCGCCGACCGTCATATCAGCATCGGCAGTGTGGACTATGCATACGAGGTGTGGACCTTCAACAGTTTTGCCACCAACTTCATCAGCATCAAGGACGGTGCATGGCGAGGGTTGTGGGAGCTGAAGGCCACTCGTGAGGGTTGGAACGTCTACGAGTGCCTAATGAATGAGTATGGTTATCCGGAGCATAAACCCGGCGGACGTAAGTCGAAGCTCACTTGGAATGATTCTGAGAGTAGCCGCTGGGACTTCGCTTCGCAGATGATTCTGACTGATGCGGTGTTATACCACTTTACGAAGTCTTCGCTGCGACTGATGCGCAACGCCATTCTGGCGCGCCACGGCTACGTGTTCTCCTCGCCCGACCTGCGACAGTACTTCGACGCTCAGCCGTGGTACGCCCCCCGTGAGTCGAACGACGACATTCACCTCTCGTTTGTCGAGCAGCTGAACGTGGCCCTCATCAAATATTGCGAATCACGCGACGACCACAACGAAAGGGCGAGCGAAGAGTGAAATAGTGAATAGTTTATAGTGAATAGTTTATAGTGAATAGTTTATAGTGAATAGTGAATAGTTTGCTGCCGCCGTACCTTCAGGCATAGGGATGGCGTAGCCAAATCGTGAAATAGTGAAATCGTGAATAGTTTATAGTGAATAGTGAATAGTGAATAGTTTGCTGCCGCCGTACCTTCAGGTATAGGGATGGCGCAGCCAAATAGTGAAATAGTGAAATCGTAAAATCGTCAAATATAAAGGTCGTCAAATAACATGGATTTATCAAAGGACAAGATTCTGAAAGGCTGCGGATGCCTGTCTATTGGTTTCGCAGTGATGCTGGTGGGGCTCATCATTCTGGGTTCCCTGTTACCTGATGTTGATGAAGAGCTGGCTGACGATGCCCAGCAGCGGGCGCAAACCGAGCAGACAGACAAGCAGAAGGAGGGCGAGCCCGTGGTGAACGAACCATTAGAGACCGACCCCTATCAGGAACTCGACGAGCTGATAGGCTTGAACAGTGTGAAAGAGGAGGTGCGCTCGCTGGCTAACTTTGTGCGTGTGCAGAAACAGCGCGAAGAGCAGGGTCTGAAAGTGCCAAAGCTGTCGTACCACTTGGTGTTCACGGGCAGTCCCGGTACTGGTAAGACCACAGTTGCACGTATCGTCGCCCGCATCTACAAGGACTTAGGCATCCTGAAGAAAGGCCACTCCGTAGAGACCGACCGTGCAGGACTCGTTGCTGGCTATGTTGGCCAGACAGCCGAGAAAACCGACTCGATGATTGCGAAAGCCCTCGACGGTGTGCTCTTTATCGATGAGGCCTATTCGCTGGTGCCCAACGGTGAGCTTGGCGGCACTTCTGACTACGGCCAGGAAGTCATCTCGACGTTGCTGAAGCGTATGGAGGATTACCGCGACCGCTTGGTGGTCATCATTGCAGGCTATCCCAACGAGATGAAGCGCTTCATCGACTCTAACCCCGGCTTGCAGTCGCGTTTTACCCGTTACATCGACTTCCCCGACTACTCCTCCACCGAGCTGGTCGATATCTTTAAGATGTACATGCGTAAAAACGAGTATAAGCTGGCGCCCAATGCTGAGGCCTTCCTGAAAGAGCGCCTCGACTATGCTGTGGCCCATAAGGACCGCAACTTTGGTAATGCCCGCTACGTGCGTAACATCTTCGAGAAGGCTGTGCAGCGTCAGGCTGACCGTTTGGGCGGAACGAAGGGGCTCACCACCGAGCAGCTCACCCAGCTGACCGTCGAAGACTTGAGCGAGGCCTTCAAGTCTGCAACCAACATTAAGTAATCTCAAACTTCAAATCTTAAATCAATATGGCTTATCAAGAGACAAGAACTGTGAGCTATGGCTCACGCGTAGGCAGCTCGTTCCGTGGCATTGGCGCGGGCTTCATCATGTTCCTGGCCGGTACCGCACTGCTGTGGTGGAACGAAGGCCGTGTAGTGAAAACTGACAAGATGCTGAACGAGGCTGAGGATGTCACCATCGAGCTCGACGGCATCAATAAGATCGACCCTGAGATGGATGGTCGCCTGGTCTATGCGACAGGTTTCGCCACCACTGAGGACTCACTCGTCGATGCAAAGTTCGGCGTAGGCGCCAAGGCTATCAAGCTGACGCGCCGCGTAGAGTACTATCAGGTGATGGAGGATGCTCACCAGGAGTCGAAAGACAAGCTTGGCGGCAAGGAGGAAATCGTCACCACCTACACTTACAATGAGGGGTGGACCTACCGTCCCGTGGCTTCGGGCAATTTCCACGACCCTGCCTATCAGAAGAAGAACTTCGTGCTGGCTACTGCCGACGACGAGCAGTGGACGGCCGAGAAGGTGACATTCGGCGCTTTCGAGCTGAACGAGCGTCAGGTGCAGAGCATCAGCGGCGATGTGCCTGTTGACCTGCAGCTCGACTCCGCCCTGCTTGCCACCCTTAACAAGGAGTGCCAGCAGGTCATCCAGCGCCAGTTTGGTGGCAAGTCAGACTCGATGAAGCTGGTTCACGTCTCGCAGAACCAGCTCTACTTCGGCTTTAGCCCCAACAGCCCGTCGGTGGGCGACGTGCGCATCACGTTCACTAAGGTGATGCCTGCCAACGTCACCATCATCGCCAAGCAGAAAGGTAACTCGTTCACCACCTTCAAGGCTAAGAACGGTAAGACTTTCTCGACGCTCGTCATGGGCACCCGCGATGCCAGTGAGATTTACGAAGGTGCACACTCGATGAACCACACCATGATGTGGATCTTCCGCATCATCGGCATTCTGCTCATCATCAGTGGCCTGAAAGGCATCTTCGCCTTCCTCTCGACCATTCTCAAGGTTGTGCCTTTCGTGGCCAACATCGTGGGGTGGGGTGTCGGCGTCGTCTGCACCGTGGTCGGCCTCTCGTGGTCGCTTGTCATCATCGCCATCGCTTGGCTGTTCTACCGGCCGCTCATCGGCATTGCGCTGCTGGTCGTTGCCGCTGCCCTCATCTGGATCTTTGCTTTCAAAGGTAAGGACAAACTGAAGGAACTGGCAGCCCGGAGCCGTCAGCAGCAAGGCGTTCCACAGCCTGCACCAACACCTGAAGGCGTATGAGAAAGCTATTGACTGTCATCGTGTTATGCCTGTGCTCCTTTGTAGGCGTACAGGCTCAGACCATTCAGGACCGCAACAAGTTCTGGGATGGTGAGTATCTCTATGTCACCGAGATTCAGCCTAACGGTAACGCATGGCTGAAAGGCATGGACATCAGCGGTCACCAGCAGAATCTGCTGTTGCGCAAGCATGGCTCAAAGGCTGGCGAATACGAGCTCATCCAGGGCTCGCCAGGCGAGCTGGCGCCCTTCGGCTGTATGTATGGCTGCCGCGTGCAGTATGTGCGTCAGGACGGCATGAACTTCCTGGGCTTCTATGTCGAGGAGCATACCATTGGCCAGACGTTGGTGCTCACGCCCGACAACATCGTGAACTGCGTGGCGCAGCAGAAGTTTGCTGAGGAAGAGACCGACCCGCTGGAGCAGGTCAGCAACTGGCTGATGAACCAGCACTACCTTCACACCGTCTATCCCGGTGATCAGCAGAAGATGCTGGATAAGCTGGACCAGAAAAAGAAGATGAGCATCATCGAGCGCACCAACCACCAGCTCCTGTCCTACGCACCTTTGGCAGGCCTCTATGCTGGCGTTGATGTGGAGGAGTGTGATGAAGAGCGTGCATCGGCCGACGACGAGGATCCAAGTGAGTTCGTGGTGAGCACGGCCAGCGAGTTCTTGGCTGCCCTTGGTAGCAATCGCACTGTGACTATCGCCGAGGGCGCGGTGCTCAACCTGTCGGAGGTGCTGTCCGACCGTGATTGGGTCGAAGGTGCCGGTTGCCAGTGGCGTGATGAGTTCTATACTGAGCGCGAAATGGTAAAGGTTGAGCTGGTTGTCAGCAGCGACGTCTACGATGGGCGCCAGTTGGAGCTGGTTAACATCCACGACCTCACCATCCGTGGTACGAAGGACTGTTATCTCATCGTCGAGCCACGCTATGCTGACGTGCTGTCGCTCTATGGCTGTAGGGACGTGCGGATTGAGAATCTCACGCTCGGTCATACCTACGACGGCGAGTGTGCCGGTGGCGTCATCAATTGCGAGAATTGCTTGCGGGTGGAAGTCCATGGCTGCGACCTCTATGGCTGTGGTATCACCGGCCTTGCAGCCCACGAGTGTAACGACATCGTGCTCGAAAGCACCATCATCCGCGATTGCTCTGAGGGCATCATGGAGCTGCATAGCTCAGAAAACAGTACGTTCATCGACTGTGACTTCGTACGTTGCAAGGATTATTCGGGCATCTATATCGATGAGAAATGCCAGTCGACGAAGTTCATACGTTGTCGCTTTGCCGAGAACACGGGGTCGTTGTTCAGCATCCACTCCGAAGTGAGCCTCGAGAGCTGTGAGATTCACCAGCCTAAAGGTCAGTCGCTCGGTAATGTTGCCGACGGTTACATCAAGTACGCCGATGACAATACCCGCTGGCTTCGTGATGCCGACACCCTCAAACCGCGAAACATCGGACCGAAGATTACGAATTAGTTAATAGTAAGGAGTAAGGGAGGTAAAGGAGAAGAGTAGTAAAGGAGTAGAGGAGGTAAAGTAGAATACCTTTAATGCTCCGAGGTTCAGAAAAAGAAGTGCATTGACTGGGGAATAAATCTATTCTACTTTACCTCCCTAACTCCTAACTTCTAACTTCTAACTTCTAACTTCTAACTCCTAACTCCTTTACCTCCTTTACTCCAATAAAAAAGACATAGAATATGAATAAGCTAATGATGATGGCAGCGCTGGCCTTGGGTGGTCAGCAGGCGACGGCTCAGGAGAGCGGAACGTCTTCGTGGGACTATGGTACCCACCAGTATACGATGCGCGGCAACCTCACCGCCGAGCAATATGACCAGTCGGCAACGGGCGTGGTGACCTTCACCAACGTGCCGTCAGACTACGACGAGTTTGAGAAGCTCTACACCGAGTTCCTTGGCAAGACGCCTCATGGCACTGCTGCTATGATGCCGATGGCCATGGAAATCTACGGGCGTGACCGCGACGAGGGCATGCGCTGCTTCCAACTGCTCTGCTATCCGTCGAACATCAACTCCGTGGTGTCTATCTTGAAAGAAAAATATCGTGCTGCCGAGATGGGCGACAGCTATGGCCAGCGCTATCTGCCTGCTGCCGTGCTGAAGGGCGCCACACCGCAGAACGGCTATCAGCCGCAGGAGCCTTACACCGTCGAGATGCGCGCCAGTGTGAACAAGCACCAGGAGCTGACGTTCGCCGGTCAGGGGCGCGTCGTGTACATATATATAATAGGTAAGGGCTGGGACACCGAGAAACGTCAGGTCGAGGTCATCCTTCAACCGGGCACGTCACTCCACAAGGTGTTCAACTGTCCGTCGCTCTACACCCAATGCAAGAACATCCAAGGCACGTGGAAGGGGTTGAAGTGAGGATAGTGAAACCCCACCCAACCTCCCCGAAGGGGAGGAGAAAATGAATAGTGAATAGTTTGCTGCCGCCATTCCTCCTGGTGAATGAGTGACGGCGCAGCCAAATCGTGAAATCGTGAAATTGTCAAATAGCAAGATGAAAAAGTTTTTTTGCTTGGCTGTGGGCATCGTTGTGATGCTTGCGGCATGTAAGGATAAACCCGCTGCGCAGGGCAGTGGCAGTAGCGACACCGACTCGCTGACAGTAGGCGACACGCTGACCGTTGAGCAGCAGGACACCACGCTCCTGCCCGTGTTCCTCTATTACCATAACCCCAAGAACATGCAGGTGGTGTTTTGGACAACACTTGAGAAAACCGAAGACTCTGGAGCTGCGTGGGAGCTGCAAGAGCGCACGCGCCGCAATGCCGCTCGCTATACCAAGCTGTTCATGGGTTACGAGAAGGCTCAAGACGTAACGTTCGTTGGCGAGCAGATTACCGACCCCGATGGCGAGCCCATCCCTATCTTCGGACTGCATCACGACTACGTGCCGTCGGCAGGCCTTAACTATGCCTTTGCTGAGGCAGACAATCCTGCGGGCAAGAACTTCGACTTCGGAAGCATGCGCGTGCTCACCACTTCCGACTTCCTCGTCACCCACACGCCGATGAAGCTGACCGACTACGACTATCCCTACAAGGAGAAGTTTGCCGCCAGCGTGCTGAAGCTGTTAGAGCAGAAGTATGGCAGGACCGTGCAGCGCTCGTGCGTAGCCGCCAAGATGGGCAGCCGCTATACCTACGGCATCGTGCAGTTTAAGCTGAAGGACAAGCAGCCGCTGGCTTTGGAGGTGCTGGTCGATGGCGACAAGGTCTACGATATGCCAGTCAAGGGCTATTACGACGAGGAGTATGGATCCACCTGGAACGTTGATGATGGTGGTGAATACATTCCCGGCAACATCCTTGCAGCTTTCGATGGCCCGAAAGGTCCGGTGCTCTGCTTCCTGCATGGTGCGCCTGAGAGTACCACCGTGGGCCTGATGACCATCGATGCCGATACGCTCAGCATCTTTGAGTATGCGCAATATTATAACTATATCGACGAGGAGCGCCCCATTTGGAAGAAGGACCTCGCAAAGATGCGCAAGCTCTATATCGATGATGACCCCGAGAACAAGGAGTACGATCTGACAAAGGTGCGTCAGATTGATATCGACGAAGACGGTATCGACGAGGTGTGGCTGCGTGACAAGGACGACGAGAACGGTGCCTTCTTTACCTATTGCGATGGACGTGTGGAGCTCATCGGCGTGGAGACAGGTCGTCTGAAGCCCACCTTCTACCAGTCACGCGACGGCAAGGGCTACCTGAGCATATCAGGATCGGCCGGTGGACCGTCGTACTACACGCAGGTCTTCGAATTGCAGAACAGCCGCCGCGTGCGCACCTTCAACTGCTTGCAGGTCTATGGTGACATCGATGAGTGTGGCTTCGATGGTAAGACCATTAGTGCCGACGCTGGCGAGCGCTACCTCAAGTCGCTGCCTCAGACCAAAGAGCCTTACCTCTATTGGCGCGACTTGGAAGCTCAACCGTAACTTCTTACTACTCGTAAGTATGGCATTTAGGCATCGTAAGTATGGCATTTCGGCATCGTAAGTATGGCATTTACACCTCGTAAATGCCATATTTACGAATGGTGTCTTTGCCTTGTTGGTTTGAGGCGGTGCGTCAGTGTAGGGGCTGGCACAAGGCCTGCCCCTACATTGGCGGGTTGGCAGACATCGCCGAGAAGTCTGGCAGTTTGTTCCGAGAAGTCTGGCAGTTTGTTCCGAGAAGTCTGGCAGTTTGTTCCGAGAAGTCTGGCAGTTTGTTCCGAGAAGTCTGGCAGTTTGCTCCGAGCGGATTGTCGTTCTCCTCCGAGCGATCCGTTGGTGTTGCCAAAACAGCCTCTACTTCCTGCCTTACCAAAAAAACTTGCGCCGTGCCCTCTTTTTCGTCTGAACATTTGGCAGAATAAATAAAAGTTTGTACCTTTGCAAACGTTATAATGTGAACTATGATGATGAAACAGTTGTTATTGTGTGTGATTTGTTTCGTTGCTATGGCGCTTTGTGCATGCACGAGTCACCGCGTCAAAGAGCCGATGCTCGACGGTCCGACCATGATGAGAGATACGTCTGAAGACCTTGTGAGCGCCGACAGTGCCACGGTGCCTACTGCCGGCATTGTGATACCCGAGCTGATGATGCCTGGGCCACTGGACCCCATTCCTGATGCGATAACTGACGAATACTTCGTGCTCGTCATGGCCAATATTGGGCCGTTTGCCTCTCTCGACCAGCTTCATGCCAGTCCTTTCTATCCCCAGCTCTGCTCGCTCTATCCTGAGTTGGCTGACATCACCGACATTGTCGACACGGGCAAGGGCGACCTCTGGCTGCTGAATCCCTGGACTGAGAACACGTCGCTGTCGCTCAACGAGTACAACATCGACATGTTCCTCGACAATCAGGATCCGGGCAGCGGGAAGGTTTACTACCGCACGGAGAATGCCAAGCCGATGCTGGTGCGCATGGCCACCGACGATCCTGGCTCTGTGCTCATCAATGCTGTGGACAACGAGGGCCACCAGTTGAGCTGGGCGCCTGCTTCCCGCCCTGCCGATAACGTGCTGCGCGAGGAACAGGGTGTGGCTAACATCACTTTCAATCCTGTTGACAACAGTGTGGAGTTCGGGGCCGACTATGAAGCCGAGGTCAATGGCGAGCGCATCCCCGTGCGCTTCTACGCTGACCGCCTCTTGTCCTTCGGCTACCGCATGATGCGCTATTACGCTTGTCATCAGCAGGATGGCAAAATCGGTTTGCTCATCACCGACGGCGACGGCCAGCAGTGTTATGCCATCATCGACGGCTATGCTCCCGACGAGGGCTTCACGCTGACATACAAGCAGGGCGCTGACCTCGGACTTGGCAAGAATGGTCCCCTGCACTTCAAGCGCCAACAGTAACACCATCACCATGGAGCAGATGATCACCATACTTGGGCCAACGGCCTGCGGAAAAACAACGCTGGCAGTGGCAGTGGCGCGGAGGCTGACCTCGATGGGGCGGCCTGCTGAGATTATCTCGGCCGACTCACGCCAGGTCTACCGTCGCATGGACATCGGTACGGGCAAGGACCTGAGCGAGTATGGCGACGTGCCCTATCATCTCATCGACATCTGCGAGCCTGGCACGAAGTACAATCTCTTCCAGTATCAGCAGGATTTCTTCGATGCCTACCAAAACATTCGTAGCCGTGGGGCACTGCCTATCCTCTGCGGGGGCACGGGACTTTACATCGAAGCCGTGCTGCGGGGCTACAGGCTGTCGCCAGTGCCGCAGAATCAGGAGCTGCGCGATGCGCTGGAAGGCAAGTCCCTGGCAGAGCTGACCCGCATGCTCGTCGACCTGAAAGCACAGAACGGCTCCAACATGCATAACACCACGGATGTGGACTCCTGCCAACGAGCCATCCGCGCCATTGAGATTGAAACCTACAACCGTGAGCATCCGCTGCCACGCCGTGAGCTTCCGCCAGTAGAAAGTGTCGTCTTCGGCGTAGACATCGACCGCGATTTGCGCCGTGCAAAGATTACCCGCCGGTTGAAAGCACGCCTGGAAGAGGGTATGATTGACGAGGTGCGCTCGTTGCTTGCTGAGGGCATCCCTGCTGAAGACATTCTCTATTATGGCCTGGAGTATAAGTTCGTGACGGAGTATGTCACAGGGCAGACCACCTACGACGAGATGTTCAGTCGGCTGGAGATTGCCATCCACCAGTTCGCTAAGCGACAGATGACCTGGTTTCGTGGCATGGAGCGCCGTGGCTTCACCATTCACTGGATTGACGCTTCGCTACCCATGGAGGAAAAGGTGGAGCGTATTCTAACTATGAACAATAAACTATGAACTATGAACCGTCTGACCGTTGGGGCATCTTATACTGTCCACGCAACGGCATCAAGAGTAAGCGTAAGCGCTGGGCGCGCCTGCAGAAGGAACTTGACCAGCGTGGCGTGAAGTACGACTTCGTACAGAGCGAGAGCATGGAGAGCGTCGACCGCCTGGTGCGCATGCTCATCCATAATGGCTATAAGACCATTGTCATCGTGGGTGGCGACTCGGCGCTCAACGATGCCGTCAACTGCCTGATGCAGGAGGAGCGACAGGTGCGCGACGAGGTGGCACTGGGCGTCATCCCCAACGGTGCCATCAACGACTTCGCACGCTTCTGGGGCTTTGAGGCCAACGATGACGAGCAGACGGTGGAGTGGCTCGCGCAGCGGCGCATTCGCAAGGTGGACGTCGGCTGCCTGCGCTATACTAATAAGAAAGGTGAGCAGTGCCACCGCTACTTCCTGAACTGCGTGAACATCGGCCTTATTGCCGACATCATGAACCTGCGGCGACAGACACGCCATGTGCTGTGGTCGCGGACGCTCTCATTCGTCTCGTCGTTGCTCCTGATGCTCTTCCATCGCCACGACTACAAAATGCGTATCCGCGTCAACAGCGACACCATCGACCGCTCGGTGATGAACGTCTGCATCGGCAGTGCCCTGGGCTATGGACAGACGCCCAGCGCAGTGCCATATAATGGCATGCTCGACGTGTCGGTCATCTATAGTCCCAAGCTGATTCAGCTGTTCGCTGGGCTATGGCTCTTGCTGACAGGGCGCATCCTGAACCATAGCAGCGTGCATCCGTATCGCACCCGTGAACTGGTGGTCGACGAGGCACACAAGGCCTTCGTCGGTGTCGACGGGCGACTCATCGACACGCCCGTCGGACCGTACCGCATTCAGATAGGACAGGAAGAGCTGAATTTCTTGATTCCTGCCTAAGGGGCAAGACTCAACTTTGTTGAGTTGAGGAGTTGAGGAGATGAGGAGTTGTGGAGGTAAAGTAGAATACATCTATTGCTCTGAGAGCCTGCAAAAGGAATGGCTTGATGTAGGGAATAGGTCTATTCTACTTTACCTCCACAACTCCTCACCTCCTCAACTCCTAATCTTCTCAACTCCTCAACTCCTCATCTCCTCAACTCCTTCGGTTGAGTTACTTGAACCGAATGTCGGTAATGATTTGTGCACCGACATAATCATTAAGACGCTTGACGAACTCCTGCCTTTGCATGCTGAGGTCAGCACGCAGGGCGGGGACGCGCAGGCTGACGAAGAGCGTCTGGTTGTAGATGCTGACGTCGGTGGTGTAGCGGGCAATGGCCTCGCCGGCAACGGTGGGCCACGCCTCGATGAGGCGCTTCTGCAGTAGTGGCGTTTCTAAACCTTGTGAGCGCAGGTTTCGCAGCACAAGGTCCTTGATGGATTGTACGTTTCGCTTAAACAATTTCGCCGTCTTTTACGTGGAACAGTTTGTGGTCGAAGTGCCCTTGGCTGAGGATCTGGTCAAGGTGGTCGCGGTTGGTATCGGTGATGAAAATCTGTCCGAACTGGTCGCCGGCAACCAGCTGGATGATCTGCTCCACGCGGTGGGCGTCGAGCTTGTCGAAGATATCATCGAGAAGCAGGATGGGGGTAGGGGATTGTAGCCCCCCGGAAATGGGTGTCATGTCCTCGGCAGCAGGTTGAGGTGCTCGGTTGCTGCGTTTGAGGAACTCGAACTGTGCGAGCTTCAGGGCGATGACGAACGTCTTGAGCTGGCCTTGCGAACCCTCGCGGCGCATGGGATGCCCATTAAGCAGTATCTCCAGGTCGTCGCGGTGGATGCCATGGAGCGAGTAGCCTACGGCGCGATCCTTCATACGGTCGCGCTGGATGACCTCGAGCAGTGGGCCGCGCTGGCAGTGCGACGTGTAGCTAAGCGACACCTGCTCATGCCCACCGCTGATAATCTCGTAGAACTGCTGGAACAGGGGGATAAGGTCGCTGACGAAGCGACTACGCTTCTCGTAGATGAGTTCGCCCTCGTGGGCCATCTGCTCTTCGAAGAGTGCCAGCACGTCAGGGTCAGGCTCCTGGTCCTCGTTGCGGAGCATGGCGTTGCGCTGTTGCAGGGCTTTGTTGTAGCGGTTCAGCGCTTCGATGTACGGGTGGTCGAGCTGAGCAATGACGACGTCCATCAGTCGGCGGCGTTCCTCGCTGCCTCCTTCTATCAATAAGGTGTCAGCCGGCGAGATGAGCACGATGGGAATGAGGCCGATGTGCTCCGACAGCCGCTTGTACTCCTTCTTGTTGCGCTTGAAGTGCTTCTTTGTGCCCCGTTTCATGCCACAGTAGATGTTGAGGCCTTCGGCATAGTCGCCCTCGAGCACGAAGAAATCCTCATCGTGGTGGACGACAGCCGAGTCTTGCGTCGTCTGAGCCGAGTGGCAGAACGACAGGAAATAGATGGCATCGAGCACGTTGGTTTTGCCCGCTCCATTCTGTCCGATGAAGCAGTTGAACTTGGGCGAGAGGTCGAGCGTGGCCTCCCGAATATTCTTGTAATTTATGATGTTAAGTCGCTCTAAAACCATGTCAGATGATGAAATTTAGCGCAAAATTACAGCTTTTCGCGCTAAAAAACGAAAAAAGTTGGCAATAAATTTCAGTATGTGCGATATTTTGCGTAATTTTGCCGCGCGAAAATCGCGAATGACAAAAAATTAGCATTATAATGGCAAATACAACAACACCCAAGACTGCTCCTGAAACGAAGGAGCCAGTGAACCAGAACGAGGCTTTTATCCTCAAGTACAAGAACGCAATCATCGGTTGCACCATCGCCGCTGTTGTCATCATCTGCGGCCTCATCTTCTGGAACTCGCACGCCAAGTCGAGTCAGGAGAAAGCTAACACGCAGATGGCTATGGCCGAGGATCTTTTCGGCATGGCCCTCCAGTTAGGCGACTCTGCTGCCTTCGCACGTGCCCTTAATGGCGACACTGCCAATGTGGCTGGATTCCTGAACATCATCGACGACTTCGGTTCTACCGCTGCCGGCAATGTGGCAAAGCTCTATGCCGGTCTGTGCTACGCTCACATGGGTGAGTGGCAGAAGGCTGCCGACTACCTGAACAAGTTCAGCGATACTGGCGACCAGATGATTTCGCCCGCAGCTATCGGCGCACTTGGCGATGTCTACGCTCACATGGATCAGCTCGACAAGGCTGTTGATCAATACAAGAAGGCTGCCAGCAAGGCCGACAACAACACGCTGACGCCCATGTACCTTGTGAAGGCTGGCGAAATCCTTGAGAGCCAGGGTAAGAAGGCTGAGGCCCTGAAGCTGTACCAGCAGGTGAAGGACCAGTATGTGCAGTCGGCTGCTTACCAGACCATCGATGAGTACATCGAGCGCGTCAAGGAGTAGTTCTTCAGTTCATAGATTTTCATAGTTGTGGCAACGAAGAATCTTTCCGACTACGACTTGGCACGGGTGCCAGATGCGTCGAACATGATTTTCGGCATTGTCGTCTCAGAGTGGAACCCAGAGATTACTGGTGCGTTGCTCAACGGTTGCACGACGACCCTTGAGAAGCATGGCGCACTGCCCGAGAACATTCATGTGAAAACCGTTCCCGGCTCATTCGAACTCATCTATGGCGCCCATCAGATGACACTCAACGACGGCTATGACGCCGTCATCATCCTCGGTAGCGTCATTCGTGGCGAGACGCCCCACTTTGACTACATCTGTCAGGGTGTGACTCAGGGCATAGCACGCCTGAATGCTACTAGCTCCATTCCCGTAGTCTTCGGGCTCTTGACGACTGATGATATCGAACAGGCACGCGCTCGCTCTGGTGGCCGTCTGGGCAACAAGGGCGACGAGTGTGCTGTGGTGGCTATCAAGATGGCGAAATTCTGAGCCACATTACGAACGCCGGTTATAGCGGCTTCTCTTTTGGCTTGTCGTTGACATTGAGCCGCACAATGTCTGACCAACGCGTAGTTGGGTTCTTACTGCGGAAGTCATGCTTGATGGCATTGGCGAAAACGTCAGCCTTAATCTTTGGTCGAGCCTGCTCGCCCTTGGCAGAGTCCAAGCGAGCAGGCTCGACCATTTCCGTCTTACTGACATATTGCTGTGAACCGAGCACAATGGTCTCGGAGCCATGCATGCGGTTGATGCGGTCGACAACCTCGTCGAGACGGCGCATCTTTTGAATCAGTTCGGCATTGATGTCGAAGAGGTCCTGCTGGATGGGGCTGTCGGCGCCTATACCCATGACGATGACGCCCGCCTTCTTGTACTGATAGCCCTGGCGAAAGATCTTCTTCAGCACCTCGTTGGCCGTCTGCACAATGGTGATGGTGGAGTTGGTGGGGGTGATGAGCCGTTGCTCCTGAAAGTTCCAGTATTGTGGCAGGTCCTCACGAAACATGTTCGTGTTGAGGAACACGCCGACGATGCTTGCCACCGTGTTCTGCATGCGCAGCTTCTCGGCACAGCGGACGGCATAGTTTGACACATGTGTGCGCAAGGCATCGTAGTCGTTGATCATGCCGTTGAACGAACGGCTGGTGCAGATGCTCTTCTTCTTGGCCAGTTGCTCGTTTGGCACTACATCCTCGCCATTGAGTTCCTGCCAGGTACGTACGATGTTGATGTTGTTGAATGTCAGGCGTACCCAGTCCTTATGGTGATTGGCAAAGTCGAGAGCCGTCTTGCAGCCCAGTGACTGCAGCTTGGCGGCATAGCGACGGCCAATGCCCCAGACATCCTCGACGGGGCACCATTCCAGTGCCCTCTCGCGTTTGTAGTCTGTGTCAATCATGCAGCAGTGCTTATACACCTCGTACTTCTTAGCCAGCTTCGAGGCAATCTTGGCCAGCGTCTTGTTGGGTGCCAGGCCAATGCTGATAGGCATGCCCACCTCACGCTTCACCCGCCTGTGTAGTCGTTCGCCCCACTTCTGAAGGTCGACCAGGGGAATGCCATCGAGATACATGAAACATTCATCAATCGAATAACGGAAGTAAGCTGGCGTCTCACTGCGGATGATGCTCACCACGCGGCCCGTCAGTTCTCCATAAAGCTCGTAGTTCGATGAGAACACTGCGATTTTCTTTCCGGGGAACAGCTGGGCGAGTTGGTAGTAGGGGGTGCCCTCTTTGATGCCCATCTTCTTCGCTTCGTTGGAACGTGCGACTACGCAGCCGTCGTTGTTCGACAGCACTACGATCGGTTGCCCTTCCAGGTCTGGCCTGAAAACCTTCTCGCAGCTACAGTAGCAATTGTCCAAATCAGCTATTCCGTACATTGGAGAATTGAGAATTGAGAGTTGAGAGTTGAGAATTGAGAATTGCCTAAATGGTCTCGAAGGTGCGGATAAGGTGAATCACCACGCCCCATATTTCAAAGTTCTCGGGGTTGTCGACCTTGAACACGGGATAATCGGCATTGGCTGGGCGAAGCTCGATGTAGCCGTCTTTGCGATGTGACAGGTCGAGGAACTTCATCGTGAAGCCACCGTCCCACCATGCCACGACGATTGAGCCGTCGTGCGGCTCTACAGCTCTGTCGATGATCACTCGGTCGCCGTCAAGTAGTCCGGCGTCTTTCATAGAGTCGCCCTCCACATCGCCATAGAACGAGGCCTCGGGGTGGCGGATATAGTCGCGGTTGAAGTCCAGCGTCTCATGGTGATAGTCGTCAGACGGACTGGGGAAGCCCGCCACGACACTTGCATGTTCCAGCTCCAGTTTGGTGCTGAATGCACCTCTGATAATTTTGATATTTCCCATATTCCAACTCAAGCTCTCAATGATAACAAGCAACAAAAAACCCCGTTCCGACCGAAGTCTTCACGGGGTTCATAATGAAAGGAGGAGTGGTACCTCCAGGAATCGAACCGGGGACACACGGATTTTCAGTCCGATGCTCTACCAACTGAGCTAAGGCACCATCATGTTTGAAAGATCGCTTTCCTTTCTTGTTTGCGGGTGCAAAGGTACAACAAAATTTTCAAAGATGAAAGACAATAGATAAAAATCTTTCTTTTGTTAACGTTTTTTCAGGAATAAGCCATCGCATGGGTTCACTTTTGCTTCCCTTCTCGGTTTTCCGTGTTCAACTGTGGCTCATCTCTCGTTTACCGTGTTCAACCGTGTTCAACCGTGGCTTAATTCTCGTTTTCCGTGTTTAACCGTGTTCAACCGTGGCCAATTTCTCGTTTACTGTGTTCAACCGTGGCCAATTTCTCGTTTTCCGTGTTCAACCGTGGCTAACTTTTTAATGGGTTCCATCCCTGTGCCTTAAGCTCAAACTCTTGGTTGTCGCGTGTGACGAGGATGTTGCCGAATTTCTCTTCGGTGATGTGCCCAATGAGATGCACATCGTCGAGCGTCTCGATCTTGGCGTGGTCGCCGATGGGCACGGTGAACACGAGTTCGTAGTCCTCGCCACCGTTGAGGGCACAAGTGGTGACGTTCAAGCTTAGCTCCTCGGCCATCACTGCCGTCTGGTAGTCGATGGGAAGGTTTTTCTCGTAGATACGGCATCCCACGTGGCTCTGCTTGCAGATGTGCATGAGCTCAGACGACAAGCCGTCGCTGACATCCATCATGGCTGTCGGGCGTATGCCAGCCTCACGGAGGCGCTGGATGATGTCACCGCGAGCCTCGGTTTGCAGTTGTCGTTGCAGCAGGTATTCCTTGCCAGAGAAGTCGGGCTGGCTGAGGTTTGATATTTGTGATTTGAGGTTAGCTACTTTTTCTTGGTCGCCTTCTTTTTGTGCTGTGGCAATCTTTTTTTGCAGTTCGTTGAACTGGCTGTAGTAGACGGCTTTCTCGCGCTCCAGCAGCTGTAGACCCATGTATGCGGCACCGAGATCACCGCTGACACAAATGAGATCGGTGTTGCGGGCACCGTTACGGTAAACGATGTCCTGTGGCAGAGCTTCGCCAATACAGGTGATGCTGATGGCCAGGCCAGTGTAGCTGCTGGTGGTGTCGCCGCCAACGATGTCGACGCCCCACTTCTCGCAAGCCAGGCGCAGGCCGCTGTAAAGCTGCTCGATGTCCTCGACGGTGAAGCGCTTACTGATAGCGAGTGAGACGGTGATCTGCCGCGGTGTGCCATTCATGGCGAAGATGTCGCTGATGTTCACCATCGCAGCTTTGTAGCCGAGGTGCTGCAGGTCGATGTAGGTAAGGTCGAAGTGGACGCCCTCCATGAGGAGGTCGGTGGTGACCAGCACCTCTGTATCAGGGTAGTGGAGCACGGCGCAGTCGTCGCCCACGCCGTAGCGGGTGCTGCTGTTTTTGTTCTCAAGGTTTTTGGTGAGGCGGTCTATGAGGCCGAACTCGCCGAGTTGTGCTATTTCCATAATTATTAAGTGTTGCGTTGGCAACGCAACATACTGGACAATGATAAGTGTTGGCAACGCAACATACTGTACAATGATAAGTGTTGGCTGCGCAACATGGTGAACGGTTAAGAGCGGCGGATCATTTCACGCATCAGTTCAGCCATGATGGGCTGGGCCTTGATGGCGGCCTCCTGCACCTCTTCGTGGCTCACCTCTACGGGCATGTCGAAGCCACCAAGGTCGGTGATGACGCTGATGCCAAAGACGCGTATGCCGCAGTGTACAGCGACAATCACTTCGGGCACTGTGGACATGCCGACGGCATCGCCACCTATGATGCGGAACATGCGGTATTCGGCGGGTGTCTCAAACGTTGGGCCTTGTACACCGACGTAGACGCCGTACTGCAGACGGATGTGCTTCTCGCGTGCGATGCGTCCAGCCAGCTCAATGAGACGATGATCGTAGGCCTCGTGCATGTCGGGGAAACGAGGGCCTTGCGGGAAGTTCTTACCGCGCAGCGGGTGTTCGGGGAATAAGTTGATGTGATCGGTGATGACCATTGGGTCGCCAATCTTGAAGGCGGGGTTCATGCCACCAGCTGCATTCGACACGAAGAGCGTCTTGATGCCTAACTCCTTCATGACGCGGACGGGGAAGGTCACCTCCTTCATCGTCCATCCCTCGTAGTAGTGGAAGCGTCCCTGCATGGCCATAATGTCCTTGCCACCCAGTTTGCCGAAGATAAGTTTACCACTGTGCCCTTCGACGGTGGAGACGGGGAAGTTTGGAATGTCGCCGTACGGAATCTCCGTGGTGTCGGTTATTTCAGAAGCTAATGGTCCGAGACCCGTTCCCAGGACGATGGCTGTCTCTGGCTGTGTGGTCATCCTTTCTCTTAGCCAGGATGCTGTTTCTTGAATTCTTGCGTACATAACCTATAATGTTTTCATAGAACTTTTCTTCTTGATTGAGCATGAAGTCGATGCTCACGGGCAGCACGAAGAGACTCTGGCGCACCTCATCGCTGAAACCTTCGACGGCAGTGAGGCGCACGGCATCCTTCTCAGTGGTGATGATACACTTGGGCGAGGGCATTGCCTCGAAGGTGCGGTTGATGCGCGCCACGTCTTTCCGGCGGAAGGCATGGTGATCGGCGAAGGTGATCGGCGTGATGTGCGAGGTTTGTGGTGCGAGGTCTTCAGCCAACTGCCGTGGCGAGGCAATGCCGGTAAGCAACAACACGTGCTTGTCGGCACCGATATCGGCTATCGCGCGCGTACCTTTATTATAATTAGGGAAGAGGGGTTGCAAGTTACCGTATTTCGTGGTAGTGAAGTAGAGGTGCTGGTAGGGGTAGACATCCATGGCCTTTGTCAGTACGCGGAACTCCATAGGGTTCAGTGTCTTTGGACACTTGGTGACGATGACAATGTCGGCACGGTTCTTTCCTTTTAGCGGCTCGCGCAGACGTCCCGCAGGTAGCAGCTTGTCGTAAATAATAAGGCGATGGTAGTCGACGAGCAGAATGTTGATGCCTGGTTTCACCTGACGGTGCTGGAAGGCGTCATCGAGTAGGATAACGTCGATGTCTGGCTCTTCGGTTGTCAGCCGCTCAATGCCGCGTACGCGCTTGGCATCGACGGCAACGATGGCATTGGGAAACTTGCGCTTCATCTGGCAGGGTTCATCGCCAATATCGCGTGCCGTTGAGTTCTCGTCGGCACGCACGAAGCCGCTGGTCTTTCGCTTGTAGCCTCTGCTGAGCACGGCCACCTTCCCTTCTTGTTGTAACATTCGGATGAGGTGTTCCACATGGGGGGTCTTGCCCGTGCCTCCCACTGTGATGTTACCCACCGAGATGATGGGCACGGTGAAGGCATGGCTTTTCCGCAATCCCACGTCGAAGAGGAAATTGCGGAAGCGTACCCCTAAGCCGTAGAACCAACTTAGGGGCAGCAGCCACTCGTTTATTTTAATGAAATCACCTTCCAAATTTACTATTTGACGATTTACGTTTTACTATTTAATGGTGGTCGAGAAGGGGAGGCGTACCTGCAGGCGGTTGCGCTGCTGGTCACGACGCAGCTCGAGGTAAGGCTCATAGAGGTCGCCAAGGATTTCGCGGAGCTGTCCGTCGAGATAGCTGCCGTTATCGCCTTCACTGGAAGCCATGAGTGAGGACAGCCAGTCGGTCTTCTCCGGGTAGGGGGCGGTGAAGTAGTCGCCGCTGATGCCGGCTAGTTCGACAGCCTTCTTCACAGCGTCATCGAGCGAGCCAATCTGGTCGACGAGCTTGATGGGCAGTGCATCGGTGGCTACCCATACGCGGCCCTGTGCAATCTCGTGCACCTGCTCCTTCGTCATGCCACGCCCATCGGCAACGATGCTGAGGAAGGTGTCATAACCACGATCGACGTAGCTCTGCAAATACTTGATTTCATCGCTGTTCTCCTTAGCGAAGACGAGATTGGTTTCATAGTCGCCGTGCTTATTGGTAGTGACACCGTCCCAAGTGACGCCCAACTTGTCGGTGACCAACTGACTGGCGTTGGGAATAAGCCCGAAGATACCAATGGAGCCGGTGATGGTGGTGGGCTCAGCAACGATGTAGTTGGCGGGTGCACTGATCATGTAACCACCAGAAGCTGCTAGTCCGCCCATAGAGACCACGAGGGGCTTCTTCTCCTTCAGTTGTTTCAGGGCGTGCCATATCTGCTCGGAAGCCACGGCACTGCCGCCAGGAGAGTTCACACGGAGTACGACGGCCCTTACCTTTTCATCATCGGCCAGCTTGTTCAGATCGTCGACCACGGTGCCACCAACGATGCTGTGCTCGCTCATGAAGCCGGAGGATATCTCGTCGATGATCTCGCCGTAAGCATAGTAGACAGCAATCTTGTCACCCTTCTCCTTCTTCTTCGATGGCATGGCTTTGACGTCGGCGAGGGTCATCTGCTTGATGTCCTTATCCTTGTCGATGCCTAACTTCTGCTTTACAAGTGCCTTCATCTCATCGGGGTACATGTAGCCGTCGATGAGGTGGGCAGCCACGTAGTCATCGACCTTGGCGAAAGTCATGATGCTGTCGTCGGCCAGCTGGTTCAGCTGCTCGGCTGTAACGCCACGGCTCTCAGCCATATCGCTGAGCATGTGCTTCCAGATGCTGCCGATGTAGGCCTCGCGCTGTTCACGATCATTGTCGCTCATCTGCTTCTGCGTCATCTGCTCTACGGCACTCTTATATTTTCCAACGCGAGTGCACTGATATTTCACACCGACCTTTTCAAGCAATCCGGTCAGGTAGTAGCCTTTGCCACCCAAACCCTTGAAGTCGATCATACCCGTCTTGTTCAGGAAGATGCTGTCGGCCACCGAAGCGATGTAGTAGCTTGACTGCTCGTATTGGTCGGCATAGGCAAAGATCCACTTACCGCTCTTGCGGAAGTCTTTCAGGGCGTCGCGTATCTGCTGGGCCGTAGCGGGTGAGTCGAACATTGTGGTACCACCTTCAATGTAGATGCCCTGAATGTTCTTCTCGTCCTTTGCCTTGGCGATGGCGCTTAGGATGTCGTCAAGACCCATGTTCTCCATGTCCGCCTGACCTAAGAGCATGCCCATGGGACTACCTTCCTCGGCACGTTCGCTGACGTTGCCGTTAAGTTTTAGCACAAAGACTGAGTTCTTCTCTGCCTTCTTCCCAGCGGAGTCGCTGGCCATGAGCCCTGCGAGAGAAATCATAAACATAATGCCGGCAATGACCGACAAAATAATGATGCCGCAGATGGTCGCGGCGGTGTACTTCATGAAGTCTTTCATTGTTACTTATTATTTAATTGATATTCAACGGGCAAAGTTACAACTTTTTTTTGTATTACCATTCAAAAAAGCGGAAAAATCTTTCTTTTTTGTGATAAAGATATAGTTTGCTGGTTGTAAACATATAGTTTCTACCCAAAGCGCACCTTGCTGCGGCACACCTCAGTGTCATCGTTCTTGACAATGCGGATGCAAGTTTCCAGTTCTGAGACCTGTTCGGTGAAGAACGAGAGACGGTCGCCTGCGTGGGCTTCGGCGACATAGGCTATCTCGAAGCGGCGGATGGGGTGTTCACGATGCCAGTCGATGGGCCATAGGTCGAGTACGTGCTCGATGTATTTCACGGAGTTGATGTGGCCGTTGATGTCCACGTCGTTATAGTACGTGTCGATGGTGCGCACCAGGCTGGCGTTGTCGTCCATGCGAACCCGTCCACCCTTGTCGATGGGGCAGGGGTAGTCTTTCTCAATCCAGTTGGTGAGTGAACCATCGTTGATGGCCAGGAGGTCGGCAGGCTGGCGCGTTTCGGTGTCGATCATGGCCCAGACACTGCGCCCATAGCCGTAGACGTAAGCCTCGTTGGGCTCTTCGGGTGATGCGGCATGAGGGTCGGTGGCCACGATGCGGAAGTTACGCTGTGTGAAGAAGCGCATGGCACTCTCTACCCATGTCTCCACTTGGAAGTGTGTGTATTGTTGGGGCATCTCCACCATTTCGATAGCCAATCGTGAGAGCACCCACGTGCGGTGGATCGTGTTCAGGTAGTGCATGCCAAAGCCGCGGTCGGTAGAGTGGAAGTCGGCGGCGTTGAGCAGGTGATTGCCCAGATGCCCCATGAAGAGGCGTCCTGAGCAGTCGCAGTGGAATGGCTCTGCCATGAAATTGTAGCGTCCGATTTTGGTCATGGTTTATGAGTTTGGGAGTTTGGTGGTGGTTTACTTTTTCAGTTTTTTCAGCCTTCGGCGTGTATCGTTGGCTTCGGGGTATAGTTCGAGGGCTTTCTCGTAGTTACGGATGGCTGCGTCGTTCATGTGTTCACGTTCACATTCGCGACCCATCAGCGTGTACTCGGCAGCGAGGCGTTTCAGCGTCTCGTCGCGTTGTCGGCGTTCTTCTTTCAGCGACTTAATGATGTCGTTGAGGCGCTGTATCTCAGTTTTCTGGCGGTTGATGACGCCTAACTTGTAGCGTATGAAGCGGCGGGGAACGGGCTTCTCGATGTCGTAACGGCTATGGATGGCGAGGAAGAAATTATCGAGGCAAGCCTCGAAGTCGCCACGGTCGAAAGCCTTGATGGCGTCGTGGTATTCACGGTCGGCTTTTCCTTCCTGCATGGCTTGCCCGATGAGTGCGGGGTCGTTATAGCGGGTAGCGAACTGAACCACCTCGGAGCGTACGAAGATGTCCTGCTGGCGGATGGGTGCCACAAGCCTGATGCCCTCGAGAGACGTGCATCGCGACAGTGCCACGTAGGTCTGTCCGCCGGCGAAGGCGCCACCGGTGAAGTCGATGTCGACCTGATTGAACGTCAGTCCCTGGCTCTTGTGTACGGTGATGGCCCATGCCAGTCGGAGCGGGAACTGTGTGTAGGTGCCCAGTAGCTCTTCCTCGATGCGTTGCTCTTTCTCGTTAAAGGTGTAGCGCATGTTCTCCCACACCTCGCGTTCAACCTCGAACTCGACGCCTTTCTCGTCCTGAACGGTGATGATGCCTCCTTCCTCATCGATCTCTGTGATGATACCGAGGGTGCCGTTCACCCAGCGCTTGTCCTTGTCGTTTTTGATAAAGATGATTTGTGCGCCCAGCTTCACTTGCAGCTCCATGGGTGTAGGCAGCGATGACTCTGGGAAATCGTCCTTGATATAGCCAGTGAAGGTCACAGGCGAACCATCGAGTTCAGCCAGCCGCTGCTCGTTGGTGTAGTCTACAATGTCGCGGCGTGTCGCAAGGATGATGGTAAGAGGATTGGAGGCTTGAGGATTAGGGGTTGGGAATCGCGTATTGAGATCAGAATTGACACGCGCGTTGAGCATGGTCAGGTCTTGCTGCGTAGCATGGTTCTGACGTATGCGGTCGAGCATGGCGACAAAGTTGCTGTCGCTCTGTCGATACACCTTGCGCAGTTCGATGCTGACGAGTCGCATCTGTTGCCACACTTTTGCGTTGAAGAAGTAGGCCGACTGGTAGAAGGGGTGGAGCAATTGTCGGTCTTCCTCTTTTAATACCGGCTCCAACTGGAAGATGTCGCCCACGAGCAGCAGCTGCTTACCGCCGAAGGGTTCGTAGTTGCGCGTATAGATGCGTAGTACCTTATCGATGAAGTCGATGATGTCGGCACGCACCATCGATATCTCGTCGATGATGATGAGCTCCACTTCGCGCAACAGTTTACGGCGTTCGCTGGTGTATTTCAGTGTCTCCTTGATGTGGCGTCGGTCGTAGCGCACGTCGTTGGGAAGCAGTGGGTGGAACGGAAGCTTGAAGAAGCTGTGGAGCGTCTGCCCGCCAGCGTTGATGGCTGCTATGCCTGTGGGGGCGAGGACAACGCACTTCTTCTTCGTGTTCTTGACAACATAGCGCAGGAAAGTCGACTTGCCCGTGCCCGCTTTTCCGGTAAGGAATAGCGAGCGCCGGGTGAAGTTGA
This sequence comes from Prevotella sp., assembly GCA_017417465.1. Taxonomy (GTDB): domain Bacteria; phylum Bacteroidota; class Bacteroidia; order Bacteroidales; family Bacteroidaceae; genus Prevotella. The sequence goes on along the minus strand of JAFPZD010000040.1, from coordinate 102,138 downwards.
CAATCTGAAGGGCATCCTGCCACTCTTTATTGTTCAGGTCAAGCTCCATGTGTGCTTACTCTTCGGGTGTGGTGGCCGGTGTGTTCGCTGGTGTTTCTCCTGCGCCCGTTTCCGCGCTGTGCTCGCCGGTGTGTTGTCCTTCAGCAGGTACAGAGGCAGGTGCTTCTTCATCGTCACCATACTCGTCCATGCTATTTAGGTCAGGAATGTCGAAGAACACAAGGCTGTCGGACATCAAGCTGTCGCGTCGGCCATAGTAGCCAGTACACTCGTACATGTTCTCGCGTATCTCGTCGCCATGAACGGGGGCAAATTTCCCATGATAATACTGGAACTGTGGGTCGGAGAGCACCGACTCAAAGAACTGTCCGCAGATGGGAAGGGCCGTCTTGCCGCCCTGTCCCAGTGCGCCTGTGCGGAAGTGGATGGCACGGTATTCGCCACCGACCCATGCACCACATACCAATTTCGGCGAGACACCTACGAACCAGGCATCGGAGTGGTTGTTCGACGTGCCTGTCTTGCCACCGAAGTCAGTACGCTCGGCAAACTGTCGGATGTAGTTCTGCAGACCGTAGCTTGTGCCGCTAAGGCCACCCATCAGTAACTGCTGCATGAAGAAGGCCGTGCGGTAGGTGACCACCTGCTTCTGTTCTGTCTCGTCCTTGTAAATCTCGTTGCCGTCGCGGTCGAGGATGCGCGTTACCATGACCGGCTCGTGCGCCTTGCCATCGTTGATGATGGTGGTGTAGGCATTGACTAGTTCAAGCAGGTTAACGTCGCTTGAGCCCAACGCCAGCGAGGGCACCTTCTCGAGTTGGCTCTTGATGCCCATCTGGTGAGCGGTGTAGATGACGCGGTCGATACCCACCTCTTGTCCTAACTTGGCTGCAATGGTGTTGACACTCTTTGCAAACGCCCTCTTCAAGGTCATGCTGCTACCCGTGACGTAGCCGTTGGCATTGTGTGGAACCCATACGCGTCCGCGGTTCGACCTTGCCTCGTCGAGGCTCATTCGATAGTAACTGTCGACGCGTGTGTCGCAGGGCGTAAGTCCTTGGTTCATGGCCTCGGTGTAGACGAAGAGCTTAAAGGTGGAGCCTGGCTGACGGTTGGCAGTCACCTTGTCGTACTTCCATGAGTTGAAGTCGATGTCGCCCACCCAAGCCTTGACATAGCCCGTCAGGGGTTCAATAGCCACGAATCCGCAGTGCATGTAGCGCACCATGTAGCGTATGCTGTCCATGGTCGACATGTCTTTCTCTATCATGCCATCGTAGGTGAAGAGCTTTACGCTGTGGGGCTTGTTCATATAGTACCAGATGGAGTCTTGGTCGCCCTCGAAACGTTTTTCGAGTTGGCGGTAGTAGCTGCTGCGCTTGGCAATGTTCTCGATGAAGTTTGGAATCTCCTGGTAGCGCTCGTCGCGCCAAGGCGTAGTGCCTGCCCAGTGCTCCTTGAAGTTCTCTTGTACCTTCTTCATCTGCGTGAGGGCAGCCTTCTCGGCATAGCGCTGCATGCGTGTGTCGAGGGTGGTGTAGATTTTCAATCCGTCGGTATAGAGGTCGAAGCCGTTCTCCTGGCACCAGCCCTTCAGCTGCTGTGCAAGCGCTACGCGGAAGTAGCTGGCCTCGCCATCGTAGATATTCTCCACGTCGTAGTCGAGGCTGATGTCTTCCTGCGACAGACGGTTATAGTCCGACTGCGTGAGGTGGCCATGAAGCACCATGTTGGCCAGCACGACGTTGCGGCGTGCCTTGCTGTTTTCAGGATGTAGCCGGGGGTTGTAGGTTGTCGTGGCTTTCAGCATGCCCACGAGGACGGCGGCCTGCTCGGCTTTCAAGTCTTTGGGCATGATGCCGAAGTAGGTACGGCAGGCGGTCTTGATGCCATAGGCGTTAGAACCGAAGTCGACGGTGTTGGCATACATCGTCAATATCTCGTTCTTTGAGAAGTGGGCCTCCAGCTTCAAGGCTGTTATCCACTCCTTGGTCTTCATGATGACAATGGCCAGGCCGGGAATTTTTCCCAACAGTCCCGTGGAGTACTCGGTGCGCACACGGAACAGGTTCTTGGCCAACTGCTGCGTGATGGTCGATGCGCCGCGTGCATCGCCACTGACGATGTAGTCCTTAAGGGCGGCGAAGAACGCAGGGAAGTCGATACCTATGTGACGGTAGAAGCGCTCGTCCTCGGTATCGATGAGAGCGTGCCAGAAGACTGGATTCACATCGTCGTAGGTCACGGGCATGCGGTTCTCGCTCCAGTATTTGCCTATCATCACGCTGTCGGCACTATAAACCTCAGATGCTTGTGCAGGGCGTGTGTTCAGGATGGTGCGAATGCTGGGTGACTTGCCGAAAAGTCCGAAGGCGTTGATGTCCACGGCGCCAAGGTAGAGTATGAAAAGCACTACCAGCGTTGCCAGTGCTGACAGAATCTTAGCCCACCAAGGGCGACCCTTAAACAGGTGGACGTACCATGAGCCGGCGCGTTTGAAAGCATTCCAAAGCCAGCTAAGACCTCTTTTTATTTGATTCCAGATGAATGACATAGTCGATGATTTGGTTAGTGTCGTCGGGTGAGAACCAGCGCATGTCAGGGTCGCGCTTGAACCACGTCAGTTGCTTGCGGGCATAACGGCGTGTGTTGCCCTTGATGCGTTCTACGGCTTCGTCGAGGGGCCACTTGCCCTCGAAATAGTCGAACAGCTCTTTGTAGCCCACGGTGTTCAGTGAGTTGGGGCGTGGGACGTCGTGAGTGCGCTCATAGAGACTGCGTGCCTCGTCGAGCAGTCCGTCGGCCATCATGCGGTCAACACGGCGGTTGATGCGTTCATAAATGTCGGCACGTGAGCGTGTTACCCCAATCTTTACAATACGGAAGGGACGCTCCTTGCGCTGGTTGAGGCGGAATGAAGTGTAGGTCTGACCGGTGGCGTGACATATCTCCAAGGCATGTACTACGCGCCGCGGATTCTTTAGGTCGACGACGTTGTAGTGTTCTGGATCCAGTTGTAGCAGTTCTTCGCAGAGAGCCTCCAGGCCTTCGTCGGCCAGCCGCTGTTTCATGGTAGCGCGTGTCTGGTCGTCGACGGTAGGAATATCGTCGATGCCGTTGCAAACTGCGTCGATATACATCATGCTGCCACCGCTCATCAGGGCATAGTCGCTTGTAGTGAACAACTCCGTTAGTAGTTCGAGCACTTGCTGCTCGTATATCGAGGCGCTGTAGTAGTCGTCAAGTCCCAGTGTGCCCACGAAATAGTGCCGCACCTGCTGAAGCTGTTGCTCAGTAGGTGCGGCAGTTCCTATTTTCAAGTCACGGTAAATTTGCCTGGAGTCAGCGTTGATGATAGGTATTGCAAAGTGATCAGCTAACTGAAGGCAGAGGTCAGTCTTTCCGACGGCCGTGGGTCCTGTTATGACGACAAGCGTTTTCACCTGATGATACCGCGTTTCGAATTCTCGATGAACGTGCAGATATATTCTACTTCTTTCGAGTCGGGGTACTTGGCGCGTGCCTCGGCGATACCGTCCTTGATGATGCCATGGGCATAGATGGTACGGTAGGTGTCGTGGATGGTCTCAATGGTCTCGTTAGAGAAACCACGACGGCGCAGCCCGATGATGTTGATGCCGCAGTAGCGGATAGGATCCTTGCCTGCGATGATGTAGGGGGGGATGTCCTGTGAGAATCGGCATCCGCCCTGAATCATGACAAAGCCGCCGATGTTGCAGAACTGATGGCAGAGCACGGTGGAAGAGATGGTGGCATTATCAGCAATCTCGACCTCGCCGGCGAACTTCGTGGCGTTGCCAATGATAAGGCCATTGCCCAACACGCAGTCGTGGGCCACGTGGACGCACTCCATCAGTAGGTTGTTGGAACCGACGATGGTCATGCCTTTTGAGGCAGTGCCGCGGCTGATGGTGACATTCTCACGGAAGGAGTTGTTGTCGCCAATGACAGCAACGGTATCCTCACCTTTGAACTTCAGGTCTTGGGGCTTTGTGGCGATGGATGCGCCAGGGAAGAACTCGTTACCGTTGCCGATACGTGCTCCCTCGTGGATGGTTACGCCGTTGTACAGCGTGTTGTTGTCGCCGATGACCACGTTCTTGCTAATGACGCAGAAAGGGCCTATTACATTGTTGTCGCCTAACTGTGCTTCCGGATGGACAACAGCTAAAGGATGAATTTGGTTCATTAGGGGATAGTGTTACTTGTTCTTGATGATTTGGGCGGTGAATGATGCCTCGCTGACGACGTGGTCGCCGACGAAGACGTAGCCGTGCATGGTAGCAATGCCGTGACGGATAGGCGTCAGCATGTCGACCTTGAAGAGCAGTGTGTCACCGGGGACCACCTTCTGGCGGAACTTCACGCCATCAATCTTAAGGAAGTAGGTCGACCAGCGCTCGGGCTCCTCGACACCGCTGAGCACCAACAGACCGCCTACCTGTGCCATGGCTTCGATCTGAAGGACGCCGGGCATGACGGGCTCCTGAGGGAAGTGCCCCTGGAAGAATGGCTCGTTGCTAGTGACGTTCTTCACACCAACAATGGTGTTGGCGCCAATCTCGATCACCTTGTCAACCAACTGCATGGGGTAGCGGTGGGGCAGCAGTTCGCGGATGCGGTTAACGTCCATCACGGGCGTCTCGTTGGGGTCGTAGGCTGGTGCCTGGATCTCGTGCTTACGAATCTCCTTACGCATCTCGCGTGCGAACTTATTATTAATAGTGTGTCCTGGGCGGGTGGCCACGATACGTCCCTTGATGGGCTTGCCGATGAGAGCCATGTCGCCGATGATATCGAGTAGCTTGTGGCGCGTACACTCGTTCTCCCACACCAGCGGCTTGTGCTGGATGTAGCCCAGGTCGTTGGCATTGCGGTGCTCCGCGTGGAGCATGTCGGCCAGCATGTCAAGGCGTTCCTGCGTGGTTTGACGCTCGTAGATGACGATGGCGTTGTCGAGGTCGCCACCCTTGATAAGGTTAGCCTGAAGCAGTGGCTCTAAATCGCGTACAAAGACGAACGTGCGTGCAGGGGCTATCTCAGTGGCATACTTGTGGATATTGTCGAGGGTGGCAAACTGGCTGTTGATGAACTTCGACTCGAACGAGCACATCGTTGTGAGCGAGAACTCCTCATCGGGCAGAATAGTGATGCATGAGTCGGTGTCGTCGTCACGCACTTCGATTTTCTTTCTGATGACATACCAGTCCTTGGGAGCACTCTGCTCCTCGATGCCTACTTCCTGAATCTTCTCGACATACTTCACTGCAGAGCCGTCGAGGATGGGGAATTCGGGGCCGTTCACCTGAATGAGGGCGTTGTCAACGCCGAGGGCGTAGAGGGCCGACAGGCCGTGCTCAATGGTTGATATGCGTATGTCGCCTTTGCCTAACACCGTGCCGCGGTGTGTGTCCACCACGTTCTCGGCAATGGCATCGATCGTGGGCATCCCCTCAAGGTCGATGCGCTGAATCTTGTAGCCGTGATTCTCTGGTGCGGGATTGAAAGTCACCGTTAGGCTCAGTCCTGTGTGCAGCCCTTTTCCGCAGAGCGAGAAGCTGCCTTTCAGAGTTTTTTGTTTCATCTTTTTATTATCGGTTTACGATTATCGCCTTCACTTTTACTTATCACTTCTTTTCATTTCTTCAACCTGCTTCTTCAGTTTGTACACTTCCTGAGTCAGGTCGCCCATGCGCTTCCAATAGGCCACGGCCTTAAAGTATTCGCGTGGGTCCATGGCAGGCGAGCCGATGAGCGTTTCACCGTTGCCCTTGGTGTTGCTGATGACGCCGCACTGTGCTCCAACATTAGTTTTGTCAGCCACATGGATATGGCCTGCAAAACCAGCCTGACCGCCCACCATGCACCATGCTCCAATCTTCGTCGAGCCAGCCATGCCGACTTGTGCCGACATGACGGTGTTCTCGCCAATTTCACAGTTGTGGGCAACCTGAATCAGGTTGTCAAGTTTCACACCGCGATGGATGCGCGTCTCGCCCATCGTCGAACGGTCGATGCATGTATTGGCACCAATTTCAACATCGTCCTCAATGACGACAATGCCAATTTGTGGAATCTTGTCGTAACCTTCTTGGTTGGGGGCAAATCCGAAACCATCGGCACCGATGACGCTGCCAGCATGGATGGTTACGTGGTTGCCTATCTGGCAGCCCTGGTAGACCGTGACATTAGGGTAGAGCAGACAGCCTGTTCCAATCACTACGCCGTCACCAATGACGGTGTGGGGATAGACCTGCGTGCCATCACCAATCACAGCACCCTCGCCAATAACGGCAAATGCTCCGATATAAACATCTTTGCCAACCTGGGCTGTTGAAGCCACTGAAGCCAAGGCGTCGATGCCAGTCTTGTGGGGCTTCATCGATTCGTAGACCTGCAGCAGGCGGGCCACAGCCTCGTAGGCGTTAGCCACACGGATGAGTGTGGGAGCCACGTCATGTTCAAGCTTCAGGTCGTTGTTCACAAGGACGACACTCGATTTAGTGTCGTAGAGATAATGAGTGTATTTGGGGTTCGAAAGGAACGAAATAGCTCCCTCCTTTCCTTCTTCAATCTTTGCAAAAGAACTGACAGCGGCCTGCTCGTTGCCTTCCACACGACCACCGATGAGTTCGGCAATTTGTTTGGCAGTAAACTCCATATAATATTTTCTATTACACTTATAGCGTGCAAAGTTACACATTTTTCCTGAAACTGCAGTATAAAGTGCTTATTTTTCGTATTTTTTTAGAAATACAACGCTGTTTATTCGCTTCTTTTTCGTACCTTTGCACTCAGAAAACTAAAAACGATAGCTTTTATGTACAGACAATTCCTGATTGCTATGGCCATCATCGTGGGTCTGGCGGCATGTACAGGGCGAAGCAAGAACTATCGCATTGGCGTGTCGCAGTGTTCCGATGACATCTGGCGCGACAAGCAGAACGCTGAGCTTCGGATGGCGGCCTATTTCCATGATAATGTGGAGCTCTGTTTTGCTGCGGCTTATGACAGCGATGCGCGTCAGGTGCAGCAGATCGACAGTCTCTTGGCCAAGGGCATCGACCTGCTTATTGTGGCTCCCAACCAGATGGCTACCATCTCGCCGGCCATCGACCGTGCCTATGATCAGGGTATCCCCGTCATTGTCTTTGAGCGCAAAACAAACTCGCAGAAATACACCGCTTTTTTAGGAGCCGATAACTATGAGATGGGGCGTGTCATGGGTGACTACGTTGCAACAAGGCTGAAGGGTAGGGGACGAGTACTGGAAATCATGGGGTTGAAAGGCTCATCACCGGCCATTGAGCGCCACAATGGCTTTACCGATGCACTGAACCGCTATCCCGGCGTCAGTGTGGTGGCCACGCTGCAGGGCGACTGGACTGAGCCAACGGCTTTCGATATTGTGAAGTCGTGGCTGTCGTCGCATCGTGACATTGACGTCGACCTCGTTTTCGGTATGAACGACCGCTCGGCTATGGGTGCCCGTAAGGCTTATATGGAACAGCGTCCAGAAGGTCGTCTGCCGCTGTTCTGTGGCATCGATGGCCTGCCGGGTGAGGGCGGGGGTATTCAGCTGGTGCGTGACTCGCTGCTCGATGCCTCATATATCTATCCAACATACGGTGACGTGCTGCTGCAAGTGGCAGTCGACATTCTGGAAGGACGGCCTTACGAGAAGGATACATCGTTGATGTCGGCCATCGTCACCAGCAGTAATGCGAACGTTCTACTCATGGAGAGTGAGGAAGTGATGCGCCAGACGGCCTATCTGGAGCAGCTACACCAGATGGCGACGGGCTATCTGCAGCAATTGTCGGCCCAGCGCACCGTCACACTGTTGGCCATTGGTGTCATCGTACTGCTGCTCTTGTTGGTGGTCGCCTTGTGGCTCTTCTTCCGTCAAAGGGCACGCCTTCATCAGGAGCGGACGCAGATGGAACGCGAGCAACTGGACTTTTACACGGAGGCAGCCCACGAGCTGCGGACGCCGTTGACGCTCATCGAGGGACCACTCGATTTGTTGGCTGCCACGCCTACCATCAGCGAGGCACCTGAGTCGGCGGCAGAGTTGTTTGCTATTGTCAGGCGCAACACGACCCACCTCTCGGGGCTTATCAATAAGATACTCGACATGCAGGCAGGCAAGCGAAGCGTGAGTAGCGTAGCTGACAATAGTGGAAACGGAACGGCCGCATGGTGTGAGCCTATTGCCATGCAGCCCTCAGCTTCCCAGACGCTTGGCAGTGGACAGCAGGAAGAAATGCCCACACTCCTGATTGTCGATGATAATGCCGACGTGCGTGCCTACCTGCGTAGCATCCTGCAAGCCGACTATCAAGTGTATGAGGCCGAAGATGGTCAACGTGGACTGGCAGTGGCGCGTGAGCAGGTGCCCGACCTGATTGTCAGTGACGTGATGATGCCGGTGATGAACGGTCTTGAATTCTGTCAGCAGGTGAAGTCTGACTTCGTGACCAGTCATATCCCTGTCATTCTTCTCACAGCTCGGGCACTCAGCAGTCACCAGATAGAGGGCTATGAGAGTGGTGCCGACGCTTACATCACCAAACCGTTCGAAAAAGAACTGCTGCAGGCACGCATCACCAACTTGCTGCATAGCAGGAGGGTACTGAAAGACTTGTGGGGCAGCAAGGATGAAGAAAAAGAGGCGGCCTCAGAAGAGACCGCCGTTCCGACGATGGAGGCTGTGGCCGACGCGCAGCCCTCGTCTCCCTTTGTCATGCGTTTCAAGGCTGTCGTTGAGGCACGCCTGAGCGACAGTAATCTCAGTGTCGAGGACCTTGGTGCCGATATGGGGCTCAGTCGCGTACAGCTCTACCGCAAGGTAAAGGCGCTGACGGGTTCCACACCCGTTGACTTGATTCGCAAAGCCCGTCTGGCCAAGGCTCGTGAGCTGTTGCAAAGTACCGACCTCACCGTCAGCGAGGTTGCCTATAAGGTTGGCTTTACCACGCCAAGCTACTTTACCAAGTGCTTCAAAGATGAGTACGGCAGAGTGCCGGGCGATGTCCGTGAAGTGAAGGAGTAGGGAGCAGCATCGGCCGAGGTTCCACGCTGCAGGTTAGGCTGTGCCTGCATCTGGTAGACGATATTGCCGCCTTTCAGCAGGTCGTCGTGACAGAGGTAGTTGCGGTCGTAAGACTGTCCGTTCAGCGTCATGCTACCGATGTATGGATTCTGTACATCACGGGCATCGATGGTCAGTGTGCGGCCAGTAGGCAGGTGGAGCACAATGTGGGGGAAGTAGGGCGTTCCAAGCGCATATTCGCCGGAGCCGGGGCAGACGGGATAGAAGCCCATGGCCGAGAAGACGTACCAGGCTGATGTCTGGCCGTTGTCCTCATCGCCGCAGTAACCGTCGGGCAGGGCGTTGTAGAGGCGGTCCATCACCTCACGTATGTGCTGCTGAGCCTTCCAGGGCTGTCCGGCCCAGTCGTAGAGATAGATCATGTGCTGGATGGGCTGGTTGCCGTGGGCATAGTTACCCATACCCATAATCTGCATTTCACGTATCTCATGAATGACGGCGCGGTAGTAGCTCTCGTCGAAGAGGGGTGGCACGTTGAACACGGAGTCGAGCATGCTGACGAACACGTCGTTGCCGCCCATGAGTTGGATCAGACCTTCGGGGTCGTGGAATACCGACCACGTGTAGTGCCAAGCATTACCCTCGGTGAAGGCATCGCCCCACTTCAGCGGTGAGAACGGTGACTGGAAGGTACCGTCTTGATTGCGGCCGCGCATCAGCTTCGTCTCTGGGTCAAAGACGTTGCGGTAGTTCAGGGCACGCTCACGGAAGGGCTTCAGCTCTTTCTCCTTCTTACCAAGCTTTTTGCCTAGTTGGTAGATGCACCAGTCGTCGTAGGCATACTCTAAGGTGCGTGCCACGTTCTCGTTGATGCCCACGTCGTAGGGCACGTAGCCCAGCTTGTTATAATACTCAAAGCCCAGTCGACCCGTCGAAGAAACCTGCGGATGAACGGCGTTGGCGCCGTGGACGACAGCCTGCCAGAGTGATTCAATATCATAGTTTTTCAGTCCTTTCAGATAGGCATCGGCAACGACCGATGCAGAGTTGTTGCCCACCATGCAGCCACGATGACCGGGGCTTGCCCATTCGGGCAGGAAACCGCTCTCTTTGTAGCAGTTCACCAGACCCTCTTGCATCTTCTCGTTCATCTCGGGATAGACCAGGTTCAGCAAGGGGAACAGGCAGCGGAACGTGTCCCAGAAGCCGGTGTCGGTGAAATAGTAGCCAGGGCATACCTCACCGGTGTGAGGGCTATAGTGAATGGGGTTGCCATTTGCATCGATTTCATAGAATGCGCGAGGGAAGAGCACCGAACGGTAGAGGCAGGAGTAGAATGTGCGCAGGTGGTCGATGTCGGTGTCCTCTACTTCGATGCGGCCCAGCACGTCGTTCCAGCGCTGGCGACCGTCGGCGCACACCTGGTCGAAAGAGCGGTTGCCTAGTTCCTTGAGATTCTGCCATGCCTGCTCCTCGCTGATGAACGACGAGGCCACGCGGACCGTGATCTGCTGGCCTTTCTTTGTGTCGAAGCCCACCATCGCCAACACATGGTCGCCCTCAGCTTCGCTTCCTACAAAGATATTGCCATCTTTCTGTATTCCCCAATACTGGAACTGGGTGTCGAACTGGAGGACGAAATAGTTGCGGAAGTTGGCGGGCACGCCACCACTGTTGCGCGAGCTGTAGCCACAGATGGTGTTCTTGTTTACATCGTACTTGATGGCCGAGCCCTTGTCGAAGGCATCGACGACAATACGTGACAGGCTGTTAATCTTCTTGCTATCGGGGAAGGTAAAGCGCATGATGGCGGCACGCTCAGTGGGCGTAATCTCGGCCCATACGTCGTAGTCGGCCAGATAGACCTTATAATAATAAGGCGTAGCGACTTCGGTCTTGTGGGAGAACCAACTGGCACGCTTTTCTTCGTCGTAGATGAATTCGGACGTTGTTTCCCCTTCCCTGTCGACGATGGGCATGATGGAGAACTGTCCGTAGTCGTTGATCCACGGCGAGGGTTGGTGCGTCTGCTTAAAACCGCGAATCTTGTCTTCGGTATAGACGTACTGCCAGCCGTCGCCCATACGCCCCGTCTGGGGAGTCCAGAAGTTCATGCCCCATGGCAGGGCCGTGGCAGGATAAGTGTTACCGGTTGAAAGAGAGTGTTTCGACAGCGTTCCCACCAGGGTGCTAACGTGGTCGACGGGCGTTGTGGTGGCTTGAGCGCTACCGAGCATTGTGGCTAATGCCAGTGCTGTGATAAGTCGTTTCATTGTGTTGAGTATTGGTTGATTATAGATAGCTGTAGACATAGTGTCCGTCGGCACTGACAACTGTCGTCAGTCCTTGTGGACGCGGACAGAGCAGGTGCTTCAGGTCGTTGGTGAGTCCCAGTCCGGAACGTTTCACGACGGCCTCCTTCATGGTCCAAAGGCTTGTAAAAGTCAGGGCGGGGTTCTCGGAGGTTAGAATCTGGTTCACTTCGTCATCATTCATCGTGTAGTTTACCAACGATTCTTTAAGAGGTCGAATCGACTCGATGTCGACGCCGACAGGCTGGTCGCTGATGGCGCAGATGGCGGCCTCGTGGCAGTGACTCAGATTAAAGTGAATGTCGGGATGGCCGACGATGACAGGCTTACCGTGCTCGCCGTACTCGAAGCGTGGCAGTTCCGTCAGCCCATAGTCGTGGCGCAGTCCTTCGCAGAGCAGCAGGTAGGCAGCGGCGCAGGCCCGGCGCCCCTGCTCGAAGCGGAAGCGCAGGGCCTGTTCGCGTCGTTGCTCTGACAACCGCGCAAGGGCCTCATCGAGGTCGAGGTCCTGTAGGCGGTCGTTGATGTAGAGCTTGATGCCGTTACCTGTCGTCATTGTTCATTCGATGGAAGTGTGACTCACTTTCCTGTGATGATTCTCTTTTTGCCGTTTTGGATAAACAGACCGTTCTTCTTTGGCTCACCCTGCAGTTTTACGCCTGTCAGGGAGTATATGCTGCCTTCATCGTTGGGAGTGGGGGTGAGGCTCCTGATGCCGGTACTCACGTTGTCGCCAAAGTTAAGGACGAACTTCCGGGCGCCACTGTTTGGTGACAAGTGGAAGTAGGCGCGGAAAGCATTGACGTAGAAGTTGTCGATGATGGGCCAGTTGAGGGTGTCCTCTTCGTCAAGATAGAGGTTCGTCTTGTCGTCCTTGGCAAGGGCAACGGGGGCGTAGGTTCCTTGGAAGGTGACAGTTCCGTCGGTGCTGGCGATACCCATTGCCTCGCTATCGGATACAGTAACACCCGTGAACTGCGGATTGACGATGTTGCTGCCGCCGTTTGACCACTTGATGAGGTAGGGCTTCCCGACTTCAATAGTCTGAGCATCCTTGAAGTTCAGGTAGAGCGTAGAGCCGTCGAGGCCCGTCACATGTTCGTAGTTGTCAGCTGCGGTGTCAAGTTCCTTTAGTTCTGAGGGTGCCAACTGAGTCGTCACCTGATCGGCTGTCATGTTGAAGGGCAGGCACAGCGTGTTCCATGAGTTGTCCTTGTAAAGCGTGCGGTCTTGAATAGTGACGTCAGCAACTATACCGCTGGTGTTCCTGATGGTCGTTGTGTTGTCACCGTTGTCTGTCAGGGTTATTGGCATGTTTACAGCATCACCTGACTTTATCCACTTGAACTCTACAACGACAGGACGATGGTCGCCGAGGGGTTTCGTGTTACCATCGTGATCCACGTAGTCGTAGGTGTAGTCATTCTCAATCTTGAAGCTCTGGGGAACCAATTGCAAAGTGTTCGGAGCCGTGGGGTTGATGTAGATAATCTTGTCCACAATCTCGTAGTTCGAGAAGTTCGATGGGTCAGACTGGTCGGTCAGGTCACCCATAGCCGTAGTGGGATAGACGTTATTACGACATTTCTCAACCCAGACGTCGGAAGCTGCGAGATTGGCGTTCAGTCGGTTCATGAAATGGGCTGCAATCTCCTCACGCGTCCAACGGCTATTGGTGTCACCGATAATGAGTTTCGGGCGCGTGGCATCGGCACTGTTGATGGCTCCGGCCAGCTGTTCCCACTGAGCGTGTCGCGAGTCGGAGGCATCGCCGGCATCCATGTGGAGGATAAAGACATCAATGAGTGCACTGCCGTCGATGAGTACGTCATAGTGGCGGTAGCCTTTCTTTACATACTGGTTGCCGTCGGTGCTTGTTGTTGAAGTCCATCGTGTCCAGCTCTCGTTTGTGGCACTAATCTTGCTGTTCTTCCAGAGAAGGTTCAGACCGTCGGTGTCGAACGGAAGGCCTCCACTCAAACCTCCTACGCTCAGCGTCTTACGAATAGAGCCACAGCTGTATTCAGCTTTCAACGACTCCATCAGCGAACCGTTATAGTTAAAGTCCTCGCTACATCCAATGAAATCGTAGCCCTTCGATGCCAGATACTGGCTTATCTTCTTGGTGCCGCTCTCGCCCGGGCCGTCCTCGTTAAGGTTATAAAACAAAATCTTGTTCGGCAGGCCGTCCACATTGAGTGCCACAGCTGAGAAAGTACCTTCATTGACAGTGCATGACGGGGTGATGTAGAGCGTAGCATCGCTGCGGGTGGTCTTGAAGTATATACGTCCGGCGGCAAGTTCCATCTTTCGTGACGGGGTACTGGCGTTTACATTATCAATAGTCTTGTCGCCGTCGGTGCTGTACACCATACCGTCAAGGGCACCAATTAGAACATACTCTGCGCCAAGCGTCACGTCATAGTAGTACCACTGGTTGGGTTTAAGAATTGTAACCTCATTGTTAGGCAAAGGAAGAGCATAACCGTTCAAGAAAACGCTTTTGCAGGTGAGACGGATATCGTCAACTTTATAGAACAATATTTTGTAATAATCGGTATCTCGTTCTTTGCTACTCCACCAGTCTGTTGTACTGTGTGCGACAATGGTTAGTTTTTGGTCATTGCCTACGGTCACATTGACAGAAGCAGGAATACCCGTCTGGTCATTAATGCCGTTGACAGTTGCTGTCTGTGACGTAACAGAAGTCTGACCAGTCAGTGTGGCAGTTCGGTCAGAGAATGTACAAAGCACAGCTGACAATTCATATTCACCACTCGGAATGTTGCTGACTACCTGGCTGACAGTATGGTCATTCCACCAAGTGTAAACATTCATTAGATAGTCTCCATCCTTGTTGGTCATACCATATTCGCGCGTTCTAAATTCATTATCACCATTATTCCTGTTTTGCAATATCCATCCCGTTTCGTCGCCAGTCTCGAATGAGGGATTGACAATAAACCATGTGGCATCAACGGGGTTGCTAGGTGTGGCTGAATACAGAGGGGTACGTTTCAATGCTATCAAATCATTCTTTGCTATACGGAACAGGCGGTAATGACCTGCCACATCATCCCCAACATTTGTGCGGTTGAGAGCAATTGGCTCGCCTACCTCAAGTCGCCCTGGTGTCCACGAACCCATATACCCCTTCCACTGGGCTTCGCACGTCATGGGATACTTTCCGTTCTCAAAGAGCCAGTAGTCGTCTTGATAGGTAGGAGTTAAATAACTCCATTCATCAAGTGTTGGATCGGAATATGTAAGTACGTACATATATCCATTATTGTCGTGGGTCTGGAAAAGGTCACTGTTTTCTACTACATTGCGGAAACCTATATAGTCACCGTCTTTTTCTATAGTAAAGAAGTTCGACATTTCTGCTACAGGGTCAGTAGCAGCTGACCTCAAGCGCAATGCTTTCGTATTATCGCCAGCCCAGTCAGGTTTATCCTCGTAGCGTCCTATACCTACAATAAGATTTGGAGTCTCGGCAGGAACGATGATATAATAGTATCCACCATCGTCAATCATGTCGTCTATGCTGGTCACCTCAGTGAATCCACGTTCAGTGGTGAGGAACGTGGTGTAGTCTGCGGCATGGGCAGACAAGGTGGCAGCTGCCCATGTGAGCAGCGCCACCATGATGTGCATGGCTTTCTTCATGGCTTTAGGGTTGTAGGGTTAATCCTCGTCATCATCCCAAGATGAGCCTTCGCGCCCACGGGCGGGGCCGGAGCCTCCTCCGCCCATTTTGATGTTTGTGTTACCTTGGATAGAGCCAACTTTCATCAGGTTCTCGATTGCCATTTTTGCGACCTCAATGGTCGGCGATTGATACTGCTTTTTCATAATTATAATGTTTATTATTTGATGATTACTTTCTTTCCGTTTTGGATGTAGAGTCCATTCTTGATGTGACTATTTGACAGGCGTCGGCCTTGCAGGTCATAAACCACTCCTGAATTGAGAGTTGAGAATTGAGAATTGAGAATTGGCTGCGCATCGATGGCCGTCTGGTTGCCGTCACCGAAGTTCAAGACGAACTGGCGGACTGGTGTTGGCTCGGCCAGCTTGAAATAGGCACGGAAGGCGTTGACTTTGTAGTTGTCAACGTTGGGCCAGTAAAGCGTATTGCCCACACCGAGGAAGAGGTTGGTCTGGTCATCCTTGGCAAGAGGAACAGGGTCGTAGGTGCCCACGAAGGTTATGTCGTCGTTTCCAACACTGGAGGCAGCAGCTCCTACTATAGTAACGCCGGTGAACGTCGGGTTCTCAATAGCGATGCCGCTACCCCACTTAATAATATAAGGTGTGCCGGCAGTGATGGCATCAGCCGTCTTGAAGTTCATGTAGAGCGTCGAGCCTTCGAGGCCAGTGACATGGCCGTCAACTTCGGTTTCCGTGTCGAGCTCCATGAGTGTGGCGTTATCGAAATCGCCTGTCAATTCAGTATCGAAGGGCAGGCAGAGGGTGTTCCACGAGTCATCCTTGAAGAGTGTGCGGCCTTGCAAGGTCACGTCGAAGGCAAGCCCGTTCCTTTCTGAAATCAGGGTGCTATTGTCGTCGGCATCGGCCAGCTTCAACGATTGCGACAAGTAGGTCAACACCACGTCGTCGACAATGATTTGGGCAGGTGTACCTCCTGAGTTCTTCTTCTGGAAACCTATTACAAGGTCGAATGGAGTAGCGGCATCGGTCACTTCGAAAATGTAAGTGATGGGAGTAGCTTCAGTAGTTTCTTTACCTATAGACATGCTTTCATCACCAAGCTTGTAGCAGGAGAGGTTAGTCATGTTCTCCATGTCGCTGTTCCAAGAAAGAGAGAGCTGGTACTTACCCACAGGGAGCATCTTTTGCTTGCCAGCTGTCAAAATGGTGGCTTTGTCCGTCCAGTTGGTGCGAATATAGAGTTGACCTGCATATTTGTTGTTGTCATCAGGATTTTGGTTACGCAGACGTGCCCAGTCAGTAACGTCTTCGTATGTTTCCTCCCAGCCTGCCATATCATAAACATAGCCTACTGTTCCTAATTGGCTTCCTTCAGCGGCACTGAAGTTGAGATTCTCGCCAAGGAAGGCATCGACATTGAAGTCGCCGGACTGTCCTGCTGCGTAGGTGCCGAAAGCGGTGTTAAGGGCTGTGATGGCAGTCTCCTCAGTAGCATCGGTATCCATGTTGCTATCTGCGCCATAGTTGCCAACAACACCAAGAGCCGTTGTGCCTTCCACCATCGCCTTGTAGCTCTTAAAGAGGCGCAACGAAGCATCGGTAGCATCCATCTGGTCGACGAGGGCTTGTGCGATGGTTGCATAGTTAGAGGCTTGGGAGATGTCGTCAAGGGCTGTTGAAACATCGTTCACGGCACCAAGCAGGTCTGTCCATGCTTCAGCGCTCATCGTGAGGCGGCGGTAGTCGGTGCCGTCGGCCAGGTTGTAGTCGTTCTCGAAGCGCTCCAGGGCGTCAATCATCACAGGGATGGCGGCCTTCGCCTGCTGAATCTGCTGCTTGGCAGTGTTGATGGCGTTGGGCAGGGTGGTGAGCGTGACGGTGTTCAGGTCGTCAAAGGTGTTGGCATTGTTACCTGCAGTGATAGCACTCTGAAGGGCAGCCTTCTGCTCAGAGGTCAGATAGTCAGCATCGGCACCAGCCAGCAGGCCCTGAGCCTCAGCAACGAGCGCATCGCGGGTGGCCTTGAGGTTGGTCAGGTCGGGCGCATTGCTATAGACGATACTGACGATTTGTGCGAAATGCCAGTTGGAGCCGTTGGCGTCTTTCTGCACGCCAAAGGTGAGGTTGCCGGCGTTTGACAGGTGTACGTTCACGTCGAGGGTGGTCAGGTCGGCGAAGTCAACTGCCGTGGCAAACTTGATGGGCATGCCTGTGCGCTGAATGGAGGAGGGATCGCTCAAGTTGCCAGCAAAAGCAAACGAGCGGTTGGCATCACCTTCGGTGGCGTCGGTGGTAATCTGCGTGTCACGCCCCGATGTGCTCAGTGCCATGGTGTACATGCCCACTTGATAGTAGCCGGCGGGTAGGTCGCTGACAGTCTGATAGAGCACATTGCCCGTTGTTTCAGCTGTCCACTCAAAGTTCTCGGCAAACGACGGGATGGTGCTTGGGCGGTTGGCCAGGAACTCGTCTCGGACGATACCGGCAGCCGAGCCGTCTGTTCTCTTCCAGTCCCCGTAGTTCTGTGAGGCGAGGAAGGTGATGTCGAACTGTCCGTCTTCGTTAGAAATATAAGTGAGGGCGGCAGCGCGGATGTTGGCTGTCTGAGTCTCGATGGCTGCTGCCGTTGTGGCAGCTTCCACGCTGGTGGTTGCTTCGTCTATGGAACTGGTAAACGTGGCCAGGTTCGAATTGGATGTCTCTCCTGTTGGCAGAGCCTCAACCTTGGCCTTGAAAGCATTGTAGGCGGCGTAGGCGGCCTTGAGTTCAGCATTGTTCCTATAGGTGTCAAGTACTGCTGTCAAGGCTATGATGGCAGTGGAGTATTCCTTGGCCGTTGAATACGATTTGTTGTAAGTGGAAACAGCATTGGCGATGATCGTCTCGCAGGCTGTTGGAACGACGTTATTATTGATGAAGTCGTTACACTCTTGTACCAGTTCGGCCAGCTGAGTCTCGTATGCCGAAAGGTCAAGGCCTGTGCAGTAGAGCTTGAAGTTGTCGAAGACATCCCATTGGTCGGTTGTCTCATCCTTGAAGCCCATGGTAAGCGCGCCGTTGCTGACAGTAATTTCGTCGGTGGTGATGCGTCCGTAGTTTCGGTCTTTGATCATTTCCAATACCGAGCTCTGGAAATTGTCCTTGTTGTCTACGGTTGCGCTTTTTGTCTTAGTGATGTTGCCACTTGTTCCATAGACCGTTCCAGAAGTGCTACCCGTGGCTTGAACGGACACCTTGTATTTGCCATTGGGTACCGTGAGGTTCTGATAGATCTTAAAGCCGGAGCGATGCCAGATCTCGCAGCCTATGGTGGTGTTGTTATTACCGCCAGAGCCTTCCTCCATCCAGCCGGAACGGTTGTTTGCGTCGAAGGTAGCGTTGGCAACGTACCACGGCGTGAGGTCAACGGGATTAGTTTCAGAGGCATTGTCGAGGAGGTTCTGCTTGAACTGTGCACGGCTGATGGCATAAATATGGAAATGACCAATGTTGTTGCCACTCTTGTTGGCAGCGCACTCGGCACCATTGGTGAAGATCCCGTCGTTCCACGGGCCGAGATAGCCGGAATTGGGATAATAGCCGTTTTGTATGGTCCATGAACCATCAGCGTATGCCAGGATAACTTTGCACCAATCGTTAGCCGTATCATAGACATCGTTGGTGTCGAACATCCATGCTGCATTCCATTCTGTTTGGAAAGGCGAGGCGGGCTGGTCGAGGTTGCGCATGGCGAAACCGTTTCCTTGTGTCTCCAACGTCCAAACCATGGGGTTTATATTCTTGGATGTTGGATCTACCGACGTTTGATAATACACGCCGAGCGAGTACCATTTAGTATTCTGATTCACACCTTTGGCGATGCCGAGCATCAAGTCTTGGCTGTTGTCTACAATAATATAATAGTTGTTGGCGATGTCGGTAGCCGTGGGCAGTGTAGTGATCTTTGTCCAGCCATCTGCGGCGGTGAGTTTGTCGGTGTCGGCCTTGGCGGGGAAACTGCCAAGTAAGCTCAGTGCGAGGACTGCGAATATATATCGTTTCATAGCTTTCATATTTGATATTGATGCGGTAGCAAATTATTCACTCTTCACTTTACATTTAGAATTGCGTCTGAATAACCTCCTTTACGCCCTCGCCGCGCTTGAAAAGGACAACGAAGGCGTTGTTCGACTGGTTGGTATTGCCAGGGGCGGCGACGGTGTAATCATGCACCATGTTATCGGAGTTGACCGTGCTGGTGTATGTACGGTCGTCAAAGCGGTGGTAGTGGCCGGAGAAGTGCTGCACCTTGCCGTCGACCTTGCCGGCAGTCTTCATCATGATGGCTGAGAGCGGGTCTTTCTTTAGGGTGTTGGCAGACGTGGCGTCGTTATAGGCGATGCCGGAGGTGCTTGAACCGTAGATTGAGGCGTTGCTCGACGTCTTGTACTTGCCTACATCATTTTGGTCGAGCCACCAGCGGTTGCAATCGCTGCCTGCGAGCCATGGATAGTGTTGCATCCAAACGCTGGCCTCGTTGGTATGACTCTCGACGAAGGTGTTTAGGTTGCTGACGATAGGGTCTGGGGCATAGTAGGTTGCCGAGGAGAGCAGTCCTGGTTTCTTGTAAGGTTTCTGGAACCAGTAGTTGTTGGCGCAGTAGAAGCGCACGTCCTTGAACTTGAAGGTGAAGTGCTGCGGTTCGAAACCATAGTTGTTGCCGGAACTGAAGTACTGGATATCCTCGTCGAAGACGCCGGCAGTGTTCCAGTAGTTGTTGTTGGTCTTGATGGCCGAAATGGTCTGCTCGTCAGCATTAGCGCCGCCTGTGTTGCCGTAGGTCACGCCGTCATCTCCATCGTTACCTGTCCAGTAGTCGGGTGTGAAGTCGTGGTTGCCAGCAATAAAAATAAACGGTATGCCTGCATCCTTGGCCACCTCTGCCGTTGCGTTGAGGAAAGTGGTGTGCTTGCCGTCGTTACTGTCGTTGCCTTTGTCCTGATCGATGTCGCCAAGGCAGAAGATGATACTGGTCTTGGGCACGAGGCTCGTGGCGCCTTCGGTTGTGAAGTTGACCTTCTTTGTGCCGTCCTTGCCCATGCTAATGATGTTGTTCATAATCGTTTTGAGGTCAGCAGCACTGGTGCCATCATGCCCGCTGCCCTGATTGACGTGACAGTCGGAGATGAACACTGCGCAGAACCAGACGTCTTCGGCAAAGCGGAAGCCGTAGGCTTTGTTATTGTAGGTGAAGACTTTCAGCTCGTTGTAGCTGAGTTTGGTCGTCGTGGGATTTGGCGTCACTTGAGTGGCGTCGATGGAATTTCCGTCCACTTGTACAGCGGTAATCAGGCCGCTGAGGTCAGTGCCAGCGGGCAGTGTTACGGTGGTGAAGCCTTTGGCGTCGCGTTCTGCCACATCGCCATAGGTCACACCGTTGAGTGTGAAGGTCATCTGTGCGCATACTGTGGCAATGGTCATCCAAAGCAGAGAGCACAGCATGGATAGTTTTTTCATCATACGTTTAGGTTTTAATTTAGTGGTATAGTAGAAACTGGCTGCAAAGTTACGCTTTTTTTTTGAGATGACAAAGGAAATGTGGCATTTTGTTCTCTCAGTAAAGGTAAAAAGCGGCTTGGTATGAGCTGAACAATAAACCCAAACCGGTCGTTAGGCTAACGAACGGTTTGGACTATATGTCCAATCCGAATAAAAGGGCAAACAATGACGCAGTTTTATCAAACACTGACGCAGTTTTATCAAACAAAGGCGCTGTTTTATCAAACACTGACGCAGTTTTAACTTTCACCCGTTGTTCGCGATCAAAAAGACGGGCTTAAAGCAACGTTTATCCGGTAGATTCCATCAAGAGATCTCGGCGTAGTGTCATCGCGCATCAGGGGTAAGCGGTGCTTAATCCGTCAGCGGATGATGGTGACGATGCCGTCCTTCGTGAGCTTTATGATGCTTGACGGCTTGTGGGGCTTATGCTCCTGACGGCGACTCCAGCAGACGTAGTCGACCTGTTCCAGCAGTCGCGGGTCGATGTCGCGGTAGTTCTGTGCGGCCGGCTCGCCACTGATGTTGGCCGATGTTGAGACGATGGCTTTCTGGAAGCGGTAGCACAGCTCGTGCGAGAACGGCTCCTTGGTGATGCGTATGCCGATGGAGCCATCGTCGGCAATGAGGTTCGGTGCCAGGTTGACGGCTCCGTCGAGGATGAGCGTTGTGGGCTTGTCGATGCAATCGATGAGTTGCCATCCCACGTCAGGCACCTGACGGACGTAGCGTTGCAGTCGGGCATCACTGTCGACTAGGCAGATAAGGGCTTTCGAGTCGTCGCGCTGCTTTATCTGGTAGACGCGTCGCACGGCTTCTTCGTTGGTGGCATCGCAGCCGATGCCCCAGATGGTGTCGGTGGGGTAGAGTATGACGCCGCCTCGGCGCAGCACCTCTACTGCATTCTTGATGTCTTGTTCTTGAGTCATGATTCAATCAGATTTACCAGTCGTCATCCTCGTTACCGACAATACCGTGCTTCACGGCCTCTTCCACCTTGTCAATGATGGCGTTGGAGTAAGCATGCGTCATCACCAAGGCCTTGGCGCAGGTGCGCTTCTGAGGGTCCTTCGCAACGAAGGGATAGTGCTGGGCTATCTCCCACTGCTCGTCGTAGAGGCGGCGGTCGGTCTTATCGCCCTTCATGCGCTTGCCGTCGCTGTAGACGTTCTGGTGGCTCTGGCGGTTGTCACTGTTGTCAAACAGTCCACCAATCCAGCCGGCATCCTCGGCCTTAAGAATATCATAGTTTTGTACGGTGAATGTGACACGGATGCGTCCATCCTTAATGTCGAGACGGATGACGGGGGTGATGCTGACCACATAGCGGTTGACGGTACCCGTATGGTCGGCAATGCCGTCGATGGTCGACGACACGATGATGCATCCGGCTTCCTTGTCGTTAAGCGTGATGGCCTGCTTGTCCTTGAAGGTGGCCGTTGCCCAGTAGTTCAGATCTACATACAGCTGTTGTTTGGTCTTATCAGGCACCTCGACAACCTGCTGATAGGTCAGCGACTGGTTCTTGTCCAACAGCAATCCACTTGACAGGTTGGCAGCAGCGTCAAGCCATTTGTCACCGTACTTCTGCTTCGCATATTTCTCCAGATCGGCGGCTTTCATTACTTGTGCCTGAACGACCAGTGAGCCGCAAAATGTGAGGATGGCGGCCAACACCCATAACCTTGTCTTAATCATAGCCATTCGTTGTGTTTAATGAACACAGAGGCACGGCGCTTTCATTCTCTTCACGGTCATGAGTCGTGTGCCTCTATGTTTCTGATTTTCAATTTGTCTTAAGCTGTTATTACATTAATACTAGAATTCCGACGTGAAGTGGAAACGGATGTGCTTGAAGTCCTCCTGAGCCATGCTGAGCATGTAGCCGGAGTCAGCGAGAAAGACGTCGCGCCCCTCCTTGTCCTTGGCCATATACTGGTACTTGCGCTTCTTGAAGGCTTCGAGCTCCTTGTCATCGTCGCTCGATATCCAGCAGGCTTTATAGAGGTGTACGGGCTCCCAGCGGCAGCGGGCGTTGTACTCGTTCTCCAAGCGGTACTGGATGACTTCGAACTGCAGCTGTCCGACAGTGCCGATGATCTTGCGGTTGTTGAACTGGTTGACGAAGAGCTGCGCCACGCCCTCGTCCATGAGCTGGTCGATGCCCTTCTGCAGCTGCTTGGCCTTCATCGGGTCGTCGTTCTCGATATACTTGAACAGTTCTGGCGAGAACGAAGGCAGACCACGGAAGTGCAGCTGCTCGCCCTCGGTCAGCGTGTCGCCAATCTTGAAGATGCCACCCGTGTCGGGCAGTCCCACAATGTCGCCAGGCCATGCCTCGTCGATGGTCGACTTACGCTGGGCCATGAACTGTGTGGGCGAGGTGAAGCGCAGCGTCTTGCCTTGGCGCACATGCAGGTAGGGCACGTTACGCTGGAAGCGCCCTGAGCACACCTTGCAGAAGGCGATACACGAGCGGTGGTTGGGGTCGATGTTAGCCGTAATCTTAAAGATGAAGCCTGTGAACTTCGGCTCCTCGGGCTGTACGTCACGCTCCTCAGCCTTTGTGGGCCGTGGCGAGGGTGCTATCTCCACGAAGCAGTTCAGCAGTTCCTGAACGCCAAAGTTGTTCAGTGCCGAACCGAAGAACACGGGGGCCACTTCGGCCTGTCGGTAGTCCTCTACATTGAACTCGGGGTAGACACCGTCGACCAGCTCCAGATCGTCGCGCAGCTTTGCGGCATCCTGCTCGCCTACACGTGCATCAAGTTCGGCAGAACTGACATCCACACTGACTTTCTCCGTGACGCGCTGCTTGTCAGGCGTGAAGAGGTCGAGCTTGTTCTCGTAAATGTTGAACACGCCCTTGAACTTCGCACCCTGGTTGATAGGCCACGAGAGTGGGCGCACACTGATTTCCAGCTCTTTCTCCAGCTCGTCGAGCAGGTCGAAGGGGTCACGGCCCTCACGGTCCATCTTGTTGATAAAGATGATGACGGGGGTCTTTCGCATGCGGCAGACGGTCATCAGCTTGCGCGTCTGTGTCTCCACGCCCTTGGCACCGTCGACGACGATGATGGCCGAGTCGACGGCAGTCAGCGTGCGGAAGGTGTCCTCGGCAAAGTCTTGGTGACCAGGGGTGTCGAGGATGTTGACCTTGTACTCAATGTCTTTCCCCTCTGGCGTGTAGTCAAACTCCATGACCGATGTGGAGACCGAGATGCCGCGTTGCTTCTCGATGTCCATCCAGTCGCTGGTAGCTGTCTTCCTGATCTTGTTGTTCTTGACGGCGCCGGCCACCTGTATCTGTCCGCCAAAAAGCAGGAACTTCTCGGTCAGCGTGGTCTTACCGGCATCGGGGTGCGAGATGATCGCAAATGTTCGTCTTCTTTCTATTTCTTGGTTCATTGTCTTCTTTTTATTGGAGGGTCAGGCAAGTAAGCCTATACACGCTTCGAGCGACTCTTCCCAGTAAGGAATCTCGATGCCGTATGTCTCTTTGATTTTCGTCTTGTCAAGCACGGAGTAGTGTGGACGCGTGGCTGGGGTGGGGTATTCGCTGGTGTGCAGTGGCCGCACATGGCAGTCGCGAATACCAGCTATGCGGTGAATGGCCTTTGCAAAGTCGTACCACGATATAACACCTTCATTGCTAAAGTGATAAACACCGGTTTTTACACCTTTGCTGATAGCGGCAAAGATGGCCACTGCCAAGTCGCGGGCATAGGTCGGCGTGCCTATCTGGTCGAAGATGACGCCAAGCTCAGTCTTCTCTCTGCCGAGGCGCATCATGGTCTTCACGAAGTTGTTGCCAAAGGAGCTATAAAGCCATGCCGTGCGTATGATCATGGTGTGGCGGCAGGCACGCTGTGCCTCCTGTTCACCGGCCAGCTTAGTACGGCCATAGACACTGTTGGGACAGACGGGGTCGCTCTCGACATAGGGTCGATGGTTGGTGCCATCGAAGACGTAGTCGGTCGAGACCTGTATCAGCCAGCCGCCTCTCTTCTCGATGGCAGCAGCCAGGAATCCCGGTGCTGCCGTGTTGAGCAGGGCGCACAGCTGGGTGTTCTCCTCGGCTTTGTCGACAGCGGTGTAGGCAGCGCAGTTGACGATGCCGTCAATGGCATTGTCGATGACGAAGCGCTCAACAGCATGACGGTCGGTGATGTCAAGCTCCTGCACGTCGGTATTAAAATAGGTGTGCTCTGGATGCTGCTGTTCCAGCAGTTGTATCTCGTTGCCTAATTGGCCGTTGCAGCCAGTAATAAGAATGTTCACTTTAACAATTTGACGGTTTAGTGGTTTACTGTTTGACGATTGGCAGTTAGTCGAACTTCAATCCTTCTTCCTTGTCTTGCTTGTAGTAGTCGCTGAGCATGCCGATGAGTGTCGACACTTCCTTGACGGCATGTTCGGTGTTGGGTGAGATGGGCTTCTTCTGCAGACGTAGTATCATGACGCCATAGAGCAGGTTCAGGCAGGTCTCCACCTCGTTCTCTTCGCGATTGGCACCGCGGTTACGCAGCTCCACGATGAATGGCAGCACCTTGTAGTAAGCGGCACTGTAGAACGGAAACTTGGTTGAGGCGAGCAGCTGCTGGTGCAGTTCGGCAAGCAGCTGTAGCGTCACCTTATTTATTTGTAGGTGTCCGCGTTCGCGGCAACCTTCCTGGTTCATCATGCGGATGAGGTTGCCCCACCAGTCGGTCTCCTCTTCCATCTGTTCTTCGTCGAGGTCGAAGCGGCAGAGATACTCGCGCTTGATTCTGCTTAGCGAGCAGTCGAAGGCACGGATGGTGTCCTCAACTTGCCACATGTAGAGCAGGTATTCTGCAATGTTGTTTTTCCTTAAGTCGTTAGCTATAAACACTTTTGTGATTTACTATTTGACGATTTACGATTTACTATTTATTTACGATTTTCTATTTACTATTTTTTTTAGAAGAAGCGTAGCAGGTTGGTGGTAGTGCCGAGGAGCATGATGATGGAGCCGATAATGACGGCCACGCCAATGACTTGGTTGATGATGCGGATGCCGTTCTCGTCGAATTTGGTGCGTATCTTGTCGACCAACCATGTCAGTCCCCACCACCAGAGCAGTGCGCCACCGACAATGCTCAGGAATCCGACAATCATCTCAAAGGGATGGTTGGGCAGCACGAAGGCGAACTGTGCATAGAGTGCGATAAAGAGGAAGATGATGAGGGGGTTGCTCAGCGTGACGAAGAAGGCTGTAATGGCATTGTGGGTCAGCGTGCCCTTGTTCTTGCCACTCAAGTGCATGTTCTTCGTGGGGTCGGTACGATAGGTGAACCAGCCGAAGGCCAGCAGCATCAGGCTACCGATGATCTGCAGGTAGAAGCGGCGCTGGGCATCATCGACGAAGTCAACCACAAAGCTCATGCCGAGTCCGGTGATGCCAGCGTAGATGATGTCACTGACGGCAGCACCGCATCCGGTGACGAATCCGTACCACCGACCCTTGTTCAGCGTGCGCTGTACACAAAGCACACCTACGGGGCCCATTGGCGCCGATGCAATGATGCCAATCATCATCCCTTTGAAGATGAAATCCAATATATTTGGAACGTCGAAATGCATATTGGCTGCAAAGGTACGAAAGTTTTTTGGATTTTTAGTGATGAAAGATGAATTTGTGAGTTAAAGGGAGTTAAATGGCAGTAGATTTCTTTGAAAATGCTTACCTTTGCAATCAAAATGAGTTAATAACTAAAATCGTAAAACGTAAAAACTTAATGTTATGAGTGATCAGACAAACATCAAGCCGTACGTCATTGGCTTGGACTTAGGAGGCACTAACTCAGTGTTTGGTATTGTGGATGCACGTGGCGAGATTAAGGCCACGACAGCCATCAAGACGGGAGCCTACAAGACTGCCGACGAGTTCGTAAATGCATCGGTGGAGGCTCTGGAGCCTGTCATCGAGCAGGTTGGTGGCATCGAGACCATCAAGGCCATGGGCGTGGGCGCCCCCAATGGCAACTACTATAACGGTACCATCGAGTTCGCACCCAACCTGCCGTGGGCTCACGAGGGTGTTGTGCCCCTGGCCAAGATGTTCAGCGACAAGCTGGGCGTGCCCGTGGCACTGACCAACGACGCCAATGCTGCTGCCATTGGTGAGATGGTCTACGGTGTTGCTCGTGGCATGAAGAACTTCATCGTCATCACGCTGGGCACAGGCGTCGGCTCTGGCATCGTCGTGAATGGCCAGCTGCTCTACGGCTGCGATGGTTTCGCAGGCGAGTTGGGCCATGTCATCGTCGAGAAGAACGGCCGTCCCTGCGGTTGTGGACGTAAGGGCTGTCTGGAGGCTTATTGCTCGGCAACGGGTGTGGCTCGCACGGCTCGTGAGCTGCTGGCTACCACTGAGCGTCCGTCACTGCTGCGTGAGATGCGTCCCGAGGACATCACTTCGCTCGATGTGGCCATTGCTGCCGGCAAGGGCGACGAGTTGGCCAACGAGATCTATCAGTTCACGGGCCACATGCTTGGTGAGGCTTGCGCCAACTTCGCTGCTTTCTCATCGCCCGAGGCATTCATCTTCTTCGGTGGCATGGTAAAGGCTGGCGAGCTTATCATGAAGCCCATTCGTGAGTCGTACGACGAGCATGTGTTGAAGATCTTCAAAGGCAAGGCTAAGTTCCTTGTCAGCGGTCTCGATGGCGCTTCTGCAGCTGTGCTCGGCGCTTCTGCCGTGGGCTGGGAAATCTGATGGAAAGCTAAACAAATAATAAGGTAAAAAAAGGAAAGACGATGAAATACATCAGAACAATCATCTTGTCGATGGTGGCCGCACTCATGGTGAGCTGCGGCACCACCTCGACGGTGCCCATCACAGGGCGCCAGCAGACGCTGTTAGTCAGCGATGGCGAGGTGCTCTCGCTGGCCTCGCAGCAGTATCAGGAGTTCATGAAGACGGCTAAGAAGTCGACCAATGCGCAGAACACCGCTATGGTGAAGCGCGTGGGGCAGAACCTTGCCAATGCCGTCACCAACTATCTGAAGGCCAACGGACTGGCTGCAGAAGTGCAGAACTTCGCATGGGAGTTTAACCTCGTGCAGGACAAGCAGGTGAACGCATGGTGCATGCCTGGCGGTAAGATTGTGGTCTACGAGGGCATCCTTCCCGTTACGCAGGATGAGGCATCGCTGGCCATCGTTCTTGGCCATGAGATTGCTCACGCAGTGGCTAAGCACTCAGCTGAGCAGCTCAGCACGCAAATCAAGCAGCAGTATGGCCTGCAGATTGGTACTGCCGTGGCCGGTGCCTTAGGCATGGGGCAGAACACGCAGAGCATCGTTCAGGCTATTGCCGCCCAGGGCTTCAACTTCAAGAACCTCAGCTATTCACGCGGTCATGAGAACGAGGCCGACCACATGGGTCTCATCTTCGCGGCTATGGCTGGCTACAACCCGCAGGTGGCCCTGACCTTCTGGCAGCGCATGGCTTCCATGTCGAACAACCAGACAGCCGAGTTCCTCAGCGACCACCCCAGCGATGCTACTCGCATCAAGAACATCCAGGGCTGGATGCCTGAGGCCATGCAGTATTATAAGAAAAAATAAAGCAAAAGAGATAGCATGAAACAAACAATCCTCGTTACGGGTGGCACCGGATTCATCGGTAGCCACACCACCGTAGAGCTGCAAGAGGCAGGCTACGAAGTTGTCATCATTGATAACCTGTCGAACTCGAACGCCAATGTTGTCGACGGCATTGAGAAAATCACCGGCGTGCGTCCCGCTTTTGAGAAGGTCGACTGCTGTGACATGGAAGCCCTCGAAGGTGTCTTCCGCAAGTATCCCAAGATTGAGGGTATCATCCACTTTGCCGCTTCGAAGGCTGTCGGCGAGAGTGTTGAGAAGCCGTTGCTCTACTATCGTAACAACATCACTTCGCTCATCAACCTCTTGGAGCTTATGCCGAAGTACGACGTCAAGGGCATCATCTTCTCCAGCTCGTGCACCGTCTATGGCCAGCCTACCGAAGAGAACCTGCCCGTCACTGAGCAGGCACCTATCCAGAAAGCCCTCTCGCCCTATGGCAACACGAAGCAGATCAACGAGGAGATCATCCAGGACTATATCCACAGTGGCGCTCCTATCAAGAGCATCATCCTCCGTTATTTCAATCCCATCGGCGCTCATCCCTCAGCACTCATCGGTGAGCTACCCAATGGCGTGCCCATGAACCTGATTCCTTTCGTCACGCAGACCGCCATCGGCATCCGCAAGCAGCTGAAGATTTTCGGCAACGACTACAAGACGCCCGACGGCACCTGCATCCGCGACTATATCTACGTCGTCGACCTGGCCAAGGCTCACGTCAAGGCCATGGAGCGCGTGCTTGATAAGCCGGAGACCGACCCTGTCGAGGTGTTCAACATCGGTACGGGCCGCGGCCTGTCGACCCTCGAGGTTGTTGAGGGCTTCGAGAAGGCCACTGGCGTGAAGCTCAACTGGGAGTTTGCACCTCGCCGCGAGGGTGATATCGAGAAGGTGTGGGGCAACGTTGACAAGGCCAACCGCGTGCTCGGATGGAAGGCTGACACACCTACCGAAGAGGTTCTCAAGTCTGCATGGCGCTGGCAGGAAAAGCTCCGCGAGGACGGCGTGCAGTAATCGCTTTCAGAAAGCACGGTTCTTTACTAAAAGTGGCCACGGCTCTAACTGAGTCGTGGCCACTCCCGTGTTAAACCGTGTTGAACCGTGGCAGCTTCCCACGTTGAACCGTGGCCAGCTTCAACCCGAATCGGTCGTTAGCACAAGAGACCTCCCCTAACCCCTCCTGTAGGAGGGGGATAAGATAGACCTGCAGCGGATAAGGTAACTTATCCCCCTCCTACAGGCGGGGTTAGGGGAGGTCTCTTACGGTTATTGTTTCTAATGACCAATTTGGGTTCAATAATAACTGATGCTGCGCTCTTCGATCATTGCACCGTCCCAGTGGGTGACGTCGTTGTTGTTGAAACCATCCTCTTCTGCCTCGGTGCCCTTGTAACGGAGCTCACGCTGGGTCCAGTTGCCGTGGTCGTCGAATTGTGTGTAGCGGTAAGTAGTCTCGGAGGTGACGTGGAGCCCCTCGTCGTAGTTGTCGAAGAGGCGCTTCTTGGGATAAATCTCATCACCATCGTAAACGAAGGTGGAGGTCTCTGTGGACTCCCAGAACACCTGGTTGACCTTGACGAGTCGTCCCTGTGGATCGTAGGTGTAGTCGTTGCGGAACATGGCATCGTCCTCGTCGTCTTGCTTCGTCTGGTAGTTGACGACGCGCTGCTGGTCATCGCGCTTCATGATCGACATGGCTGAGGCTCCCTTGACGAAATTGCCCTCGGCATCGTAGACATAGATGCCGCCGTAGGGATCTTCAGTGACACGTCCTTCGGCATCAAAGCTGATGGTGGCGCGGCTGCCTTCGATCTCGGCTTGTTTCACAAGTGCCCCTTTGCCATCCTCGTAAGCAGTGAACGACGTGGTGACCACCTCCTTCACGTGACCTAATAGCCCGAAGCCGAAGATGTCGGCAAAGAAGCGGTCGTCGACGTCCTCAGCCACTTCGTTAGCGGGTTTCTCGGGCTCATCTGAATAATACCTGATGGTGCGCTGCTCGGTTGTCGTCCAGCGTTCGACCTCAGCGTCCGACTCCTGTTCGCCTGCGTTCCAGCATTTGTAGAGCGTCTTGCACGTGCGTTCTGTCCAGTTGCCCTTCTCATCGATTTTTTTATAGTCGTAGTCAATGTAGACGCGTTCGACCATTGACTCTACGGCGCCATCACTGATGAACCTGTCGGGGTAGACCTTGTCAGACTTATAGACGAGCGTGTCGTCGTAGCCCACCTCCCAGTAGCTCCTGGTCATGGTGGCGATGCGTCCCTGTTCGTCATAGAAGAATGACATGCCGTACTGTTCTCGGTCGTTGTCGTTCAGTTTGTTGGCATAGGCGATGATGCGTCCCAGGCTGTCACGCTCCATGGTCGACTTGTCGGAGACACCTTCGATGAAGTTACCGTCAGCATCATAGACGTATTTGTTGCCGTAGGGGTCGCGGGTGATGCGCCCTTTCTGGTCGAACGACATGACGAGCATGTCGCGCTCTACGACCGGTTCTTCGCCAGGGCCGGCATTATCCTTGATGATGGTGACGTGTACCTCCTTGACGTCGCCAAGCATGCCGAAGGCACGGGCGTCGGTGGGATTGTACTCAGAGACGACGACCTCGTCAGCCGTCTTCACGTTCGACTTACAGCCTGCGAGTGCTAGCAGGAGAAAAGCCGTTGGGATGAGAAGATTGAAATTTGCTTTCATAACTGTTAATTCATTAAGTCTGGCTATTGTGTTAATAATAGAGTCCGAGTGAGAGACCGACAGTCGTGCGGTCGAGCTCGTCATCGGCCTTGATGCCGTCGGCGTAGGCCTTGACGAAAGCTGTTGAGCGTGCACCTTTAAGCATGAAGGGGAACTCGTACTTCAGCGACAGCTGACCGCGCCAGTAGTCGGCCCCATAGTAAGCCATGTCAGGAATGAGCACCTCGGAAGCATAGGTGTTGGACGCCATTTGCGGTGTGGCAATGTCGATGTCGGCCTTTGACGCATGGCTGTAGGTGACAGTAGCATCGAGCCATAGGTGGTTCTTGAAGAAAGCATAGCCACTCTCGAACGAGAAGTTCTGGCGTTGGTACTCCAGCTGTGAGGTGGGCAGCAGGTGCTTGTTGCTGGCCCCCTGAAGCGTGGCAGCAGCACCGACATAGCCGCGGATGGCGGTTCCCGAGAGGGTAGAGAGGCGGTAGTGCAACGTGGCGTCGTGGGTCTTCACCTGATAACGCTTGCGATACTCTATCTGTGTCTCGTAGTGGTAGCTGGTGTAGCCCTTCTCAGCGTCGCGCTCCTGAATGAGCAGCTGGCGATACTCGTCGGCGTAGCCCTTGGTAAAGGCAATGTCGAGGTCGAGCTGGTGAAGGAGACGACCCGTGTTGAGACGGTTGTGCGATGCTACATTATATATATAAGAGGTGTAGCGTCCCGGCTCATACTTGTAGGTTCCCCATACATCCTCGACGCCACGGGCAATGCCGATGGTGGTGAGAGAGCTGAGACGTGAGAACTGAGAACTGGCAGATGAGAGTTGCGTTTTGTTGTAGCCATAGGCAAGCTGTGCGCCGAACTGGTGGTTCACCCATTCGCGGTTGTAGCCACTAAAGCCGCCGATAAGGCCCGTTGCCTGCTCCATGCCCGTCATCTGGTAGTACATCAGGTTGGGGTCCTGCTGCACGGTGGTTATGTTCGGTATCTTCTCCTTGCGGCGGTCGTAGTGACCGCTGAGGCCTATGGTGTGGTTGCCAGTGGTGTAGGTGACGGCAGGTGTCAGACGGTATTGCAGCAGTTCGGAGCGCGAGCGTGGATCGCGCAGACGGCTCAGGTCGCCCACCTTATAGTCGAGGCGACTACCGAAACGGAAACCACTATAGTCGAAGGTGCCAAGGGCAGCCGTGAGATCGAACTGCTGGGTGTCGTACTTGCCGTGGACGCTACTGCCCCCGAAGAAGGGATTGCTGTTGTAGGGTCGCATGACGTCGCACCAGGCACGGTCTTTGGTGCGATCCATGTCGAAGTGGAACTTGCCATAGCCGACGAGGTGGTGGCCTACGCGCTGGTAGCGCTCGGTGTGGAATGTGAGCTGGTTACGCTGCCCCCCCTCCTGCACACGGCGGTAGTCGCCCTCACGGTGCTGCATGTCGAACTCTGCAAAGCCGCGGTTGTAGTTGCGGGTTGCTCCAGCGTCGATGGTGAGGCCCGCAGCATTGTCGGTAAGTCGCCACAGCTGTGTGGCGTCGGCAAAGCGGTATTTGCCTTCTTGCGCTTGAGCCTCAATGGGAACTATAGATGCTATAGAAACTATAGATACTATAGATACTATAGATACTATAGATGCTATAGATGCTATAGACGTTATAGATGCTATAGAAGCTATAGAAACTATTGATACTATCTTACTTGTCATATTCGCGCGGTTTTATGGTAGTTGAAGTTGTGAAGTCGTTGGAGCTGTTGTTAGTGTCCATGAGGATGACGTGGCCGGCGTCGGCCTGCTTGCTGGTCCTGCGATAGACGGTCTCGCCATTTCTACCGGTGGTAGCGTTGATGTTGGTGTAGCCAGCATCGATGTCGTCGTAGAGGCGCTTGGTCTTCACGTCGATGCCTGTTGCCTTGTTAGTGAGTACCTCCACACCGTCGATGATGAGGCGTTTGGGTAGCAGTATCCACTGGTTGCCGCTGGTCTTGCCAAAGGCGTAGACCTTGGGCCATGCGGTCGGGGCTTCATCGGTGCGGAAGATGACCACGCTGCAGGGGCCGCTCTGCACCAGGTTCATAATCGATATGGAGGGATACATGGTGTAGATGAGCTCCAGGGCAGGCGTGTTGGGATTGTTCGGTACGGGTCTGCTACTGTGGTCTTTGGCCTCGAAGTCGGCATCGGTCAGGTCGTGCTCCATGTCGTTGTTGTTAGCCTTGTGGTCGATGGCGCTGTTGACGATGAGCACGGTGCCACCAGACGCCACCATGTGGGGCTTGTCAGCAGGGATGCGGAACACCTGCTTGAGCAGCACCACCGAGTCGGCAAAGGCGTTGTGGAGGTTCTCCAGCGTGTAGGCCTGGTTGCTCTCTGCCTCGACCAGTCCGATGTAGAGGCCACTGGCGTCGGCCTCGTTGTCGCTCTGGTTGTAGAGTTCGACGTACTTGCCTGCATCGTAGTTGCGGTTGTTGTTGTCCTTCGATCCGGCGTAGTAGATCTTGCCTATCAGGATGTCGCGGTTGATGCTGAGCTTGGTGGGCAGGACGATGGTCTCAGTCTCCTTGATGAGGCGGGCGTTGAGGGCGCCCGACACTGTTGCCCCGCTGACCACCTGCTGGTCGGCGGTCATCTTGCGGTAGTCGTCGGCGCTTAGCTCCCACGAGCATGAGATGTCGTAGACGTCGGGCACGATGCCTTTGAATGTGGCGATGCCCTGATCGTTGGTCGTGGCAATGATGCGCTGAGTGCCGAGTATCATGGCGACCTCGTGGCCGGCAAAGTCGCTGGCAGTGAACTCCTGCGGCATGGTCAGTTGCACCTGTACGTCGAGGGCATGCGTGGCGTCTTCGAAGTTGACACAGGCGGTGAGAAGTCCACCTGCAATCCCTCCCCAAACGAGGGGCGACAAGGCGGTCAGAAGCCTCAAAGTCCATCGGCGGGTGGCCGCAAACGAGGGTCTAAACTTATACATAACTGCAATATTTTTCATACGCTTTGAATTCTTGTTTTTATATAGACTCCCATCCCGTGGGGGGGAGGGGTGGCCCTACAGGTTCAGGCTCAGCTCGGCTCCGAACTGGAATGTGCCGGTGTTGCGCTGTGAGAGCGTTGTGGTGTTGTTACCCTTGAGGAAGGGCTCGTAGAAGAGGGCGTTGTTGACGTAGAGCGACAGTCCGCCCATCTTGCCAAGTTCCTTGGTGAGGCGTGCCGAGAGATTCCACGTGACGGGGTTCTTCGTCGGGTCGTTGTCAGAGTGCTTGATAGCAAGGTCGCTGACGCTGACCTGTACGTTGTCGTAGCTGATGGTCTGCTCACCGCTGAGTCGATGGTACTGCAGGTCGGGTGTGATGTAGCCGATGACGCCTTTGTCGGCGATGTAGCTCCAGTTGGAGTTATGCCAGATGGCCTGTGCCGTGAACGATGCCACCATGTGCAGGGCGGGGATATGCGTGACGGCGCGCAGGGTGGTGAGGAAGCGGCGGTAGCGGTCGAAGTCCTCGCCTTCAGGATAGACCACCTTGAAGGGTGTGAGCCCCAGTGAGGCGTAGCTGGCGGGCAGCAGTGCCGTGCGCACCGACTGTGCATTCAGGTCGGTCGACCACGTCTTCGTCTCGCTCCATGCACCACTGAAGAAGAAGCTGGTGTGCAAGGGCTTCACCTCGCCCAGCTCGAAGTCGAACTCCAGGCCACGGTTCACCGTCGTGTTGGTATTGCCAATCTTTCCTGTGGTCATGAAGACAAGATCCTGACGGACGTCGATAGGGTTGCTCATCGGATGCAATGCGTCAACGGTATAGTAGTTCGACGCGTAGGTGAAGTACTCAGTAGCCGCACCAAATCCGTTCGGCGTCTTGTCGCGGTAGGCCAGCACGCTGAGCGTGCGATGGCCAGGCAGTTTCAGGTCGAAGCCCACCTCCACCTTGGTCGTCGTGGCGTTCTTCAGGTCCACTGAGCGCTTCACGTCGTAGACCTCGGTATGGTAATTCAGTATTTGCTGTGAGCCGTCCTGTGGCATGTAGTTGACGGCCACACGGTCGTCGTACTTCTTGTCGGGATAGAGGTAGCTAAGGCCTGGCGTCTTCGCGTTCATGCCGATGCCGGCACGCAGGTCGAGCCATTTGGCAACGCTGAACGCGGCGTTCAGACGGGGCGAGAGGGCCGTAGTGGCCAAGTCGCTGAAAGGCTGCAGGGCCGTGAAGCGCAGTCCAAGACCTATGCGCAGGCGGTTCACCTTATTTATATTATAGGTGAACTGGTCCTCGGCGAACAGCGCTATCTGGTGCAGGCCGGGAATGTCGTTGAAAGCGCGTGGACGCCCGTTGCTGTTGGGACGGTAGGGGCGCTGCGGGTTCTCGTTGTAGTAGCCCTTGCCACTGTTCCAGTCGTAGTGATAGTCGGCGCCGAGCTTGAAGCTCTGCACCGTCTTTCCCTTACGCAGGAAGAAGTCGTCGGACAGTTTTACAAAGACGTTGCCCGGACGACTCTCGGTGATGCCTGTTGCCAAATAGGACGTCGTCATCCAAGGCACGTCGTAGTAGCCTGTCTCCATGGCCGTGAGGATGGGCAGCAGGCCTGTGGGATTAGCCACGAACGACGAGTTCTTCGAGTCGATCATGCTGTACGAGATGCCCAGCGTGTACTTCAGCGAGCGCATCAGCGGCAGGTCCATGCGCACGCGTCCGTTGTGGGTCAGTCCGAGCGTGGTCGTGGTGTTCTTCGAGTAGGTGCCATCGTCGATGGCGTCAGGGTCGTTGCCACTCCAGTCTTTGGCACGCATCATGCGCAGCTTCGTGTCGGCGTGCCACTTCTTCGTCAGGTCCTTGCCCCAGCCGATGTTCATCGTGTAGCGGTCGTAGCTGCGCGTCTTCTGGCGTGGGTCGCCCCATGCCTTGGCATAGTCGCCACTGACGTTCAGCACGCCTGCGGCGCCCATCGACAGGCCCTTGCCCGCACTGTAGTTCTGCAGGCCGGGATTGATCTTGGCCTTTACCTGCAGTGGTGTGACACCCACTTTCGAGTGGACGACGACGAGACCGCTGGTCAGGTCGCCATACTCGGCCGAAGGTATGCCGCGCACCACCTCGACCTCCTCGATGTTGTCGGCCGATATCTGGCGCAGGTCGGTGCCTGTAAAGGCTGAGGGCGTAAACTGTCCTTGCGTCATCTGTCCGTTGTTCGACATGGGCATGCCATCGACGACGACGCTGGAGCCGAAGGCGCTGGTGTTGTTGTTCACCAGCGTGCGCAGCTGCAGGTTCGACTGCTGCGTCAGGTCACGGTTGCCCATCAGCTGGCCAGGGATGAGCTGCATGACGTCGGCCAGCGACGTGGCCTGCAGGTGGTCGATGGCCTGACGACCAACGACACTGCTGGTCGAGGCGCCGTTCTCGCGCTGCTTGGCAGTGACGGTCACCTCCTTCAGTGCCAGCGACGAGGGCTGCATCTGGTAGTTCAGCGTCAGGTCGCGGTCGACCTTCAGGCGCGTGTTGATAGGCTCGAAGCCCACATAGCTGATTTGCAGCGCGTAGTCGCCGGCCGACACATTGTCGATGGTGGCCTGTCCGTTGATGTCGCTGACGGCCATGGCTCCTGACGGTTGTAGGTGGAGTGTGGCCATGATGATGGCTTCGCCCGTTCCTCTCTCTGTCAGCTTCACCCGCAGGCTGTAGCCTTTCTGCTGTGCCTGTAGGGTGGCTGCGCATAACAGGAATGACAGCAATAGTGTTGTTAGTTTCACGAAAGATTTAAGCATAAAAAAGTACCTTTGCTTGTTTCTGGTGCAAAGGTACAAAATAAAAGTGAATTGCGCAAATTTATTGCAAGTAATTACAAAAGATTTTTACGCTCAATATCCTTAAAGTAGCGGTAGGTGCCAACCTTCAGCTCGTCGCAGGCAGCCTCGTCGCAGACGATGATGCCATGCTGGTGCATCTGCAGGGCGCTGATGGTCCACATGTGGTTCACGCTACCCTCGATGGCGGCTTGCAGGGCGCGGCACTTGGCGTGACCGTTGACCAGGATCATCACCTCCTTGGCAGCCATCACGGTGCCAACGCCGACGGTGAGTGCCGTCTTGGGCACCTTGTTGATGTCGTTCTCGAAGAAGCGCGAGTTGGCGATGATGGTGTCGGTGGTCAGCGTCTTCTGGCGTGTGCGGCTGGTGAGGCTCGAGCCCGGCTCGTTGAAGGCGATGTGGCCGTCGGGGCCTATTCCTCCCAGGAACAGGTCGATGCCGCCGGCCTCCTCGATCATCTGCTCGTAGTGGGCGCACTCGGCAGCCAGGTCGGTGGCGTTTCCGTTCAGGATGTGGATGTTCTCCTTCGGGCAGTCGATGTGGTTAAAGAGGTTGGTGAACATGAATGAGTGGTAGCTCTCGGGATGCTCTTCGGGCAGTCCGACATACTCGTCCATGTTGAACGTCAGCACGTGCTTGAAGCTTACTTTTCCCTCCTGGTAGGCTTTCACAAGCCCGCGGTACATGCCGATGGGCGATGAGCCTGTAGGCAGGCCGAGCACGAAGGGCTTCTCAGCGGTTGGCTTGGCTGCATTGATTTTCTCAACGACGTAGTTGGCTGCCCATTGCGACATTAAGTCGTAGTTCGGTTCAATAATAACTCTCATAATTGTTGTTTGTTGTTTAATTAAAAGTTTAGTGTTTATTGTTGATAGTAATAGTAGTTAATGCACGTTTACTCTTCACTCCCCTCGAGGATGATGTGTACGACGGCCGTATAGTCGGCCACGTTAATCACGCCATCGCCATTGACGTCGGCTCCCAGCGGGTCGAACATCTCAGGCGTGTTGCCCAGGATGTGGTGGGCGATGGCCACATAGTCGGCCACGTCGACCACACCGTCGTAGTTGACGTCGCCCTTCAGTTGGCAGAAGCGGAAGCTGACAAGCCCGTCGTCGGTCTCCGTGATGTCGGTGATGGGCTTCGACATGAGCTTGATGCCATCGCCATTGGGATTGAACATCGTGGCTGCAGGCACCGACTCGTCGGTCAGCTCACGTTTCACCGTGCCATCTTCGGTCGTATAAGGATATGGCGTGTTGCTCAGGTGATGGTTGTGGCCACTGATGTAGGGGTTACCACCTTTATAGATTTCCGGGTGGGCATAGATGTAATTGTCCCAGCCGGTGTAGTCCATGTTGTCGGCATGCACCAGGTCAAAGCGGTGATGACTGGGATCGTTGTTGACCGTGTTTCCACTCCACTTTGACGCATTGTAGTCTACATGTGAGATGAGCAGACCATGACCAGGCAGGCGCAGGTCCCAGCCCGACCACTGGCGGTTCTCCAGCAGGTAATATTCGTTGTTCGTGTTACGCACCAGATAGGTCTCACCACCTTCCGAAATGGGCTTCATGTCGAGCACGGTCGTTGCCGAGTCGAGCTCGATAGGCGTCTTCCAACCCAGCAGCATCTTCTCGAGGGCGGTGTAATTGCAGGGGCACCAGCCGTTGTTGGTGAAGTTGCCACCGTCCATCAGGTCCCACTCGTCGACCACTGAATACTCTGTGGCGTTTTTCGACGTGGGATAAATGTCGGGCAGTCCCAGCGAGTGCGAGAACTCATGGCAGATGGTACCGATGCCGCAGAGCTTGCCCGTCGACCACAGCTCAGCACTGGCCGTATAGACATTGGCCTTGACACCCGACGGCAGTGTGAGCGCTGAGAACGAGCTGGTGTTGGGCCAGATGCTCTTTTTACAGATCTCTGCATTCTCATTGCCGCCATAGCCGGCAAAGACGAAGACCACCTGCGTGGCATAGCCGTTGCCCGTCCAGTCGGTGCCAGTGCCCATCGGGGGTGTGTCGGTCTGGGTGGCAGAGACATTCAGCGAGTCCACCACGTGCTTCAACGCCTCGCGCAGTGCCGAAGAGCCGTAAGTGCCGTTACTTTTTTCAGACGTGCTGACCTTCACGGGGCCATACACGTCGAACGTGATGTCGCACAGCCCGCCCGACTGCTCGCGGAAGTAGTCGGCCACACAGCCCGGACCGCGGCCCTCGTTGTAGCCGGGACAGTTGAAGATGCTGTCGTAGCGCTCACGCGGGTTCTCCATCGAGAACGCCCTGTCGGTGAACTCCACGAGCACCACGATGCTGTGCTTGTCCTGGTTGTACGTCCACATATCGGGCTTAAACGTCGGCAAGCGGTGTCGTTGGCTGACGCGGCTCATGGCACCTTCGGACTGCTCCTGTTCGCCTGGCGCCATACAGTTGTAGCGATGAAACTTTGTCTGCGCTGTGCTGCTAAGGGTGAAAAGAGCCATCAGGGCAAAAGTGGAAACCCACTTCGCGCCCTGATGATTGGTTCTTTTGGTCTTCATATTAGCACATCTTTAGATTCACGTCGGCAATCTTGGTCTTGGGACAGGGCGTCCACGGCTTCAGCGTCTTGAAGAAGTCGTTGCCCTTGTCGTCGACGAGGATGAAGGCGGGGAAGTCCTCAACCTCAATCTTCCAGATGGCCTCCATGCCCAGTTCGGGATATTCGACGCACTTGATCGACTTGATGCTCGACTGCGACAGCACGGCAGCCACACCGCCGATGCTTCCCAGATAGAAGCCGCCATACTTCTGGCAGGCATCGGTGACCTGCTGTGAGCGGTTGCCCTTGGCAATCATCACCAGCGAGGCGCCCAGACTCTGGAACTCGTCCACATAGGGATCCATGCGGTTGGCAGTCGTCGGGCCCATTGAGCCACAGGGATAGCCTTCGGGCGTCTTGGCCGGTCCGGCATAGAGCACGGGATACTTCTTGAAGTACTCGGGCATCTCCTCGCCAGCGTCGATGCGGGCCTTCAGCTTGGCGTGGGCAATGTCGCGGGCCACGATGATGGTGCCCTTCAGGTTGACGCGGGTCGAGACGGGATACTTTGTCAGTTCGCGGCGAACGGCGTCGATGCCCTCGTTGAGGTCGATCTCGATGGTGTTCTGTCCCTCGCCAGCCTTGGCGTACTCGGCAGGAATCAGCTCCGAGGGGTTCGAGTCCATCTTCTCGAGCCAGATGCCCTGGGCGTTGATCTTGCCTTTGATGTTACGGTCAGCCGAGCAGCTGACGCCCATGCCAATGGGACATGAGGCACCGTGGCGCGGCAGGCGTACGACGCGGATGTCGTGAGCCATGTACTTACCGCCAAACTGTGCACCGAGTCCTATCTTATGAGCTTCGTCGAGGAGCTTGTTCTCCAGGTCGATGTCGCGGAAGGCGCGGCCTGTCTCGTCGCCAGTGGTGGGCAGCGAGTCGTAGTACTTGATGCTGGCGAGCTTCACCGTCAGCAGGTTCTTCTCGGCACTGGTGCCACCGATGACGAAGGCGATGTGGTAGGGTGGGCAGGCTGCCGTGCCCAGGCTCTTCATCTTCTCGACGAGGAACGGGATGAGCGTGCCCTCGTTCTGGATGGTGGCCTTGGTCATGGGGTAGAAGTAGGTCTTGTTGGCCGAGCCACCGCCCTTGGCGACCATCACGAAGCGGTATTCGTCGCCCTCGACAGCCTCGATGTCGATCTGTGCGGGCAGGTTGCAGCGTGTGTTCACCTCGTCGTACATCGTCAGCGGGGCGTTCTGCGAATAGCGCAGGTTGTCCTGCGTGAACGTATTGTAGACGCCGAGCGACAGGGCTTCTTCGTCCTCGAAGTCGGTCCATACGCGCTGACCTTTCTCACCGTGGATGATGGCGGTGCCAGTGTCCTGGCAGAAGGGCAGGATGCCACGGGCGGCCACCTCGGCGTTGCGCAGGAACTGCAGGGCTACGTACTTGTCGTTCTCGGAAGCCTCGGGGTCGCTCAGTATCTGGGCCACCTGAAGGTTGTGCTCACGGCGCAGCATGAACTCCACGTCGTGGAAAGCCTGCTGGGCCAGCAGCGTCAGCGCCTCCTTCGATACTTTTACGATTTGCTTGCCTTCGAACTCGGCGGTGCTCACGCCGTCCTTGCTCAAAAGTCGATACTCGGTCTTGTCCTCGCCCATCTGGAACATCGGGGCGTACTTGAATGCGGGTGTTGTTGCCATAGTTTTTTGATCTATTGTTGCTTCTTTTGATTTCAAGGCGCAAAGTTACGCATTTTTTCCGAAATAACGTGCAATGTTTCTCATTTTTTTTAGGGCGACATTGCAGTTTGCGCAAGATGTAACAAAAATAGGTACGCATGCCCGCGATTTTTAATGGGCTTTCGCGGTAAAACGGGCGCAAGGGGGGATCGTAAGTATGGCATTTAGCACTCGTAAGTATGGCATTTAGCACTCGTAAGTATGGCATTTAGCACTCGTAAGTATGGCATTTAGCACCCGTAAATATGGCATTTACCACTCGTAAGTATGGCATTTAGCACTCGTAAGTATGGCATTTAGCACTCGTAAGTATGGCATTTGGGAAGTAGAAACAGCATCGCCATGTCGTGAGAATCCTCACGACGGTCAAACTTGCGTGCGCTTGGAGAAATGTAGCGCATGGAGATGCTTTTCGCGTCTTTTTAGACTTTTTATAGATAATGATGGGGCAAATGTGCGAAAAATGTCGTACCTTTGCACAGGTTTATGAAGACTAATGAGAAAAAGGACGGTTTGTGGCCCAAAGTGGAACACATACTGGACAGCTATTTGGAGATGAGCAACCACCGCAAGACGCCTGAGCGTTACGCGGTGTTGCGTGCTGTTTACAACTTTGAGGGACATTTCACACTCGACGAGCTGGGCAGTAGGTTGGTCGACGACTATCGGTTTCCCGTGTCGCGTGCCACCCTCTACAATACGCTGAACTTGTTCCTGGAGCTGCGCCTGGTCGTCAGGCACCGCTTCCAGGGCGTCACGAAGTACGAGGCGTGCTATGCTGCATGCAACCACTGTCACCAGATCTGTACCGTCTGCGGCAAGGTGACTGAGGTGAACTCGCCTGAGATTACTGCGGCTATTGAGCAGATGCACCTGAAGCGTTTCCGCAAGGATGGCTACACGCTCTATATCTATGGTATATGCTCGACATGCCAGGCCGCCATCACACGAAAGAGTAGAAAGTACAAAACTAAAAAGATATGAAGAAAGGAAAGGTTGACGTCCTACTGGGATTGCAGTGGGGCGACGAAGGGAAAGGAAAGGTGGTCGACGTGCTGACGCCGCACTACGATGTCGTAGCTCGTTTCCAGGGTGGCCCCAATGCAGGTCATACCCTTGAATTCGAGGGACAGAAGTATGTGCTCCGCAGCATTCCATCTGGTATTTTCCAGGGTGACAAAATCAACATCATCGGCAACGGCGTGGTGCTCGCTCCCGACCTGTTCATGGATGAGGCACGCGCACTGGAGGCCAGCGGTCACGACCTGAAGGGTCGACTATACATCTCGAAGAAGGCGCACCTCATCATGCCCACCCATCGCGTGCTCGATGCAGCCTACGAGGCACAGAAAGGCAAGAACCGCGTGGGCACCACTGGCAAGGGCATTGGCCCGACCTACACCGACAAGGTGTCGCGTACTGGCCTGCGTGTGGGCGATATCCTCGAGAACTTCGAGGCAAAGTATGCTGCAGCCAAAGCCCGTCATGAGGCTATTCTGCGCTCGCTGGCCTTCGACTACGACATTGCTGATGTGGAGCGTCGCTGGATGGAGGGCATTGACTATTTGCGGCAGTTCACCATCGTCGACTCTGAGCACGTCATCAATGGCTTGCTCCGTGAGGGCAAGAACGTGCTCTGCGAGGGCGCGCAGGGAACGATGCTCGACGTCGACTTCGGAAGCTACCCCTTCGTCACGTCGTCGAACACCATCTGTGCTGGTGCCTGCTCAGGCTTGGGCATCGGTCCGAACAGGATTGGCGAGGTCTATGGTATCATGAAAGCCTACTGCACACGCGTCGGTGCTGGCCCCTTCCCCACGGAGCTGTTCGACGACACGGGGCGTCGCATCCGCGACCTGGGCCATGAGTACGGTGCCGTTACGGGTCGTGAGCGTCGTTGTGGCTGGATTGATCTGGTGGCTTTGCGCTACAGCATCATGGTCAACGGCGTCACGCAACTCATCATGATGAAGAGCGACGTGCTCGACCAGTTCGACACGATTAAGGCCTGCGTGGCTTACCGCCATAACGGTCAGGTCATCAAGGACTTCCCGTACAACATTGAAGACGACATTGAGCCTGTCTACGAAGAGCTGCCCGGCTGGCGCACTGACATGACACGCTTCACCTCTGAGGCCCAGTTCCCACAGGCTTTCAAGGACTACATCAGCTTCCTGGAGGCACAGCTCGAAACACCCATCACCATCATCAGCATCGGGCCTGACCGCGAACAGACCATTGTGAGGTAAAGGCCTCAAGGCGCACCCAAAGGCGCATCAGTAGATAAAATCATGAGTAAAGGGAAACCGTATCCTAAATTGGAAGAAGAGGATGGCAGCGGCATGATGGCTGGTGAACCAGCTGTAGCCGTAGCAGAAAAGACAGCATCGTTAAACTCCGACTCCCCTGTTTATAAGGAAATTATGAGTTCGGATTGTCGTAGTCCACACACCGTAGATGAGCTGATTGCACGCATTGACTATTCAGAGTCAGTGGAAGATGACCCCAACGAATGGGTTTCCTCCGAGCAAGTGTGGGACGACGTAAGAGCATTGTTCCCATGGGTGAATATAAGGTGATTTGGTTAAAAAGGGCCAGACAGGACTTCTTACGTCATCTTATTTATGCACAAATGGAATTTGGCTCAAAAGCATTCCAACACTGGGTTGAGCAGGTGCGTGAAACAGAGAGTATGATCCGGGAGAACCCTCGGAGATTTCCTCTTGTGCATCAATTGCGCCATCGCATCCATGAATATCGGGGACGCATCATCATGCGGAATTTTAAGTTGGTCTATTCTTGTGATGAAAAACGGCATATCGTTAAAATTCGAACTATTTGGGATATGCGAATGAATCCTGAAACACTGATAAGAATTATTCGTTAAAAAAAGGTTTGAGATGAAACCATCAACAGTAAAAGGAACGCGCGACTTCGGCCCCGTTGAGATGGCCAAGCGCAACTATATTCTTAACACGATTAAGGAAGTATACGAACTTTACGGCTTTCAGCAAATAGAGACGCCGGCAATGGAGACGTTGCAGACACTGATGGGCAAGTATGGCGAGGAGGGCGACAAACTGCTCTTCAAGGTGCTCAATAGTGGCGACTACCTGCAGAAGGTCAGCGACGAGGAACTAACTGAGCGCAACACACTGCGACTGGCTGCGAAGCTCTGCGAGAAAGGCTTGCGCTACGACCTCACCGTGCCTTTCGCCCGTTACGTGGTGATGCACCGTGAGGAGCTGCAACTGCCTTTCCGTCGTTACCAGGTGCAGCCTGTCTGGCGAGCTGACCGTCCTCAGAAGGGTCGCTATCGTGAGTTCTATCAGTTCGATGGCGACATCGTGGGCAGTGACTCCCTGCTCAACGAGGTGGAGCTGATGCAGATTGAGGACACTGTGTTCACACGCCTTGGCGTTCGTGTACAGATTAAGATTAACAACCGTAAGATTCTCACCGGTATTGCTGAGTATATCGGTGCTGCCGACAAGATTGTCGACATCACTGTGGCCATCGACAAGC
The DNA here is from genome assembly GCA_017417465.1 of Prevotella sp. Classification (GTDB taxonomy): domain Bacteria; phylum Bacteroidota; class Bacteroidia; order Bacteroidales; family Bacteroidaceae; genus Prevotella. The sequence goes on along the minus strand of JAFPZD010000040.1, from coordinate 57,635 downwards.
TCGACAAGATTGGCATCGACGGTGTCAATGCCGAGTTGCGTAATGACGGGCTTAGCGATGAGCAGATTGAGAAACTGCAGCCCATCATCGCCCTCGAGGGCACTAACGAGCAGAAGCTCAACACCATCGCTGAGGTGCTTAGTGGCAGCGAGACTGGCCAGAAAGGCGTCGAGGAGACACGCTTTATCCTGAGTACGCTGAGTACACTGAATACGCTGCACAACGACATTCAGCTCGACCTCACGCTGGCTCGTGGACTGAGCTACTACACGGGTGCCATCTTCGAGGTGAAAGCCCTCGATACGCCGATGGGCAGTATCTCAGGCGGTGGGCGCTACGACAATCTGACGGGCATCTTTGGCATGCCAGGGCTGTCGGGCGTGGGTATCTCGTTTGGTGTCGATCGCATCTACGACGTTCTCGATGCCCTGAACCTCTATCCGCAAGACTCGCTGCAGACGTCGCGTGTGCTCTTTATTAACTTCGGCGAGCGCGAGACGGCCTATCAGCTGCCTGTCATCGCCCGTGTCAGGCAGGCTGGCATTCGTGCCGAACTGTTTCCCGATGCAGCGAAGATGAAGAAGCAGATGTCGTATGCCAACGCCAAGCACATTCCCTTCGTGGTGCTTGCTGGTGAGAGCGAGATGGCTGAGGGCAAGGTGACGCTTAAGAACATGGCTACAGGCGAGCAGTCGCTGCTGACGCCTGACGAACTAATCAGCAATCTTAGTAACGCATGAAACACGTCCTACGACTTTCGCTCACGGCACTGTTGTGCCTGACGCTCATGGCAGCTGGCAATCGTCGTGCCACTACCATCTTCATCATTGGCGACTCTACAGCTGCTAACAAGGACATTAGTGGCGGCAAGCAGGAGCGCGGGTGGGGCATGGCCTTGCAGTGCTATTTCGATGACAATATCATCGTCGACAACCATGCCGTCAATGGCCGTTCGTCACTGTCGTTCATCAATGAGGGTCGCTGGGACAAGGTGCTTGAGCGCTTGCAGCCTGGCGACTACGTCATCATCCAGTTTGGCCATAATGACGAGAAGCCCAAAGCCGACCGTCATACTGACCCTGGCTCAACGTTCGACTACAATCTGGCACGCTTTGTGCGTGAGACACGCGAGCATGGCGGCATCCCTGTGCTGATGAATGCTGTGGTGCGTCGTAACTTCTTTGTGCAAGCACCCGAGAACGACGATGACGAGAAGCTGCGCACCACTACCTTCAAGGATGGTGTGAAGATGGTTGAAGGCGACTCGCTCATCGACACACATGGTCTTTACACGCAGTCACCACGCGACGTGGCACAGCGCATGAACGTCCACTTCGTCGATGCCAATCGCATCACCCATGACCTAGAGCAGGGACTGGGGCGCGAAGCCTCGAAGCGGCTCCACATGTGGTTCTTGCCTGGTGAGGAACCCTCAGTGCCACAAGGCCGTCAGGACAACACACACTACAATGTCTACGGTGCACACATCGTGGCACGTCTCTTGGCCGATGCGCTCTGCGAAGAGGTGCCTCTGCTCAAGGCTTATCGCTGTGATGCTGATGTCACTGTCGATAGCAAGGGGCGTGGCGACTACTTGTCGCTGACCGACGCCATGGCGGCCATCGACCCACTGAAGCCTTGTACCATCCAACTGCTTGGCGGGGAGTGGCAGCAGCCACAGTTGCCCAAGAAGTCGAAGGTGCGCTTCGTGCTGCGGCAGGGGGCTACGTGGGTTCCATAATTCCAGAAAGCAAGTCCCAATGGCACATCGTCTAACTGTTAACCTAATTATTTAGATCACTGAATACATGTTGCGATTCATCTCTTTCGGCAGTGGAAGCAGCGGAAACTGCTACTTCTTGTACACTGAGACCGACGGCCTGATGATTGATGCAGGGGTTGGCGTGCGTGCGCTGAAGAAACACTGCCGTGACTTTGGCCTGAGCCTTTCAAGGGTTCGCCATCTGCTCATCACCCACGACCATGCCGATCACATCAAGTGTGTCGGCAGCCTTAGTAATGAGTTCCACCTGCCGGTCTATGCCACTAAAATTGTTCACGATGGCATTGACCGCAACTATAGCGTGGCGCGCAAGATCACTGCCGACATGCGCCACTATATCACTCCTGGGAAGACCATCCAGCTGGGTGAATTCAGCGTTACGCCCTTCAGCGTGCCACACGACAGCAGCGATAACGTTGGCTACGAGGTTCAGGCAGGGGGCGTCACCTTCTGCATCATCACCGATGCTGGTTGCATCACGCCTGAGATGGCACCGTTTATCACCCGTGCCAACTACCTTGTGCTTGAAGCTAACCACGACAACGAGATGCTACAGCAGGGTCCTTACCCGCAGCATCTCAAGGTGCGCATTGCCAGTGAGACGGGACATCTGAACAACTATGCCACTGGTGAGGCCATTGCCCAGAACATGAGTGAGGGTCTTCGCCACGTCTTCCTCTGTCATCTCTCCGAAGAGAACAATCACCCTGAGTTGGCACGCAAGAGCGTGGAGGGTGTGCTTCGCAACTATGGCATCATTGTTGGCAAGGATCTCCAGCTTGACGTGCTGAAGCGCACGTTGCCTACAGGCGTGTTCGACCTGGTGTAGTGGCGAACTTCGTCAGCTCGTCGACGATGGTGTCCATGTCGTCGGTGAGCCTCAGCAGCAGGTTCTTGTAGCGTCCTGTGTGCATCATGTCCTGCAACAGCGTGTAGACTGGCATTTCTTCGGTCCAATATTTGGTTCCCATGAAGATCATCGGACTTGAAAGCCCCAGCGAGACGTAGTGGTTCTGTACGGCATCCTGGAACACTTCCTGCATGGTGCCTGCACTGCCAGGTGTGTAGACGATGCCACCGTAAGCCAGCGTGAGGATACTGTCCTCACGAATGCTGTTTTCGAAGAACTTGGCGATGTGGGTGGCAAAGGGCGTTGATGGCTCGTGGCCGTAGAGCCATGTAGGAATGCCAAGGCTGTCATAGGCGTGCTGCGGATATTTCATCATGACACTGAAAGCCGATGCCAGCCAACCCTTGTCTTTGAACGATGGTGACGGACGTAGCATGCCCAGTGCATCGTCTACATCGTCAGTCGTCCTGCCAGCCATCCATGCCCCCAGGTGGGTGGCCTCCATGGCGCCAGGCCCTCCGCCACTGAGCATACAGAATCCTTGTTCGGTGAGGCGCTTGCTGAGCAGCGTTATCTGGCGGTAGGTGTCATCGGTGCGCAGCAATGCGTGGCCACCCATGATGCCTACGCAGCGCAGCTTGTCGTGCGTGTCGAAGAAGTGTTTGAGGGCGTTTTGCATGCCATGGTCGTGGAGTGTTCGTGCCAGCGACTCTTGCATGTCATCGGCTTGACAGCCCGTTGCCTTGTAGTGGTGGTATACACAGCTATCGTAACATGTGTCGAACGTTGCATTGTCAGCGGTGTTGTAGCCTTCATAGAGGGTTGAAGCTGTGTACAGCTTGTCCTGTGTCACGTCGTAGGGCACCTGTTTGAGGTACTCCATGACGTTCTCTAACTCGGAGAAATGCGTTGCTTTTATCATTTTTCCTCCTCCTTGCTTTTAGTATTGTCCGTTGGAACGCCCGTGTAGAGCGCGTAGTACTGTCCACGCTGGGCGAGCAACTCTTCGTGAGTGCCGTGCTCGGCAATGCGGCCATGGTCGAGAACGATGATCTGGTCGGCATTGCGAACTGTTGAGAGGCGGTGGGCAATAACGAAGGTGGTGCGTCCCTGCATCAGCGAGTCCATGCCACGCTGTACCAGTTGCTCGGTATGGGTATCGATGCTGCTGGTGGCCTCGTCGAGGATCAGTACTGGAGGATTGGCAACGGCGGCACGGGCAATGGCCAGTAGCTGGCGCTCACCTTGGCTCAGGTTGCCTCCATCGCCTTGCAACTGCGTCTGGTAACCATTCGCTAAGCGCCGAATAAAATAGTGTGCACCAGCCAGTTGGGCTGCTTTTATGCAGTCTTCGTCAGAGGCGTCGAGGCGTCCGTAGCGGATGTTGTCGAGCACTGTACCCGTGAAGAGGTGAGTCTCTTGCAGCACAATGGTCATCGAGCGTCGCAGGGCAGCTTTCTGGATGTGGGTGATGGGGATGCCATCGTAGCGTATCTCACCTTTTTGAATGTCGTAGAAGCGGTTGATCAGGTTGATGATGGTGGTCTTGCCAGCACCTGTTCCTCCTACGAAAGCGATTTTCTGACCAGGGTTAGTGTTGATGTTGATGTCGTAGAGCACTTGCTTGGCGGGTGTGTAGCCGAAGTCCACGTTACTGAAGTCGACATCGCCCTTGATGGGTGAGTGACGTTTGGCATTGGCGTCTTGTGTGTCGGTCCATTGTCCGTCAATGGCAGTCCATGTGCCGTTGTCCACTTCGGGCTCAGCATCGCCAAGAGCGAAGACGCGCTCAGCACCAACGCTGGCGTTCAGCACGGAGTTGATCTGCTGGCTGACATGGCTGATGGGCTGTGTGAAGCTCTTGTTCAGCTGCAGGAAGGCGACGATGGTACCAAGAGAGAGTGCGAAGTGATAACCGAAAAGTGAAAGGTTGCCCAGGGCAATGGCGGCACCAACGACAGCGATGAGCACATAGCCGAGGTTGCCCAGATTACCATTGACAGGCATCACGATGTTGGCAATCTTGTTGGCATTGTAGGCCGACGAGCGTAGCTGCTCGTTGATGTCCTCAAACTGCTTGATGGCTTGTTGTTCGTGGCAGAAGACTTTCACGACTTTCTGTCCCGTCATCATCTCCTCAATGAAGCCGTTAACACCGGCCAACGATGCTTGCTGGATACGGAAATAGCCACGCGACCACTTGCCCATCTTTGTCGTGACAACCATCATCAGGGCAGCAATACAGATGCTCACGAGCGTCAGGGGCACTGAGAGTACAATCATCGAAGTGAACGTTGCCACGATGGTGATGATGCTCGAGAACACCTGGGCCATGGCCGTTGAGATCATCTGGCGCAGAGAGTCAACGTCGTTTGTGTAGACCGACATCAGTTCACCATGCGAGTGCTGGTCGAAGTAGCTCAGCGGAAGGCGCTCCATGCGCTCAAAGATCTGCTTGCGCAGGCGCAGCATTGTGCCTTGCGACACGTTGATCATCAGACGGTTGTAGGTGTACGAGGCAATGACGCCCAACAGCAGGATGAGGCCCAGCTTGAACAGCGTCTGTAGCAGCGAGGCGTACTCGGGATTGTCCACCTGAGTCAGTGGTACGATGTAGTCATCGATGAGCGTGCGGGTGAACAGCGTAGAGGCCAGCGACGTGATACTGCTGACGACGATGCACGCCAGGACGGTGACGATGCTCAGTTTATAGTGTGCGAAGACAAAGCGCATCATGCGTAGCAGCACGTTGCGTTGCTCCTTGGTGGCTTTCTGGAAGCCGGCGTTGTGTCCCTGCGGGCCACGTGGCCCACCGAATGATGGCTGTCTCATGCCACACCTCCTTTCTTGGCGTCGAAGTCGCCAACATCTTTGGTCTGAATGTCGTAAATCTCTTTGTAGAGCACGTTCGAGGCGAGCAGCTCATCGTGCGTGCCGAAACCACTCACCACGCCATTGTCCATTACCAGAATGCGGTCACAAGCCTGTACGCTGCTGATGCGCTGGGCAATGATGAGCTTTGTCATCTGTGGCAGCTCTTCGCGGAAGGCACGCTGGATGCGGGCGTCGGTCTGCGTGTCACAGGCCGACGTAGAGTCATCGAGCACCAAGATGCGAGGCGCCTTCAGCAGTGCACGGGCGATGCAGAGGCGTTGCTTTTGTCCACCACTAACATTGGTGCCTCCCTGTTCGATGTGGGTGTTGTAGCCGTCGGGCATCTCACTGATGAACTCTTCGGCCTGGGCCTGTCGGCAAGCACGCTGGCACTCTTCGAGTGTGGCGTCTTGCTTTCCCCAGCGTAGGTTGTCGAGCACTGTGCCACTGAACAGCGTGTTCTGTTGCAGCACCACGCTCACGGCGTTGCGCAGTGCCGTGAGGTCGTAGTCTTTTACATTTCTTCCACCTACGAGTACTTCGCCCTGGCAGGTGTCGTAGAGTCGACTGATGAGGTTCACCAGTGTTGACTTTCCGGAACCAGTGCCACCGATGACGCCAACGGTCTCGCCCGAGCTGATGCTGAACGACACGTTGTAAAGGGCAGAGCGGCGATGGCCGGGTTGTCCGGGTTGTCCGGATAGTCCGGACTTTCCGGGTTTTCCGGTTTTTCCGGATTTTCCGGATAATCCGGACATTCCGGTCTCTCCGGTTCCACCGGCCTCATAATCAAACCGCACCCCTCTGAACTCAATACTGCCGTCGGTGACGGTGGTGATGGGCTCTGCGGGGTTGGTAATGCTGGCTTTCTGCTCGATCACCTCGCTGACGCGCTTGGCAGAGGCGGCACTCTGAGTCAGCATGACGAAGATCATCGACAGCATCATCAGCGCCTGCAGGATCGACATTACGTAAGTGAACAGCGAGGTCAGCTCACCTGTGGTCAGCGTACCCTCAACAATGAAATGCGCACCCCACCACGAGAGGGCGATGATGCAGCCATAGACCACCATGTTCATCACAGGGTGGTTCAGGGCCATGAGACTTTCGGCGCGTGTGTAGAGCTTGTACAAACCGTCAGCGGCACGTCCGAACTTCTGATTCTCATGGTCTTCGCGGACGAAGGCTTTCACTACGCGGATGGCCTGTACGTTCTCCTGCACGCTCTGGTTCAGCTCATCGTACTTCACGAACACCTGTTGGAACAGTTTGCTTACGCGCGATATAATAAGGTATAGGCTGACGCCCAGCACCACCATTGCCACGATGAAGATAAAACTCAGGCGTGGGTCGATGACCAAGCACATCGCCACACTCAGCACCAGGCGGAACGGGGCACGCACTGTCACCCTCAGTATCTGCTGAAACGCGTTCTGCAGCGAGTTGACATCGGTGGTCATGCGTGTCACTAGGCCCGAGGTTGAATACTTGTCGATGTCCTGGAAGGCGAATGTCTGAATGTTGCGGTACATGGCACGGCGCAGGTTAGAGGCAAAGCCTGTGGAAGCGTAGGCCGACACACGGCCAGCCAGAATGCCGAACAGCAGCGAGAGGCACGCCATGACGATCATCAGTCCTCCGTACTTGTAGACGGCTTGCATGTTACCTGCGTTGAGCCCAAGGTCGATGAGGCTGGCAGTGACGTAGGGTATCAGCACGTCCATCACCACTTCAAGGGCTGTCAGCAGGGGAGTGGCCAGTGCTGCGCCCTTGTATTGTCCGATTTGCCTGTAGAGTGTCTTTAGCATTGTTTGGGTCCAAAAGTTTAATTTCTGTGCAAAGGTACGAAAAAGTGTGCGAAAAGTGAACGATTTCCAGTTTTTTTTCGTACCTTTGTGCAAAATTATCACGAATCATTCAATAACGAAAGAAAAATGGAAACAATCAACGACCAACAAGCCAAGCAGCGGCAGTACGATGAGCTGCTGCCACAGTTGCAGGCGCTTATTGAGGGCGAGAAGGAGGAGATGAGCGTGCTGGCCAATGTCTGCGCAGTGTTGAAGGAGCAGTTCGGCTGGTTCTGGGTGGGGTTCTACCTCGAGCGTGAGGGCGAACTGCGCTTAGGACCGTTTCAAGGACCAGTAGCCTGTATGCACATCGCTCATGGGCGGGGTGTTTGTGGCGCAGCCTTCGAGCGGCGTTCGACCATTGTAGTGCCCGATGTGGAGCTGTTCCCTGGGCATATTGCCTGCTCAAGCCTCTCACGCTCCGAGATCGTTGTGCCTGTCATGAACGGGGTAGGGGAGCCAGTGGGCGTGCTTGATATCGACAGTACCGCCCTTGCAACCTTCGACGACACCGACCGAGTGGGCCTTGAGCGCGTCTGCGCATTGGTATCGAAAACGCTCTACGGGATGGTGTAAACCTCCTACCTCCTGCTGTGCAATTTCTAACGACCACAATTACAGCGCCTCGTCATCGGGGCGCTGTAATTGTGGTTTTATCTTTGGTAGGTGGCGCTTCTTGCGCAGCCAGTCAGCTTTGCGCGCCTCATAGTCAAGTTGATGCTGTTCCAGGAATCCGTCGGCCATTTGTCAAATCGTGAAATCGTGAAATCGTCAAATCGTGAAATCGTGAAATCGTCAAATTATCAAATTGTCAAATCGTCAAATCCCCTTACTTGAACTTCGCATACGTGACGTAGATGTCGATGGGCGTATTCTTGCCACCGATGAGTCGTGTGCTGGTGAGTCCCATGTTGTGCTCTACGCTGGTGGGTGCCGAGCTGGTGGTTGACGTTGAGTAGGTGATGGGCACCAGTACTACGCGGTTCCAGTTAGGATGCTTTGCCGTCCATGACGGGTCAGTGGCCATGGCACGCTCTTTCATCATGTACAGCTCGGTGACGAGGTTCGAGATGTTCGAGAACGTGTAGGTGTTGTTCGTCGACGAGTAGGCAGCGATGTAGCTGGTCTTGCTGTCGGGCACGTTACTGTTCTCGAAATAGCTGTAGAGACTGTCTCTTGGAATCATGAGAATGGTCGCTGGCGTGCTGAACATGCGGTTGTCATTCGACTCGTAGTTCAGGCGTTGGAAGACGATCTTCGTGCCAATGAGCGTGTCGTTCTGGTGGTTCATCTTCATGTCGTCGATGGGCAGTGTCACCTCAGTGAACAGTCCTGCAGGGCTCTTCAGGTAGGTGCAGTCGTCCTGTGCTGCCAGCTGGCGTATGGCGTCCATGTTGTTCGTGACGTGGGTTGTCTGCACCACTTCGCGCGTTCCGGCCAGTGTCAGCTGGGCCTTTTGTACGGCGGTGTCACCCTGTACGCGGTAGTAGGTGCGCAGTCCGATGTTCGACACCATGGCGTGGAATCCCAGGCCATCGGTCACTTGGAAGAAGAAACCGGGGCAGACGTTGTGGGCAAAGGTGTACGAGTTGTTGAAGTACTCGCGGTGGTTGTAGTACTGCTGCATGATGTACGTGCCATAGTTGTTGTACACCTTGCCATCGGGAGCCGTGTAGGGCTGGTTCAGGGTGATGCGAATGTTCTCCTGATACGTAGAAGTATTGCGAACGGTACTGTTGACGGTCATGTCCTTATAGCTGAACATCTTCGTCTTGTGCAGGCCATCGGTGCGCACCATGCCGTGGCTGAAGAGGTTGTAGTTCGAGTAGTAGCGCTGTCCCTCCTGCATGGGTGAGGCAAGCTCCCATACGCTCATCTTCATGGCCGTCAGGCTGTCGTTCCTGAAGGGTGACGACAGGTAGAGCACCAGGTCGCACGAGTCGGCGGCAGCATGCCCGTCGTAGCGTCCGATGATGTCGTTTTCGGGCGAGATGAAGGTGTTCTCAAGCAGATGGAACTGCGTGGTGAACTCACTGGTGACGTCAGAGCCCGTCTCCGGATCACGTACACGTCCGAAGTAGCAGTTGTTCGACAGCGATAGCACCGAGTCGGCAATGATGGTCTGTGTGTGTGCTTTGAAGGTGGTGGCTGCGATGTCGAGCTTATCGTTCTCGCTGGTAAGCGAGCTTCCGATGGTCAGTGTGTCGTCATCGCAAGCCGAGAAGGCCATTGCCACGACAGTGACAAAAGCCAATATTGAACGTTTCTTCATTGTTACAGTGTTCGGTTGTGGTGTTTTTGTTTACCCTTATGCCTCCTCGTCAGGGCATATCTGGTCGTAGAATTCCTCGTAGGGCTGTGCGAACGACTTGTGGTACTCCAGCATCGGGATGTTACGATCAGTGGCATGCTTCAGCAGCGTATCGTTCACCTCACTGTCGGCCAGGATGATGGCATCGCTATAGTCGATGGCCATTTTGCCAAGCTCTTCGAAGTTGAAGTTGTCGGCATAGTTGGTCAGCAGCTCTGGTGTGGCATCGCGGAAGGCTACGCACTTCTTGAAGTTGTTGCCGAGGTCCATCTGAAGGCTTCTTGTGAAGAGCGAGGTGACGACTTTCGTATTGCTGAACGAGGGCTCGTCCTGATAGGCCGTCTTGATATAGAGGGGCACCACGGCGCTCATCCAGCCCTGACAGTGGATGATGTCAGGCACCCACCGCAGCTTCTTCACCGTTTCCAGTACGCCCCTTGCAAAGAAGATGGCACGCTCACCATTGTCGGGATAGTCAATGCCCATCTCGTCGGTAGTCATCTGTCGCTTGCTGAAGTAGTCGTCATTATCTATAAAGTAGACCTGCACACGTGTCGACTGTATGCTGGCCACTTTGATGATGAGCGGGTGATCGGTCTCATTGATGATGAGGTTCATGCCCGACAGGCGTATGACCTCATGCAGTTGCCCCCTTCGCTCGTTGATGTTACCCCATTTGGGCATGAACGTGCGAATTTCGTGGTTTCGCTCTTGCATGGCGCGTGGCAGTTCCCTGCCCATGATTGCCAAGTTGCTGTCAGGAACGTAAGGAGCAATCTCCTGGTTGATGAACAGTATTTTCTTCTTTGCCATCTGTGAAAAATGCTTTTTATGCTTTGCAAAGGTACGAAAAAAGTGGCATAAAACCGCAGAAATGTCTCGATTTTATGAAAAAGTGACATTTATAAAGTTTATTTTTGCCGTTTTTTTTCCTTATTTGGTAAAAAAGTAGTTATTTTGCAGCCCGTTAGCGCAGTGTGTATGTGCTGACAAATGAGAAAGGATGAAAATATTTCAGAAAATCGTAGACCTGCAGAATGTGCTTTTCGACGAGCGCAAGGCAGGAAAGAGTGTGGGCCTAGTGCCCACGATGGGTGCCCTTCACGAGGGTCATGCCTCGTTGGTGCGCCGTAGTGTCCATGACAACGATGTGACGGTGGTGTCGGTGTTTGTCAACCCGACACAGTTCAACGACAAGAACGACCTGAAGAACTATCCGCGCACACTTGAGGCCGACAGCAAGTTGCTCGAGTCGTGTGGTGCCGACTACGTGCTGGCTCCTTCGGTTGAAGAGATGTATCCCACGCCCGACAACCGCCAGTTCGAGTATCCTCCCGTCAGCACTGTGATGGAGGGCGCTCATCGTCCCGGCCATTTCAATGGTGTCTGTCAGGTGGTCAGTCGTCTGTTCTACATTGTGCGCCCCGACCGTGCCTACTTTGGCGAGAAGGACTGGCAGCAGATAGCCGTGGTGAAGGCCATGGTGCGCCATCTGCAGCTCGGTGTGCAGATTGTGGAGTGCCCCATCGTCCGCGATGCCGATGGCCTCGCCCTTAGCAGTCGTAACACCCTGTTGGCACCCGACGAGCGCGCCATTGCTCCTCGCATCTACGAGGTGCTCAGCGCCAGCATTGACTATGCCAAGAGCCACACCCTGACTGAGACCCACGACTATGTGGTCGATACGATCAATGCCACGGAAGGTCTCCGTGTGGAGTATTTTGCCATCGTCGATGGCGACACGCTTCAGGATGTTCCCTCGTGGGACGATGCGCAGCACATCGTTGGTTGCATCACCGTCTATTGTGGCCGCACGCCCATCCGTCTCATCGACCACATCAGGTATAAATAGGTGTTATCTCGTCATAACGTTATTTCGTTATATCGTTATTTCGTTATTTCGTTATCTCGACAAATAGTCAAATAGTAAATCGTCAAATAGTCAAATAAAGGAATGTTGATTGAAGTAATGAAGTCGAAGCTGCACTGTGTACAGGTGACCGAGGCCAACCTGAACTATATGGGCAGCATCACCATCGACGAGGACCTTATGGATGCAGCAAATCTTATTGCAGGCGAGAAGGTTCAGGTGGTGGACAACAACAACGGCGAGCGTCTTGAGACCTATGTCATCAAGGGCGAGCGTGGCAGCGGGTGCATCTGCTTGAACGGTGCCGCAGCACGCAAGGTGCAGGTTGGCGACACGGTTATCATCATTTCGTACGCACTGATGGATTTCGAGGAGGCTCGCTCGTTCAAGCCCTGCGTGGTGTTCCCGCACGAGAACGGATTATAGTGAATAGTTTATAGTGAATAGTGAATAGTTGGCTACCGCGTTCCCTTTTCCGATGATGGGAGGACGCGGTAGCTAACTTTTTATAGTTAAGTAGATGAACACAATTATTTTATAAAACAACGAATTATACGAATTAAACGAATTATACGAATTAAACGAATTATACGAATTACAACGCGCAGCAATTCGTTTAATTCGTTTAATTCGTTGTTGGAAAAATGTATATACTAAATTTGAATAGTTACTTCATAGTTTATCGTGAATAGTTGGCTATCGCACTCCCCAACGACCGGGAACGCGGTAGCCAACTATTCACTATTCACTATAAACTACTCACTAATCCCCGGGAACGCGGTAGCCAACTATTCACTATTCACTATAAACTATAAACTACTCACTATTCACTATCACCCTACACCAGGTACTGGTCACTGATGCTCTCGTTGCTGATGACGCGGCGGATGGTCTCTGCGAACATGTCGGCCACTGAGAGCTGCTTCACCTTGGCGCAGCGTTGTGTGTAGGGAATACTGTCGGTAAACACGATCTCGGTCAGTGCCGACTCCTGTACGCGGTCACTGGCAGGCCCGCTCATCACGCAGTGGCTGGCACATGCCCTGACGCTCTTGGCACCTTCGGCCATCATCAGGTCGGCAGCCTTGGTGATGGTTCCTGCGGTGTCGACCATGTCGTCGACAATGACCACATTCTTGCCCACCACGTCACCAATGATCTGCATCGACTCCACCACGTTGGCCCTTGCACGCGTCTTGTTACACAGCACCAGCGGGCAGCCCAGATACTTCGCATACGTGTTGGCACGCTTCGAGCCACCTACGTCGGGCGAGGCTATCACCATGTCGTCGAGCTTCAGGCTCTGCAGGTAAGGCAGTATGACGCCAGAGGCATACAGGTGGTCGACAGGCACGTCGAAGAAGCCCTGTATCTGGTCGGCATGCAGGTCCATTGTGATCACACGGTTCACACCGGCCACGCTCAGCAGGTCGGCCACCAGCTTCGCACCAATACTGACGCGCGGCTTGTCCTTACGGTCCTGGCGTGCCCATCCGAAGTAGGGTATCACGGCGTTGATGGTGCGTGCCGATGCACGTTTGGCGGCATCGATCATCAGGAGCAGCTCCATCAGGTTGTCACTGTTGGGAAAGGTGCTCTGTACCAAGAAGATGTCACGCCCACGGATGGACTCCTCGTAGCTTACGGCAAACTCACCGTCCGAGAACTTAGTCATCTGCATTTTCCCCAATGGGCATCCTAAGCTCTGGCAGATGCGCTCAGCCAGGTATTTCGTGGCTGTCCCTGAGAAAACGTTGTAAATGTGTGCAGCATTCTGATTCGCTTCCATACTATAAGATTATGTCTATAAACAGTTAACTAACTTCCTAAAATGCGCGATGAGGTCCCTGAAGTCCTGCTCACGGTGAATGTCGAAGCGGTTCCACAGGTCGCCACACACCACCACGCCACCAAAGCCCAGGTCGCGCATCTGGCGTATGTTGTCAAGGTTCATACCGCCCATGGCATACACGTGGCGGTCGATGAGCCCCTTGCGCGAGGCCTGGCGCAGCTCCTCAGTGGTGAACGACTGGCGGTCGGCGGGGTTGCTCTGGCTGTCGTAGATGTTCTGCAGGAATACGTAGCTGCTGCGGCGCTTGGCATCGGCCAGCTCGCTCAGCGAGCGGCATGTGCGACTGACAGTGCCCCGGTAGCCGTAGGGCAGCTCGTCGTTGACATTGTCCAGGTGAATACCGCGCAGACCATACTCCTCACGCAGGTAGAAATGGTTGTGCACGGTAATCTTCCGATAGTAGTCATCGTCAAGCAGAGTGATCAGGCGTTCCGAGAAGACGGGCTCCTGATTGGGCTTGTACAAGTGCAGATGCTCCATGCCCTCCTCGAAGAGGGCCGTCAGTATCTGGTCTTCTTCGACGAAGAAAGTAGGCTTGGTCAGAATGATCAGTTTCATCGTCTTATCTCTCGTTCCGAGTGCAAAGGTACATAGAATTATCGAGAAAAGCAAATTATTCGTCACCTTTTCTTGCGGTTTTCAATTATTTTTTTTAATTTTGCACGCAGATTACCAACTTAAACAATTTAGATTATGAAACTAACAGGAAGAAGAGAGAGCTCGAACGTCGAGGATCGTCGTGGAATGAGCACAGCAGCCAAGGCCGGAATCGGTGGCTTGGGAGGTATCATTGTCATTGCCCTGATGACCTTCATGCAAGGAGGAAACCTCGGCGATGTAGTACAGAACGTCGTGCAGTCACAGATGCAGGCACCCACCGAGACCGTTGGTGAGGAGAACTTCACCGAGGAGGAGCAGGCACTCGCAGCTGAGTGCAAGCAGATCCTCGCCTCTACCGAGGATGTCTGGACGAAGGTGTTTGCCGAGCAGGGCTGGGGCGAGTATCAGTATCCTACGCTGGTGCTCTTCAGCAATCAGGTGCAGTCAGCCTGTGGTAACGCCACGGCAGCCGTTGGCCCCTTCTATTGCTCTGGCGACCAGAAGCTGTATGTCGACCTGTCGTTCTTCACCGAGATGAAGCGCCAGCTTGGCGTCGAGGGTAACACCTTCGCCTATGCCTACGTCATTGCCCACGAGATAGGCCACCACGTAGAGTATCTCACTGGCTCCCTCACCAAGGCCCACCAGGCCATGAGCCAGACCAACAAGACACAGGCCAACCAGATCAGCGTCCGCCTGGAGCTGCTTGCCGACTACTATGCCGGTGTGTGGGCTCACTACGAGGATGCCATGAACCACTCCATGGAGTATGGCGACCTGGAGAAGGGTCTCGAGCTGGCAAAGGCCATCGGCGACGACTGGTTGCAGAAGAAGGCACAGGGACGTGCCACGCCCGAGTCGTTCACCCATGGCACTAGCGACCAGCGCAAGCGCTGGCTGAAGCGTGGCTATCAGACCGGCGACATGTCGACCACCACATTCACCGGAGACTACAACGCGCTGTAGGGCGTTTGAAGGAGTTGAGGAGGATAGTTGAGGAGTAGAGGAGTAAAGGAGGTAAAGGAGGTAAAGTAGGATAGAGCAATTCCTTATTTCTCCGCTCCCTTCCTGGCTGACGAAAGTCATGTAGATTATAAATAATGTACACGCCTGCGCGTGTACATTATTTTATTCGGTTATTCAGTCCACTTTTAAAAAGTCGAACTTTATTTATTTGCTTATTGAGTCCACTTTAAAAAGGTCGAACTAGCCCCGCGAATGACGGCGCAGTAGCTCCCCTCCCCTTGAAGGGAGGGGAGCTGCTGCGCATTGTGTTTAGGGGCAGGCCTTCTGCGGATGGGCAATGCCGCCAATGTAGGGGGGCAGGCCTTGTGCGGATGGGCAATGTCGCCAGTGTAGGGGCAGGCCTTGTGCCAGCCCGATGGCCCGTCAGGGCCACTCTTCGCGGAAATGCCTTCCGATGATGGGCCAGGCCGCCAATGTAGGGGCAGGCCCCGTGCTAGCCCGTTGGCCCGTAAGGGCCAGTGTGTCTATATACATTTCCGCTGTCATGCCCCTACGGGGCAGGCTGGGCTGGCTACCACTGTCACCCCCCTACGGGGCAGGCTGTGGTGACTGTAGGTCGGCATATTCCGAGCAGTCGAAGCAGGGGCAGGCTTTGTTGACGCCAGGCAGGTCACGGTGGCCAACGATGCGGGCGCCAGGGTGTTCGGCCACGAGGCGTTGTAGCAGTGCCAGCAGGACGATCTTCTGGCGTTTCGTGCGGGTATCGCAGGGCTGCCCCTTGGCGTCGAGGCCTCCTTCGTAGCACACGCCGATCGAGTGCTTGTTGTAGCCTTTGGCGTGGGCACCGATGAACTGTTCGTGGCGCGTCTGGTACGTGAGGCCATCGCGGGTGATGTAGTAGTGGTAGCCTGTGAACCCGAAGCGGTCGCGATGGTCGCGGATGAGTTGGAGCACGGAGTAGCGTTTGTCGGCGCGTGTGGCCGAGCAGTGTACAACAATTAGGTCTATGTGTCTCATTTTTTGGGGAGTTTGATTTGGGGAGTTAGGGGGAGTTAGGGGGAGTTAAAGGGGAGTTAAAGGGACGATAGGTGGAGTTAAAGGGGAGTCAAAGGGGAGTTTAAGGGGGAGCGAAAGGGGAGGTTAGGGGGGATCCGACATTAGCCACAAGAGACCTCCCCTCGCTCGGCTTTGCCGTTTCGCTCTGCGAAGAACCCCTCCTGTAGGAGGGGGATAAGTTAGTTTATCCCCTGCAGCTTTGTACGAAGAACGAGCTGATGATGGCGGTGAGGACGGTGATGATGAACTGGATGATGGTCTTCCAGGTTTTCATGTCTTTCAGTAGTTTCATAATCGTTGTAATTAATGATTTAACAATTTCATTCTTTTCTCTTTAGTAGAAGTAGAAGAAATAAATTGGTATTGTTTTGAAAGAAATCAGCAAGAATTAGAAAGAATAACTTCCAACAATAAGAAAAAATATTTCTTTTAATTTCTGAATGTAATTATTTTATATTGTTGCCAATTTCTTTCATTGACAAAAGTACCAACTTATTTTTCATCATTACTTAACAACGAATGAAGACGAATCTCACGAATTGTACGAATTATAATTGATTCAAGTTCTGCGCATCGTTTTCATAGCTTGCGAAACTTGAATTAGTTGTTACTTATTGCGAAAGTGCACGAAAAGCGCGAACATCGCGAAAATTTTCGCATCCTTTCGCTCTTTCGTATGTTTTCGCAATCCCAAACATGATAATTCGTGAAATTCGTAAAATTCGTCTTAATTCGTTGTTTTTAAGTTGAGGAGTTGTGGAGTTGAGGAGGTGAGGTGTTGAGGAGTTGAGGAGTCGTGGAGGTAAAGTAGAATACCTCTACCCTGACATCCAGCAACAGGAATTGAGGAGTAGATCTATTCTACTTTACCTCCTCACCTCCTCATCTCCTCATCTCCTTCCTCTCCCCCCTCCTCAACACTACCCGTTCTGGCCGTCGCCTGAGGGCTCGTTGTCAGTCGGGGTGTTGGGAACGCTGACCTTCTTCAGCGAGGCCACCAGGTTCAGGCTCTTCGAGATGAGCACGCCCGTGGCACGTGCGCGCAGCTTCACGCTCTGCACATTGTCGCGGACGGTGAAGTCCTCCTGTGAGGCGGCGCCGCCCTTTGCGTTCTTGATGCCGAGCGAGAAGATGGCGAGGTCGGCGATCTTCACGTTCTTACCCTCAAGGAGGATCTCCTTGATGCAGACCACCATGTCGGTGAGCATGCCCTTGATGACGCCCTTCGAGAAGGGGGTGTTGTGTGCGGCCATGTGCTCAGCGAGCATGTCCAGGTCCAGGGTCTCGTCGATCACCGGGTAGGCGTAGTACTTGCCGTAGGTGGTCGACTGGTCGTTGCGGTTCTTACGCAGGTTGTAACGAATCATAGTCGTGTGTGTGTGTTTTGAAGTAAATAATTAGAGAGTGGTGTGGACCAGCTACCGCGCGACTTGCTTGTCCCTCGACTCCCTCAGAGTGTTTCTCTGATAGTACAAAGGTACAACATTTCGCTTCCGCCATCCATACGCATCGTGCCTTGCCATGCGCTACGATACGATAAATTTGCCGTTACCATCACTTTTAACGCAAAATGCCTCGACTTACCAAAAATTATTCGTGACTTTGCACCCGTTTTTAGATGACACCGTGCAGCTTCCGCACCAGCGAAACGGACAAGACAATGAGCAGCGCAACCATCAAATACATCACAATAGGAACAATGAAACGAACCATTAAGAACATTTTCGCGCTACCGGCCAGCGTGCCGGGCGGCGCACTCTCCCGCACAGCCATCGTGCTGATCGTGATGATGATCACCACGGCCACAACGGCGTGGGCAGAAACCGAGAACCTCGGCGGCTACAACTTCACCATCGAGAATGATGCCGAGGGCAGCTACTACAAAGTGGACTGCGAGGCCGCACTACGCGCCATCGCCACCTACACAGATGCGGGTAACTTTGCAACGAACAAACGCTTCAAGCAGACCGGCAACATCACCCTTACCGGTGGTGACTTCACGCCGATAGGAAAACCTTATTTTAGAGGCACCTACGATGGTGGCGGCTACGCCATCAGCGGCCTCACGATGCATGTGACCGACCGCGAAGGAGCCGGTCTTTTCTTTAAAGTCTATAGCGGTACCATCAAGAATGTTCTCCTTGTCAGCCCTGTTATCAGTTGTGACAATTCGGATGCGCCTTCGGATGTAACGGTCGGTGGCATCGCAGCAGAGGCAATGTCTAATAGTAGTATTGACAAATGCTACGTCATTAATCCCACACTCACGAATGTAAATGCATCAGGAAAGGTCGCTGCCATTGTTCATTATGCATCAGGTAGCACCATCACCAACTGCTATTTCTACGACAGCAATGCAGCCCACAACTACAAGGCAATATACACAAATAATAATAGCACTGTCTCCAACACTGGCCGCGCTTACACCCTCACCCTCGGCACGGGTGTGACTGCTACAGCCACCACCGCCTTCAGCTACGGCGGCACCAGCTACTACGTAGGCACCGTCACCCTCGACCATGCCGCCCCTTCGTTTGGCTATGCCTTCAGCGGCTACACCGTCAACGGCTCGCCCATCAGCGGCAACACCTTCACCATCAGCAGCGACGCCACCGTTGCTGCCAACTATACCGACATGTTCGGCATGGCCAGCGGAGCCGACGGCACCGACGCTCATCCCTACACCATCAGCACCGCCGAAGGCTGGAACTACTTCTGCGACCAGCTCACCGCTGGCGAGACGTTCAACGGCAAGACCATCCAGCTGGCCGACAACATCACTGTTACCAGCATGGCGGGCAACGGCGCCACTGGGTTTCAGGGCACATTCAATGGCTGCGACCACACGCTGACCCTCCAATATGGCCGTGCCGAGACACCCGTCGATGCCCAGTTCGTAGCTCCTTTCCCTGCCGTGACAGGCGGTGCCAAGTTCAGCAACCTTCATATCGACGGATATATTTACGCTGCCTACACAACCCTCGATACGAATCCCCAGCCCGGTGTGGGAGGACTCATCGGGCACCTCTTCGGCAGCATCACCATCGAGAACTGCATGAGCACGGTCGAAATCACCTCCACCCGCGACAGGGTGGGCGGTTTCGTAGGTCTCTGCGAGCATAGCGTCAGCTTTAGCAATTGCGTGAGCAGCGCCGTCGTCCATTGCAGTGCCGGCAACAACAGCGGCTTCGTAGGCTGGAGCCGAGCTTCTGATGTGAATTATGGCTATTCCATTTCCTTCGAGGGCTGTCTCTTCAACGGCAAGCTGCTCCAGACCAACGGCCAGGGGTCTGGCGGCGGTTTCGTGGGCTGGAAGGGCGACACCAAAATCGTCAACATCACCAACTGCCTCTATGCCCCCGCATCCCTCGCAGCGGATGAGGACTATGTCAGCGGTGGCGCAACCTTCTGCTGCCAGCACAATGACAAGCTGCCCGCCGACATCAAAAACAGCTACTACACGCAGTCCCTCGGCGTCGCCCAGGGCACGCAGGCCCGCATCATTACCGCAGGAACGCACACCACCGTGGACTTCGCCGAAACACCCACCCAGCAATACGGCCTCAGCGGCATCACTGCCTATGCGACGGGTATCATGTTTGGCGGCAACCGTTATTATGGAAAAGATGACCAGGTGAGCCTCACCCTCGGCCAAATCCCCTGGACTGGCTACACCTTCACCGGCGGCTACAGCGCTACCCCCGCCAGCGCTACGCTCACGGGTAGCGACGACGAAGGCTGGACGCTGACCATGCCCGACGCCGACGTGACGATAACGGGCAGCTACATGCGCGAACAGTACACCATCACTTATGACCTCGGCGGCGGCTCACTGCCCGGAGGCCAGAGCAACCCCACGAGCTATAACGTGTAGAGCCCGACGTTCACCCTGGTGAACCCCGTGCGCAATGGTTACGACTTCGCCGGATGGACGGGCACCAGCCTCACCAGTCCCTCCATGGAGGTGACCATCACCAAAGGGGCGACAGGCCATAGAGCGTACACGGCGACGTGGGCGTTGCCAGCACCAACTGACCTGCGCTGCATGGCCTCCACAACCGCCTCGGCCACGCTGAGCTGGACGGAGAACGTGTCTGCCACGCAATAGGAGGTGGCTTACCGCCAAATAGCCCCCTTCTTCTCCGAAGGATTTGAAGGAGGTGATGGGCTGCCTCAGGGCTGGACAAGTTCGGGCAATGGCCAATGGACTGTCGACACAGGTGTCGGCGAAGGATATGGAAATGCCGTGTCTTCTGCGCACAGCGGCAACCGTAATGCTAAAATCTCGCACAGCAATAGCGGTGACCAGACCTATCTCATCACGCCTACGATGGATTTGAGCGGGCTGTCCGCTGCCACCCTGACGTTCTGGATGGTTAACGAAAGCTGGGATGGCGACATCAATGCGTTAAGGGTGTATTACCGCGTGAACGAAGAAGATTGGAACGAGCTGCGCACCATCACGGATGAACATAGCGACTGGAAGGAGATGACCATTGCGCTAACGGGGCTTGCCGCCAACTACCAGATTGGATTCCTGATGACCGATAACTATGGATACGCTGTCGGCTTGGACGACATCGCCATCGCTGGCTTTCAGAGCGTCACCACCACCGAGAACCCCTACACCCTCACCGGCCTCGAAGCCGAGACGGACTATGAGGTGAAGGTGCGCAGCGTGCTGGGCGACGATGCCTCCTCCTGGTCGCCGGTCATCACGTTCACCACCATGCCGTTGCCTGTTGTCATGCTGGCCGACGGTGGCACCGACAATGCTGAAGCGATAGACACCAACAACGGCGAACATGCCAACGTCACCCTCGGCGGCCGCACGCTCTACAAGGACGGTGCGTGGAACACGCTGTGCCTGCCCTTCAGCCTCACGCTCGCTGGCTCGCCCCTCGCCGGCGCCGAGGCCCGCACGCTCGAGAGCGCCACACTCACCGGCGGCACCCTCGACCTGCAGTTCGGCGACGCCGTCACCGAGCTCGTGGCCGGCACACCTTATATTATTAAGTGGGAGAAGCTCGTCATCAGGTCGGCGGACGACTGGAACAGCTTTGCCTCGGACGTTGCTGCGGGCAACAGTTATGCAGGCAAGGTGGTGCAGCTGGGCAGCGACATCGAAGGCGTCACACAGATGGTGGGCACTGCGGATTATCCTTTCAATGGCACCTTCGACGGGGCCGGCTATAAGCTCGACATCGACATTAGTAACGACAGCGACCAGGGCACGGCTCCGTTCCGCTACATCAGCAACGCCACCATCACCAACTGCTACCGCAGGACTGCCGGCGGCGAGCAGGGCGATGACGCCAGCAACATGAGCGCAGCCGTCCTCGCAAATGCCCTTAATAATGGCGGCGCTGACTGGCAGGTGGATGATGATGACGTCTACGTGGTGCCCGTATTCGGCAAGTACGAGTCGTCTTCCATCACCGACCCGACGTTCAAAGACGTCACCATCGACAAGACGATGAACGACAAGGACGTCGCTGGTGTCGTCACCTTCAAGGGCAACTACGACTTCCGGAGCTTCGACACCGAGGACAGGAGCATCCTGCTCATGGGCGTAGAGAACACGCTCTACTGGCCGCAGAGCGGTGCCACCATCGGCGCATGCCGTGCCTACTTCCAGCTGGCCGACGGCATCACCGCCGGCGACGTCAATGGCGCACGCCTCTTCTTCGGCACCACCGACACACAGGGCATCGTGGATGTGGAAACTGACGCCTCACGCCTCACACCACACACCTCACCCACCGAGATCTACTCCCTCGACGGCAAAAAGCTCAACCACCAGCCCACACGCAAGGGAATCTACATCCAGAATGGCCGAAAGGTGGTGGTGAAGTAGTGTAGGGGCCTGCCCCTACACTGGCGGCCACGCACCGGCGGGTAAACATTGGCGGCCACGCATGTCCGCGGAGAGTGGCCCTAGGGGGCCATCGGGCTGGCACAAAGGCTACGGGTAGGCGACGGAACGTCGGGAATGGGCCTGCCCCTACACTGGCGGCCCACACTGGCGGCTTGGCATTGGCGCGGAGAGTGGCCCTAGGGGGCCATCGGGCTGGCACAAAGGCTACGGGTAGGCGACGGAACGTCGGGAATGGGCCTGCCCCTACATTGGCGGCCTGCCCCGGCGGGTAAACATTGGCGGCCAGGCCCAGCGCCGATGTTCTGCCTTGCGGGTAAACATTGGCGGCCACGCATTGGCGATATACATTGGCGGGTAAACATTGGCGGTTGAACATTGGGGGCTACGGCTCGCCGAGGTATTCCACGATGTAGCGGACGGCCTGGGCAGAGAAGAACTTGGCGTGGCGGCTCTGGTAACAGGCTGCAAGGGCGTCGGTGAGGGGAGGACAACGGCGGATCCAGGCGTTGAGACGGTTGAGGGCTACGTGCGGAGTGCTGTCGGGGAAGTAGAGCATGGCGAGCTCGGACTTGGGATAACTCTTGATGGTCATGGGGGGGTGTTTTGGGGAGTTAAAGGGGAGTTTGATTTTGGGGAGTTAAAGGGGAGTTAGGGGGAGTTAAAGGGGAGTTAAAGGGACGATAGTTTTTTAGAGTGCTAAACACGGCACTTTCACTGCTAAACACGGCACTTTCACTGCTAAATGCCATACTTTTCACTGCAAAACACGGCACTTTCACTGCTAAATGCCATACTTTTCACTGCTAAACACGGCACTTTCACTGCTAAATGCCATACTTTTCACTGCTAAATGCCATACTTTTTACTGCTAAATGCCATACTTTTCACTGCAAAACATGGCACTTTCGCTGCAAAATGCCATACTTTTCGCTGCAAAACACGGCATTTTTGCTGCAAAACACGGCATTTTTTGCGCCCAAACCCGCACTTTTTGCGCCCACCCCTGCACGATTTGTTGCAGAAAAACGCGTTTTCGGCGCAAAAAAACGCATTTTTGTGCACAAAATGGGGCCCATTTTACATGAAATGCGGTGGTTTTTGGGGCTAAATGTCATGTTTTTGACGCTAAATGTCATACTTTTGAGTGGTCTGCGTGTTGTGTGCGATGTCATCTTTGGAGTGGTGACGTATGGTGCGCTTATGAGTGCTAAGTGTCATAGTCACAGCTGGTTAGTTCGTGGATTAGGATGCGGAAGTGGCTAACTTTCGAGTGTCATCTTTGCCCTTTATGAAGGATATGAAGGATAGAATACTAACTTACTTATAAGGAAAACATTTACCTATGGGGGTAAATAATTTCTATAAGGAAAGTTGCTATTTTATCCTTCATATCCTTCATATCCTTCATAATCGTTCATTAGAAAGGCAGATTTTCTTCTACAGATGTTGGGGCTGCGTTTTTATTATTTTCGTTGGTGTCGTTGGTCATTGCCAGTGTAGCTTGTATCTGGTCGGCTGGAATCTGATAGACCTCAAAGAAGTTGCCTTGCATTGTATGGACTTTGTTGAATCCCAGCTTTGCCATGATGACTGACACCTTCCTCGTGCTAAGCCCGCGGCCCACGATGCCGCCGTTGATGAACTGGCAGATGCTGGCGGCGTTCATCAGGGTGATTTTCTCGCCGGTGCGTGGTGGGCGCAGGCGTGAGCGGATGAGCTGCTCCTCGTCGCTCTCGATGCGGAAGGCCTGGTTCTGCTGCTCCACGATGCGCTGCTCATCCTGGTTGAACCAGTAGCGGAAGCCCTGGCGCAGCTCGTCGCGCAGCTGTGCGTAGAGCTGCTCGTAGTCGATGTCCCAGGTGCGTGGGTCGTCGATGTGTGTCACCAGGAAGCAGAGCCAGCGTCGGTTGCCCGTGTCGTCGCTGAGGAAGTGCTGCTGGTTGCCCGATCCGCAGAGCGATGCCAGGCGAGGCTTCTCCTCGGAGAAGCGGGCGTAGGGTCGACGCTCCTTCACCTTCTCGCTGGTGGCCAGTGCTTTCAGCTCGGAGATGTCGCGCGGGTTCTGCATGTCGATCTCCTCGATTTCCGACAGGCAGTTCTCGGCGAATGCCAGGTGGTCGTCCTTCGATGCGAACGAGTTGTGGGCGTTCTCCCAGAAGTACATGCGCAGCTGTGGTGGCAGCAGGTGGCGGAAGAAGGTGGTCTTGTAGATGCCTTGTGCGCCGATGATGACGAAGATCTCGTGATTGACGATGTCGTCGTACATCCATGTGGCCACTGTTGCCACGAGCCACTTGTGGAGGGCCCAGTGGAAATAATTACGAGCCTCCCCAAGCCCCTCCGAAGGAGGGGATGTTTGGTTACAAAAGGCCTCCCCAAGCCCCTCCCTCCTTTGGGGGGAGCCAGAGGGGGGCTGGGATGTCTGGTTACCTTTAGAGGCGGTGTCTCCGACGGAAGAACTATATAAACTCCCCTCCCTTCCGACGCTAGAACTATATAAGCTCCCCTCCCTTGGGGAGGGGATGGGGGTGGGTGTCACATTACCTTCGGAGGGGCTTGGGGAGACCTCTGTTACATGGCTACACAGCTCCTTTACGCGGTCTTTGCCGTCCCATGGGGGCAGTGCGTCGATGTACTCGCGCACGGGGTGGTAGAGACGTGCGAAGTCAGAGTGGAGCACGTCCATGACGTCGTTCTTCAGCACACGCTTGTCGGTGTCCTTTGCCATCTGACTGCGAATGGAGCAGACGGTGCGCTCGTCGAGTATATGCCAGGTCTCGTCGAGCCCCTCACGCCCTTGGGGAGAGACGGAGGAGGGCTGGAGTGCCTGGCTTGCCGAAGCGCCACTGGCGTTGGCGGGGGGACGTGGCGTGGCGTTCTTCTTTTTCGAAGATTTTGCGAGGAGCTTGAACATCAGCTGGTCAGTCAACAAGTTGTGTGACACTTCCATACGCTTTTGAAGCCACTCCCTGATCTCGGGCAGAGTGATCATCGACGTCTCTTTGCCCTTGCGCCCCTGGCGGTTCAGGCGCCATGTGCCGTGATCGTCGGTCTTGCGGTAGCAGCTGCGTATGGTGCTCTCGCGCTGCCTGCTGTCGTAGTCGCTCCACTCCTGGGCAGCCCATACGAGCAGCTCGTCGAGGTCCACGCCGTAGCGGTTCATCAGGAATGCTGCGTGCATGACGTAGTCGTGGTGATGGCCGCTTTGGTAGACGATCTGGCGGCGTTGCAGCTCCTGCTCCACGCGTGGCCATGCCTGCTCGGCGCTTGTGGTATGGGTGCCCGTGGGGTCGTCGTGGCGTGGCTTGCCTTTCTTGCCCTTCGCGTTGAAGTTGGCAGTGAGCATCTCGTCGTCGGTGATGACGAATGGCTCGGCCGCCCAGTTGACGTACACCAGCTCGTCGTGTGCCAGGCCGCACAGGCGGCTGTAGTCACCACACTGGGCGTCGTAGGCGTGGCCCGTCAGCTCTGTAAAGTAGCGGTTGCCCTTCTGGAAGGCCACGGGCCAGGAGGCTGCCGTGAGCTGGATGTCCGATGTAGCTTTCGCCTTGGAACGTCGGCCTGAAGGGGTGGTGGTGACGCGCTGATAGCGATACAGGATGCGGAAGCCGTTGCCGCTGGCGGTGACGTAGCACATCAGCGTGTGTGGGTCGGCCATGATCTTCTGTCTGACAGCTTCGATGGTGGCCGCACGGTTGTCGTCATCATCGTCTGCGATGTGGTCGAGGTCGACCAGCGCCAGCCCCGTGAAAGCCGTGATGTGGTCGGCCTTGCGCCCAATGCCGTCGAAGATGACCGCCACCGAGATGGCGGGCATCTTGCTGCTTTTCACTTCTTCGTCGGCCTTGTCCTTGCCGAGGACGGCCTTCATCTTCCGATAGATCTCGGTCGCTCCCTTTACGCCGCTGTCGTACTTGACGAGGCGTAACACCTCTTTGAGCTCGGTCGTCACGCTGGGGATGGACTGCAAGTTCTTGAAGAGGCTCACTTTTTGTGTCGAATAGTTTGTGTTCATATCTGTGCGTATTTTGAGTTGTTATGAGTCTTCTGGGTCTTCTGGGTCATCTGGGTCATCTGGGTCTTCTGGGTCATCTGGGTCTTCTAGGTCTTCTGGGTCATCTGGGTCTTTTGGGTCATCGGACGTTACTTCTGCCGCAGCAGCTCTATCGTCCCTTTAACTCCTCCTAACTCCCCCTAACTCCCCTTAACTCCCCCAAATCAAACTCCCCCAAATCCCCCCCCTCTTCACGTCCACAAAGTTACCGCTTTTTCCTGACTCCGCCAATAGCGTGGCAGAATGGTCGTTGGGCGTGGCCAAAAAAAGAGGGCCCCGTGATAGGGTCCTCATGGTGATGGATGGCGTATGTGCTTATAACACAAGCTCTTCGAGCTGTTTTTTGCGGTTGCGCATGAACACGAAATAGTTCGTGTTGTGGAATGCCTTGGCAAGCGTGTGGCATGCCTTGTACCAGACGTCGTTGTCGAATCTCTTTTCAGGCGCCTGCGTGGGGTTGAAGGGCAGGCCCTTGAGCGTCTTCAGATAGTCCTCTGGCATCCTGTGGAAATGTTTGTTGAAGGTTCTCAGTCGAGGCTTCTCGCTGCCGAACAGTTCCTCCTTGTTCAGGAATTCGCAGAATGCCTTCTGGGTGATGTTCTTGATGAAGCGCATGCGGCTGAGTGTCAGGAATGTGAGTACGCAGAAGTCCATGAACTTGCATGTTATCCCGCCGATGCTGCACTCCTTCTGGTCGCCCATGATGACGCGACGTACCGTTTTGATGCTCTCGATCATGCGCCGTTCGTCGATGCCGGGCTTGAAGATGGTGCTCGGAGGGGGTGGGCCGCCACCATTGTTGTATGTGTGTCGCATGCTATTCAACTCGTTCTTAGCTTCTTCGAGCTTCTTGATGACGGTGATGAATTGCTCATCCGTCAATGATGAAGGCTCCGAGGACGGCACGCTGCACATGATCAATTCATTGCCGGAGTCCACAATGAGGCTTTGCGCAAACATGGCAAGACCTATCATGGGGCGAAACCTGGATGCCTTTGGGGGCTTCCTGAGCAGGTAATACTTACGCTGCTTGCGCAGACGCGTGCCTGACGAGTTGAAACGGATGATACGTGAGTTGATGGCGCTGTCGCCAATGGTCACAATACCCACTGTGTGCTTTCCAGACATTTTGTTGGCGGTTTCGATCGCTGCTCTGACTGACTTGCGATTCTCACCCCCAAACTCCTTGACCGAAAAATGGGTTTTTGGTATGGCTTCGATCTGACTGCGTGTCAGAGCCTGCACGACTACCGGAACCTCAGTTGTCGGCAAGAAGAGCGATTTTCCTCCGAACTGGATTCCTCCGCTAAGAATGCGGGACGTTCTAAGGCTTCCCGCCGGCCTTTTCGACATCGATTTCATAAGGCTACTGTTTTTATTGGTTTTGTTGATACCTATTGTCCTTTTTGGTAGCTCAGTGAAATTGTAGTATCAGTGCCTCATATAGTTTTGAGATGTCGTGTTACCGCCATGCCGCTGCATACGAAACATGCTGCAAAAATACAACTTTTTTTTCAATCCACCAAACTTTTTTGAGGAAAAGTAATGAAGAATTCTAGTTCCGCAGTACTTGCGGAACTAGAATGAAAAGAAATATTTTTTCTCATTGTTTGAAATGATTCTTTCTAATTCTTGCTGATTTCTTTCAATACAATACCAAGTTATTTTTTTTCTACTTAAGCTCCCCCCTAAACCATTTACCTACAGCGTGGTATCTCGTTCAGCCGAAAAAAAGATGAAATTTTTTGGGAGAAACATGCTTGTTTCTCGATTTTATTTGTTAACTTTGCAACCGCAAAGGTGTTGTTGCAGGTGCTGAGGACCTGCAGTTGCCACTGGCAAATGCCTTGCAGACATTGTGGGAAAAACAAGAAAACAGCGCTGCTGACTCTTTTCGGACCAAACTGCGACCTTGGCCAATAAAGAATAAGGAGTGAACAAGTGCAGACTCATCGTTTTAAATGCCGTGTGGGCAGTGATGCCCCCACGGCTGTCGTTGACGAAAAATGGTGTGGACTGACGTTTCATCTATTCTTAGGTTGTCGCAGACCAGGTCCGAAAGTGAAACGCCGAAGGTCCACACCTTTCGTATTTTCTGGGTGCAAAGGTAAGGCGAAAACGTTGAAGCAGATAGCAAATATCGTTCATAGTTGTGCAAAATTGTTGCATCGTAACATATTTGTGAGCAGATGAACGATAAATAGCAGTCCCTACGGGGATTTTCAGATACCTTTGCAGCCAAGAATGTCACTGGCACTGTGCCGGGCGTACCTTAAATGACGAGAAAGACGATGAAACCTTAGATGTAAGATGACGATTAACCGAATTAACCGGAACGACGATAGTAACCAAAACAATAGTATTTTTAACTTTAAATTCAAAAGCAAATGGAAAAAGTAAGGAGATTCCTACTGAGCACCATGCTCATCTTTGCGAGTACATTATTGTACGCGCAAACAGAGATTACGGGCACCGTACTCGACGAGTTCGGTGAGGGTGTCATTGGCGCAACCGTCAAAGAGAAAGGGACGTCGAACGGCACCGTGACCGACTTCGACGGTAACTTCAAGCTGAAAGTGGCCGCAGGGACAACCCTCGTGTTCACCTACATCGGCTATGACCCCGTGGAAATGCCTGCCGCTAATGGCATGAAAGTGTCACTGAAAGAGAACGCCAGTGAGCTGGCCGAGGTTGTGGTGACCGGTTATCAGACGCAGCGTAAGGCCGACCTGACCGGTTCGGTGGCCGTGGTGAAGACCGACGAACTGAAGACCTCGTCGGACACCGACCCCATGCGTGCCCTGCAGGGTAAGGTTCCCGGCATGACCATCACGAGCAATGGTTCGCCAGTAGGCGCCGGTACCGTCCGTATCCGTGGTGGTGGCTCGTTCAACTCGTCGCAGGACCCCCTGTTCATCATCGATGGTGTGCCCACGACGACAAACCTGAACACGCTGAACATGAACGACATCGAGTCGATGCAGGTGCTGAAGGATGCTGCCTCGGCCAGCATCTACGGTAGCCGCGCTGCTAACGGTGTGATCATCATCACCACCCGCTCGGGTAAGAAGGGCGACAAGGTGAAGGTCGACTTCTCAGCCAACCTCACCGCTCAGTTCTACAACTCGCAGTCGATGATGAAGCTGGCCAACACCGCTGAGTATGCCACCGCCATGGCACAGGCTGCCATGAACGACGGTCTGGATCCTGAGCAATATGCCAACAACTACGGTCTGACGCTCAACGCCAAGGCAGGTACGGCCATCCAGGCCTACGACCCCGCCACTCAGCAGATGCGCCAGTTCACCGTCAATGGCCTCTACGATGGCTTCATGAACTCGAAGCGCACCATGCGCTACAGCGATACTGACTGGCTGGACGAGATCTCGCGCACGGGCTTCTCGCAGAACTACGACCTCTCGCTCTCGAATGCCACCGATAAGTCGTCGGCTCTGTTCTCCTTCGGTTACAAGAAGAACAACGGTATTCTGAAGTACACCGACTTCGAGAGCTTCTCGGGACGTATCAACACCAGCTACAAGGTGAACAAGATTGTCACCGTCGGTGAGAACGCTACCATCACTTACTCTGACCAGGTGGACTGCCAGCCGCTGGAGAACGCACTGAAGATGTCGCCCACACTGCCCGTCTACGAAGAGGACGGCACGACATTCTCAGGTCCTGTCGGTGGCATGAGTGACCGTCAGAACCCCCTGCGTGAGCTCTACCACAACCGTGATAACCGCCTGAAGATGTGGCGTATATTTGGTAACGCTTACGTGAACCTGCAGCCCGTCAAGGGTCTGACGCTGCGCTCAAACTTCGGTCTCGACTACTGGTCGGAGTTCATCCACAGCGTGACTTATACATGGCACTCGGACGTTGTGAACAACTCGACGCCGTCGGCTAACCTGGGTAGCAAGACCTCGGTGAAGTGGACATGGTCGAACACCGCTAACTACAACTTCACACTCGCTGCCGATCACAACTTCATCGTGCTGGCCGGTCTGGAGCTCCACCGCGACGTGGAAGACCGTGCTAACGCCTACGCACAGATGTTCGCCCTGGAGAACTACGACTACATGTGGCCCGATGCTGCAACAGGCACACAGCGTGCCGGTGGTATCCGCGAGGGCTACAACCTCGTGTCGCTCTTCGGTAAGCTCGACTATAACTGGAAGGACCTGGTGCTCGCTTCGTTCACCATCCGCCGCGACGGTAGCTCACGCTTCGGTGAGAACAACCGCTACGGTACCTTCCCCGCCTTCACGCTGGGTTATCGTCTCTCAGAGAACCTACATCAGGACTGGATCAACGACCTGAAGGTGCGTGCATCGTGGGGTGAGACTGGTAACCAGGCCATCTCGAACTACGCCCGTTACGGACTCTATGCCGCTACCTACGGTGGTGGACGCAACGAGTCGACGGCTTACGACCTCGCACTGCAGGGCAGTGGCATCTATCCCTCGGGCTTCCGTGCCACACAGTCGCAGAACAACAACCTGAAGTGGGAGACCACCGAGCAGTATAACGCCGGTCTCGACTTCACGCTCTTCGGCAACTCTGTCTACGGTACTGTCGATGCATATATTAAGAATGTGAAGGACATGCTGATCAATCCTGCCTACCTCGGCTCGATGGGTGAGGGTGGTGCTTCGTGGCTCAACGGTCCCAGCCTGCGTAACTGGGGTATGGAGTTTGCACTGGGCTATCGTGGCACAACCGACTTTGGCCTGCGCTACAACATCAACGGTAACCTGGACTTCTTCCGCCAGCGTGTGACCTACCTGCCTGAGACAACCACTGGCTCGTATGTACACACCGCCAAGCAGAACCTCGTGGAGGCTAAGAAGCCCTACGGCTCGATTGTGGGCTACGTCGTCGACGGACTGTTCCAGTCGCGTGAAGAGGTGCTGGCCGGTGGTCAGGACAACGCTCGCGTGGGTGGTCTGAAGTATGCCGACCTCGATGGTAACGGTATCATCAACGAGCAGGACCAGACCTGGATCTTCAATCCCGTGCCCAACTTCTCATGGGGCTTGAACTTCGAGCTGGGTTACAAGGACTTCGACTTCACCATGTTCTGGCAGGGTGTTGCCGGTCAGGACGTGTACAACGACCAGAAGTTCCAGACCGACTTCTACTCAATCACCGATGCTGGCTCGAACAAGGGTAACCGCATGCTCGGCGCCTGGACCACCGCCAACACTGGCAGTGACATCCCCGCCCTGACTACCAACAACGTGGGTAACGAGAACCGCGCTTCAAGCTACTTCGTCGAGAATGGCTCGTACGCCAAGCTCCGTCAGGTGCAGATTGGCTACAACGTACCCGAGAAGTACCTCAAGCCCATCAAGATGACCAGTGCCCGCGTCTATGTCTCAGGTCACAACCTGCTGACGCTGAAGTCGGGCTCGCTGACTTGCTCTGACCCGGAGAATCCCCGCTGGATGTATCCTAACTCAACGTCAATCTCATTCGGTATCCAGACCTCATTCTAAAACCCACCCCCATGCCCCTCCCCAAGGGAGGGGAGATATTATAGACTTGTAAAAAACATTGTCAACAAAACAAATACAATTATGAATATCAAAATAATGAAAAAGAGAATAACAACGGTAGTTGTAGGGCTCAGCACTATCTTAGCCCCCCTCACTTTGGGAGGGGTTGGGGGTGGGTTGCTCCTCACCTCGTGCAACGACTTTATCGACGTCGAGCCGCAGGGTGTCATCAGCGAGGACCTCGCCATGAGCCAGCCCGACGAAATGGTTACCTCGGCCTATGCCAAGCTTGGCGACGACTGGTACACCTATCCGTTCAACCTGTGGCCCTACGGTGACGTCTCGTCTGACGACGCCATGAAGGGTGGCTCGGGTACCACCGACACCAACTACCACCCCGTCGAGGTGTGGTCGACACTGACGGCTTCTACGCCTGACCACATGGACGAGCTCTGGTATCACTTCTACTGCAGCATCTCACGCTGCAACCGTGCACTGGTTTCACTGGCCGAGTATGGCAATGCCAAGCTGGGCGAGGAGACCACCAAGATCCGCGAGGGCGAGGTGCGCTTCCTGCGTGCCCACTTCTACTTCAAACTCGTGCAGATGTGGTACCAGGTACCCTGGGTCGACGAGGAAGTCTATAAGAACCACACCGAGGAGCAGACACCCAACAACCAGTTCACGCATGAGGAGCTGATGGACAAGATCGTCGCCGACTTCAAGTTCGCCTACGACGTGCTGCCCGTCACGCAGGCCCAGGGTGGACGTGCCAACAAGATTGCCGCTGCTGCCTATCTGGCAAAGTGCTACCTGACAATGGCATGGGGTGATGGCTACGAGGCCAGCACCGGCGTGAGTCATATCAACAATAGCTACATGCAGGAAGTGCTGAAGTACACGGAGGTGGTGAAGAGCTCAAGCTACGGCTATCTCGAGGACTTTGGCGACATCTTCCTCCCCGAGTACAAGAACTCGAAGGAGAGCATCTTCGCCGTCCAGCACTCTGACTATCAGGACGACAACACCCTCTACGGACGTGCCAACTGGAGCAACATGCTGAATGGCTGCTGGGGCATCTGGTCGTGCGGATGGGACTTCCACAAGCCCACGCAGAACCTGGTGAACGCCTTCAAGACCAAGGACGGACTGCCCATGTTCAACGACTACAACAACAAGACGGACTATCCCATCAAGGGTATTCCCACCGCTCAGAAATGGGATCCGCGTCTGTTCCACACCGTTGGTATGCCGTCCTTCCCCTACAAGTACGAGTCACAGTACACCATGACGAAGGACAACTCGCGTACACCCAACACCTACGGCTACTACGCCTCAATGAAGGAGGTGCCGCAGCGCTCGAAGGGTGAGACCTACGACAACCCCTGGCAGGCTTTCGCCATGAACGACTACGTGCTGCGCTACACCGACGTCATGCTGATGCGTGCCGAGGCACTCATCGAGACTGGATCGCTTGAGGAGGCCCGCAACATCATCAACGACATTCGTCAGCGTGCCAAGAACTCAGTGGCCAAGCACATCGCATACGCTGCCGACCAGTGCGACATCGCACTCTATCCCGCCAGCTACTTCCAGACGAAGGAGCAGGCTCGCCAGTGCCTGCAGTGGGAGCGCCGCCTGGAGCTCGCCATGGAGAATGGTCGCTACTTCGACCTGCGCCGCTGGGGCATCGCCTCACAGACGCTGAACAAGTTCTTCGAGAAGGAGAAGGACGTCGTCTACGACGGACAGACCTACGCCCAGTACTACAAGGACGCTCACTTCACGCCCGCCAAGAACGAGTACTTCCCCCTGCCTTACATCCAGCTCTACTACGTGCCCGGACTCTACACTCAGAACAAGGGATACAATTAATAAGTGAATAGTGAAAAGTGAATAGTTAATAGTTTGCTACCGCTATAAAAACAATAATAATTATGAAAAAGATATTTCAATTTCTCATCGCATGTTCCGTTTGTTGCGGTATCACCGCAACCCTGACAAGCTGCCAGGACAAGGACTACGAACAGGAGGCTATGAAACTGCAGGCCCCTGACGCCTCACAGATTACCGGACAGTTGAACGGCGACGACTATATCTGGTCATGGCCCGCACAGCAGGCTCAGATGCAGGTGGCCGTCTACCGCAGCGGTACGCTCTTCTCGAGCGAGACCGTCAGTGGCAATAGCTTCACGCACAAGACCGTTCCCACGAACGTTCCCTTCGAATACGTCTTCAAGCTCAGCGATGGCCAGAACTTCTCAAAGGGTGTCATCAAGAGCTACACCCGCGAGGGTGCCACGAGCATCAGTGGCGTGATGATGAGTCAGCTGGACAAGCCCGGTGGCTACGATGCACTCGTGGAGTGGAACCGTGCCGCCGATGCCACCAGCATCAAGTTCACGGCTACCAATGGCAAGCGTACCATCAACGAGACGCTCAGCGGCTCGCAGACCAGCTACACCATTCCCGACGTGGAGACTGGCGACACATGGGACGTCACACTCGTCGCTGTCAACGACAAGGGCACCTCGCTCTCTACTTCCTCGTCACTGCGCATCGGTAAGACCGCCATCGGCTTCCTGAGCATCTACGACACACCTGAGAAGCTCATTGCCGACGGTGATGACGACGAGGCTTCAGCATGGCTCTGGCTGCACGAGACTTATCCCACCGCACAGTTCGTGCCCTTCTCGACCATCAACTCTGTCGACGTCGTGGAGCCTTTCCGCGTGCTCTTCTGGCTGCGTGACCTCGAGGGCGTCAGCGAGGCTGAGGTGTTCGCAGTGCCTGCTGTCGTCGAGAGTGCCACACCGTTCATCCGCCAGTGGTACAAGGATGGTGGTTCACTGTTGCTCTGGAGCCACGCCACAGTCTATGCCGGTCATCTGGGCCGCATCAGTCTTGACGAGATGAAGGGCAACGACCGTGCCATCGGTACTGGCCCTGGTGGTATCAACAACGACGTCTGGAAGATGGCCGTTC
The DNA here is from genome assembly GCA_017417465.1 of Prevotella sp. GTDB lineage: Bacteria > Bacteroidota > Bacteroidia > Bacteroidales > Bacteroidaceae > Prevotella. Next base: position 23,208 of record JAFPZD010000040.1, on the reverse strand, counting down.
AGCTGAATCCTGGTGGACGCTTCTCGAAGGACCACTCTACGCACCCCATCTACAAGGGACTGGAAGTAGAGTCGACCGACCGCACGAAGCTCATCGCCTTCAAGGGCCCGGGTTGGACTGAGGACCACAACTGCCTGTTCTTCAACCTGCCTTCACTCTGGACCGGCATTGGCAATCAGGAAGAGGCTTGCTACATACAGTGCACGCAGACCTACGGCGTCTATCCGCTCGGTACCTGGGACAGCCAGATCGACTGGGTGAGCCAGATGAACGTCTGGGAGGCTCAGCAGGGTAACACCGACTTCAAGGGCACACTGCTCTGCATCGGTAACGGTGGCTGCGAGTTCTCGATGAAGAACGCTGACGGCTCGCCTGACAAGAGCGCACACCCGAAGAACAACATCTATCAGGACAATGTGCTCACGCTGGCAAAGAACTCTCTGGAGTATCTGAAGACAAGATAATGAATCGCTGAAAACTATTTTCACGCTCCCTTTCCACGGGACGTGAAAATAGTTTTCTTTACTATCACAGACAAAAATGAAAATGACAACTTATACGTTTGCAGCATTGCTGTTCGCTGCCTCGCTGATGATGGCGTCGTGTGGAGGTGATGACAATCACGGTCAGGACTACAACCCGCTGATTGACGACCCACAGCCCGAGCAGCCCAAGGACGAAGAGCCAGTGGCTAAGAGTGGCTACGACGAGCAATTCCGTCCGCAGGTGCACTATACGCCTGCCAAGAACTGGGTTAACGATCCGAATGGCTTGGTCTATGACAATGGCACCTACCACCTCTTCTATCAGTATAACCCGCAGGGCAACGACTGGGGCAACATGTCGTGGGGACATGCCACCTCTTCAGACCTCATTCACTGGACTGAGCAGGCCGTGGCACTGACCCGCGATGCGCTGGGTGCCGTCTTTAGTGGCTCCTGCGTCATCGACAAGGACAACACTGCCGGCTTTGGCGCTGGCGCTATGGTGGCTCTCTACACCGCTGCTGGTGAGACAGGCGACGTGGCTGGCAAGCAACAGCAGTGCATTGCCTATAGCACCGATGGTGGTAAGAACTTCACCCGCTTTGCCAGTAACCCCGTCATCAAGAACGATGACGACAACCTGCGCGACCCGAAGGTGTTCTGGCACCAGGCTTCGAAGAAGTGGATCATGGCCTTGGCAAAGGGCTGGAAGATGGGCGTGGAGTTCTACGGCTCTACCGACCTGAAGTCGTGGCAGCACCTGAGCACGTTCGTCACCAAACTGAATGGCCGTCCGAGCCTGCAGTGGGAGTGCCCCGACCTCATTCAGATGGGCGATAAGTGGGTGTTGGTGGTGAGTGTGAACCCCGGTGGACCTATCCTCGGCTCTGGAATGATGTACTTCACGGGTCAGTTCGATGGTACAACGTTCACTGCCGATGCTGGTGACTACCCCGTGTGGTTCGACTATGGCATGGACAACTATGCAGGCGTCACATGGTCAGGCACTGGCGATCGTCGCATCATGATTGGATGGATGAACAACTGGCAGTACTCTGGCAACGTGCCTTGCTCGCCCTGGCGCTCAGCCTTCACGCTGCCGCGTGAGCTGAAGCTCATCGAGATCGATGGCAAGACGCTGCTGGGTAATACCGTCGTCAAGGAGATTGACGGCATTGCCGGACAGTGGCAGACCGTCACTGGCGACTATGAAGCTGGCGATGCCTATCAGCTGCGCCTGACGCTTGGCCTTGACAAGAACAGTACGGTCACTCTGAGCAACGACAATGACGAGAAGTTCGTGTTCGATGTCAATGCCACAGCACGCACACTGACCGTTCACCGCACCTCTACAACAGGCCAGACTTCGTTCAACGGCACGTTCTCGGTGCCCTCTATCCAGGCTCCGCTCAACGTGACGGGCAACACGGTGACGCTCGACCTCTTCGTCGACCAGTCGTCGGTAGAGCTCTTCACACAGAGTGGCTCCATGGCCATGACCAACCTTGTGTTCCCCAAGTCTATCTATAACCGCCTGTCAGTCAACGGAACAACCAGCGAGGCACAGGTGCGTAAACTCAATAGCATTTGGAAATAATGTTATTTATTAGTAGTTAGTTGGAAGGAAAAGATTGTTTTTCAGGATATTTTTGTAACTTTGCAGCCATTAACCAATACCTAAAAGGATCAATGAAACGAAAAAGAATCATCATGATGATGGCTACGGCCATGATGGGGCTGACAGCCCTGGCCCAGACAACGCCCAACATCTTGGGCGACAACCACGCTATGATGCGTTTGGAACAGGGCAAGAAGTATGTGCTGCTGCCTGTGCAGGAGACAGAAGAGATAGCTGCTATCGCCGTGCTTGACAGTCGCAACGAGATGGTACAACGAATAAACGTGAAGCTGGCCGTCGACCGTGTCGACTACTGGATGCCCTACGAGCTGAAGGGCGCACGCCTGTTCGACATCGTGTTCCATGGAGACCGTCGTCAGAAGGGCGCTGTGGCCGAGTTCGTATGCTGGAAGGAGCTGAAGTTCTCCGACACATTCGACACCACTAACCGCGAACGCTTCCGCCCGCTCTATCATCACACACCGCTCTACGGCTGGATGAATGACCCGAACGGCATGTTTTACAAGGATGGCGTGTGGCACCTCTACTATCAGTATAACCCCTACGGATCGCAGTGGGAGAACATGACGTGGGGACACTCCACGTCGAAGGACCTGATACACTGGGACGCTCAGCCTTTGGCTCTGGAGGCCGACTGGCTTGGCGCTATCTTCAGTGGCTCGTGTATCACCAATGGCAATGACGTGGTGGCATTCTACACCTCTGCCGGTATGAGTCAGACGCAGTCGATGGCCGTGTCGAAGGACAACGGACGCACCTTCAAGAAGTACGAGGGCAACCCCGTCATCACCTCTGACAAGCCCGACTTCCGCGACCCTAACGTGTTCTGGTATGAGCCTACGCAACGCTGGATCATGATTCTGGCCGTGGGACAGGAGATGCAGCTCTACTCATCTGTCGACCTGAAGGACTGGAAGTATGAGTCGTCGTTCGGACAAGAGTATGGTAACCACAGTGGCGTCTGGGAGTGCCCCGACCTGTTTGAGTTAGAAGTTAGGAGTGAGGAGGCAGGAGTGAACTCAAATCTCAAATCAAAGAAGTGGGTTCTCATCTGCAACATCAACCCTGGTGGCCCCTTCGGAGGCAGTGCCACACAGTATTTCGTGGGCGACTTCGACGGACATAAGTTCACCTGCGAGTCGATGCCGAAGGTGACCAAGTGGCTCGACTATGGTAAGGATCACTATGCCACGGTGTCGTTCTACAACGCTCCTGAGAATCGCCGCGTGGTGCTGGCATGGATGTCGAACTGGCAGTATGCCAACCAGGTGCCCACCAAGCAGTTCCGCTCAGCTAACTCCATTCCTCGCGACCTGGGACTGTTCACCTGTGGTGAGGAGACCTATGTGAGCGCAGTGCCCTCCAAGGAGATGCTGGCTGTGCGTGGCGCCAAGGTGAAGAAGCCTACCGAGGCCTGCGAGATCGTTGTCGACCTGAACAATCAGGCCGAGATTGTGCTGTCGAACACGCTGGGCGAGCAGGTGGTGATGACCTACGATGCTGCAAAGCAGAAGTTCGCCATGGATCGCACCAAGAGCGGAAACGTCAGCTTCAGCGAGTCGTTCCCCTGTGTCACCGAGGCTCCCACCTACGGACAGGTGAAGCAGCTGCGCATCTTCATCGACCGCTGCTCCATCGAGGCCTTCGATGCTGCCGGTAAGGTGGCCATGACCAACCTCGTGTTCCCCTCGGAGCCTTATAATACTATAAAGGTGAAGGGCGGAAAAGCAACCATTTATGAAATAAAGTGATTTCGCAACCTCGTTATGACGTTATAACGAAATGACGTTAAAACGAAAACTCGTTAAAACGAAAACCTCAAAAAAAGAACAACGAACAAAATCGTAAATAGAACAATGAAGCAAAACAAATCCATCTATCTCATTCCCGTGATGCTCTGCTTCTTCTGCATGGGCTTCGTCGACCTTGTGGGCATTGCCTCGAACTATGTCAAGGAAGACTTGCAGCTGAGCGACTCCGTGGCCAACATCTTCCCCTCGTTGGTCTTCTTCTGGTTCCTTATCTTTAGTGTTCCCACGGGCATGCTGATGAACAAGATCGGACGTAAGAACACGGTGCTGCTGTCGCTCATCGTCACCATCGTCTCGCTCTTCATTCCGCTCTTTGGCAATTCCTTTGGCGTCATGCTCGTAGCCTTCTCGCTGCTCGGCATCGGTAACGCCCTCATGCAGACCAGTATTAACCCGCTGGCCATGCTGATTATCGGTGACAAGAACCTGGCATCGACACTCACCTTCGGTCAGTTCGTCAAGGCCATCGCCTCGTTCCTTGCTCCCTATCTCGCCATGTGGGGCGCCACACAGGTGCTTCCCTCCTTCGGACTCGACTGGCGCGTGCTCTTCCTCATCTACTTCGTTGTGGGTGTGCTCGCCACGCTACTGCTCTGGGCTACGCCCATTCAGGAGGAGATCAGTGGTGGCAAGTCGTCGTCGTTCATGGACTGCCTGCGCCTGCTCGGCAAGCCCATCGTGTTGCTGTCGTTCCTTGGCATCATGTGCCATGTGGGTATCGATGTTGGCACCAACACCACTGCACCCAAGCTGCTGATGGAGCGCGTGGGCATGTCGCTCAACGATGCTGCCTTCGCCACCTCGCTCTACTTCATCTTCCGTACCATCGGTGCCCTCACCGGCTCCTTCTTCCTCCGAGTGCTGAAGACGCGTTGGTTCTTCATCATCAGTGTCGTGCTCTTGGCTGTCAGCATGGTGCTCATGTTTGGTGGACAGTCGAAGGCTGTGCTCTACACCGCCATCGCACTCGTTGGCTACGGTAACTCGAACATCTTCTCGATGGCTTTCTCTGAGGCACTTCTCTCCGTGCCCGACAAGCAGAACGAGGTCAGTGGACTCATGATCATGGGCCTATTCGGTGGTACCATCTTCCCGTTGCTCATGGGCTTCGCCAGCGATGCCGTCGGACAGGCTGGTGCCGTTGCCGTCATGGCCATTGGTGTCATCTATCTCTTCACCTATATCCCGCAGGTTAAGCACTAAGTAGATCTCAAACCTCAAACCTAAAATCAATGAATAAGCGTTATGTAGTAGGACTCGGCGAAGTCCTATGGGATGTACTTCCCGAAGGCAAGAAACTGGGGGGCGCCCCTGCCAATTTCGCCTATCACGCAGGACAGTTCCTCGGCATGGACAACACTATCGCCGTCAGTGCACTTGGTAATGATAAGCTTGCTGAAGAGACCATCGACGCATTGCGCGAGCATGGGCTCAACGACCTGCTTCCCCGTGTGCCCTATCCAACGGGCACTGTACAGGTGACACTCGACGAGCAGGGCATTCCCACTTACGATATCCGTGAGAACGTGGCGTGGGACAACATCCCCTTCGACGATGATGTTGCTGCCATCGCACGCTCGTGCCGCGCCGTATGCTTCGGTTCGCTCGCACAGCGTAACGTCGTCTCCCGTGAGACCATCCATCGGTTCCTCGATGCCACGCCTGCCGATTGCGTGAAGATCTTCGATATCAACCTGCGACAGCAGTTCTATTCAAAGGAGGTCATACACGAGTCGCTGCAGCGGTGTAACATCCTCAAGATCAACGATGAGGAGCTTGTGCTCATTGGACGTATGTTTGGCTATCCTGGTCTCGACATCGAGAACAAGTGTTGGCTCATCCTTGGAAAGTACAACCTCGACATGCTCGTGCTCACCTGTGGCACGAATGGCTCTTACGTCTTCACGCCTGGACAGATGTCGTTCCAGGAGACACCGAAAGTGAAGGTGGCCGACACCGTCGGTGCTGGCGACTCCTTCACCGGTTCCTTCTGCGCCGCCATCCTCAGTGGCAAGCCCGTCACCGAAGCACACAAGATCGCTGTCCAAGTCAGCGCTTTCGTGTGCACCCAGAACGGTGCCATGCCGAAGCTCCCCGAAGAGCTGAAGAACGCCTAACAGTTTTCATCATGCATAATTTGACCTCCCCCAACCCCTCCATCAGAAAGGGGTGGGGGAGGCTGTTTTTTGACTATTATGCAGCGAACGTGGTAACTTGTTCAAGTTCCGCAAGTTCTGCGCAGCCGATGCCGTAGGCATCAGACAGGGTTCTTCGCGAAGCGAAGCGTCGCAAGCGCCGAGCGGCCAGCCATTTCAATGGCTGGTAACTGGGGTAGGGAGCGTGCCGTAGGTACGCGACAAGGATTGGATGCTGTCGCGTACCTAAAGGCACGCTTTTCTACCGTCCCTTTATACCAGCCATTTCATGGCTGGCTACCATTGTCACGCCCCTACGGGGCTGGCTGCGCATAGTTTCCATAGCTTGCGGAACTTGAATAACTAATCTAATGACCAATTCGTTATAATGGGATTTGCATACAGAAATGCCGCATTTTCCATTCGTAAATGCCGCGTTTTCCACTCGTAAATGCCGCATTTCCATTCGTAAATGCCGCATTTCCAAACGTAAAGATGTCCACCAATGAACGCCACTGTGGTCGTTCCTCAAACATCCGAAAGTTGAGAGGCTAACCCCACATTTTTCGTCAATTACACCGTTGTTTGAAAAAAAAGTTGTAACTTTGCAGCCCGAAAGCACTGCTCCGGTCTGCCGCCGGCACGTCGTTCGACTTCACCGTTGTGCGCTGTGCGGGAGGAAAGTCCGGGCAGCACAGGGAGCTCCACTTCTGAAAGTAGAAGCAGTTGGTGACAGCTGGTAAGGGAAGAAGAGAATGACCGCCCCACAGGGCAAGGGTGAGAAGGTGGTGTAAGAGACCACCAGCCGTCGGGTGATCGACGGGCTGTTCCCGCTGGAGGCTGCAAGTTCATGTATACCATCGACATGTGAGGGTTGCCCGCCCGAGTTCCCCGCAAGGGGATGCGATGGAGGGTAGAACGCTAGAGGCGCATGGTGACGTGCGCAGTAGATAAATGGCAGACACCGGCCCCGTGCCGGTACAGAACCCGGCTTATAGGGGCAGTGCTTTCGTTTTTCGATGTCTCACCACAGTCCCTCATGCCGAGTGAGGGGCGAGCAAACAATACAACAACAGTGGGGATAAAGCAAATCATACGGTTCTTTGAGTCGGACATCTGGCAGATGCCCACCGAGGGCTTGTCGCCCATAAAGCGCATGCTCTTGGCTGTCGTGAAGACGGTGGCGCTGGCCGTGCGCTTCTTTACCACTAAGCGTGTGATGACGCATGCGTCGGCCCTGACCTACAGCACGCTGCTGGCCATCGTGCCCATCGTGGCAGTGCTCTTTGCCATTGCCCGTGGCTTCGGCTATAGCAAGTATATTGAGATGTGGTTTCGCGACGTCTTTGCCTCGCAGCCACAGGCTGCCGACGTCATCGTGGGCTTCGTCAACAGCTATCTGGTGCATACCAAGAGTGGCATCTTCCTTGGTGTGGGCCTGCTGTTCATGCTTTACACGGTGCTGATGCTGGTGCGAATCATTGAGCAGACGTTCAACAAGATATGGCAGGTGAAGCACGAGCGCAGCATCTTCCGCATGTTCACCGACTATCTGGCGCTCTTCTTCATCTTCCCCATCCTCGTAGTGGTGTCGTCGGGACTGAGCATCTTCCTGGCAACAATGGCCGACCGTCTGCCTGACGTGCTGCTGGTGGGCACGGCCGTGAGGAAACTGCTCGACCTGTCGCCTTACATCCTCATGTCGCTGCTCTTCATCGGCCTGTATGTGTTTGTGCCGAACACCCATGTGAAGGTGCGCAACGCCATCGTCCCGGGCATCCTTGCGGGTATCGCCATGCAGTGGCTGCAGTTCTTCTATATCCATTCGCAGATATGGATGACGGGCTACAATGCCATCTACGGGTCGTTCGCCGCCCTGCCGCTGTTCATGCTCTGGGTGCAGATCTCGTGGACCATCTGCCTGTTTGGGGCTGAGCTGACGTATACCAGCCAGTATCTCGACTATTATGACTACGACGTGCGCACGTCGGACGTCAGCCATCGCTATCGGCTGATGCTGGCGGCACTGCTGATGTCGCGCGTCTGCCGCCGCTTTGCCGATGGTCAGAAGGCACCCACCGCCGACGAGCTGCGCAAGGAGACGAGTGTCCCCATCCGCATCATCAACGACCTGCTCTACCAGCTTGTGGAAGCCCACCTCGTGATTGAGGTGTCGTCTGACGAGAAAGGCGAGACCTCGCGCTACATTCCTTCCGAGAGCCTCGACAACCTGAGCCTCGGCGTGATGATCGACCGCCTCGAAGCCCGTGGCAGCTGGCTTCTTGATCTGCCAATGGATGAGCTCTTCTCGCCCCTTTGGGTGGATGCAGTTGAAATGCGTACCAACTATCTGAAGACCGCACGCACCGTCAGGCTTGAGGACCTTGCGAAGTCGTAACCATCAGCTTTTCGTAGCCAGCCATTCCTATGGCGAGGGAGGCTTCTTACGGATATTGTTTCTAATGACCAATTTGGGTTTAAGAATAATCCGCAAGATTCTGCTGTACAGACTCTTGCGGATGATGTTGCGTGATTACGTTAGGAGAATGTGTTCGAAAAGAGCTATACGAACTGAAGGAGCTCGCGATCGGCTGCTGTCCATTCAAGGTCGTCGAGCTCGTTGCGTGTCAGCCAGCGGTAGGCGAGGTGGTCAAGAAGCTTGAACATGCCATTGCCGGGTTTGCAGAGATAGGCGGTGACGCTGACTGAAAAGTCGGGGTAGTCGTAGTCGACGGTGCCAAGCTTTGGTCCAACGAACACGTCCCAGTCCATCTCCTCGCGTATCTCGCGCACCAATGCCTCATGGTCGCTCTCGCCCTGCTCCACCTTGCCGCCAGGGAACTCCCAGCGCTCACTGATGTAGGGATACCTGCTGCGCGTGCGTCGCATGCACAGATACTTTGTTCCTTCGCCTGTGCAGCCTTCCTCAACGATGACGGCTGCCACTACTCTCGTCCTTTCCATATTGAATTCACTTTTCACTCTTCACTTTCTCAAACCGTGTTCAACCGTGTCAAACCGATGCTCACTCAAACCGTCTTCAACCGTGTTAAACCGATGCTTCAGTTCGCTGCTTCGAACTCGCGTAGGAACCGAGTGTCGTTTTCAGAGAACATGCGCAGGTCACTGACGCGGTACTTCAGGTTTGTGATGCGCTCGACGCCCATGCCGAAGGCATAGCCGCTGTAGATGTCTGGGTCGATGCCGCACTGTCGCAGCACGTTGGGGTCTACCATGCCGCAGCCGAGAATCTCCACCCAACCGGTGTGCTTGCAGAAGCCGCAACCCTCGCCGCCACAGATGAAGCACGAGATGTCCATTTCGGCGCTAGGCTCAGTGAAGGGGAAGTAGCTGGGGCGCAGGCGTATCTTGGTGTCGGGTCCGAACATCTCCTTAGCGAACGAGAGGAGCACCTGCTTGAGGTCGGTGAACGACACGTCGCGGTCGATGTAAAGTCCTTCCACCTGGTGGAAGAAGCAGTGGGCGCGGGCCGTGATGGCCTCGTTGCGATAGACGCGTCCTGGGCAGATGACGCGAATAGGCGCCGTCAGATGTCCGTCCTCGGTGTGCATCTGCTCCATGATGCGTGCCTGCACGGAGCTGGTGTGCGAGCGCAGGAGGATGTTCTTCGTGACGTCGCCACCAGGATGCTGGCTGACGAAGAAGGTGTCCTGCATGTCGCGTGCGGGATGGTCGGCCGCGAAGTTCATCTTGGTGAACACATGGAGGTCGTCTTCGACCTCGGGTCCGTCGGCAAGTACGAAGCCCATGCGTGAGAAGATGTCGATAATCTCGTTGGTGACAATGGTCAGCGGGTGGCGTGTGCCGAGCTCAATGGGGTAGGGGGTGCGCGTCAGGTCGACGGCCTCGTCGCCGGTCTCCTGCGTCTGGCAGTCCTCGCGCAGCTGGTTGATGCGCTCCTGTGCCATCTGCTTCAGCTGGTTGATCTTCATGCCCACCTCTTTCTTCTGCTCTGCTGCCACATTGCGGAAGTCGTTCATCAGTTCGGTGATCTCACCTTTCTTGCTGAGGTACTTCAGCCTGAGCTGTTCCACTTCCTCGGCGTTTTTTGCGCTCAAGGTCTCTACTTCCTTCAGAAGCTGTTCAATCTTGTCAAGAATCATATCGTTATACTACAGATTGTTTTGATTGTTATTTCTTTGCTAAGTTATAGTTGTAATAGTCCTTGTCGCCAGTAATCTCGCGGACCACCTTGACTGAGGGCGGGAACTTCACCGGCTCGCCCTCGGCGATGCCTTTGGTCTCAAGGATGACGAGGCCTTCCAGCTGGTCGAGGTAGGTGTCGACCTCGAAGAACTGTCCCTGATAGACGAAGCTCTGTCGACGCTTGCGGATGGTGTTGCGCTGTGGGTCGGCCAGTCCGAGCATCATCTCGTAGAGGCTGTTGTTGATCTGTCGCTCGGTCACCAGTTCCTCGTGCTGGGTGGTCTTCTTCTTGGTGGTGTGTACGAAGACGTTCTTCTTGCCCCAGCTGTGCTTGCGCAGCCGAATCTCGGCATCAGGATCGCTCTGCAGGTAGGTCTGGGTGATCTCGCTGTCGATACAGTCGTCGGGCATGGAGCCGGTAATCTCGACAATGTACTTGCGCTCCTCCTCGATGGGCTGTGGCAGTGTCAGCACGCTGCTGATCTCCTTGAGCACGCGTCGCATCTTCGTGTCGAAGTCGTCGTGGTTGTTAATGACGCGCAGGTGGGGGTGCCCTGTCCAGGCGTGTATCACCTTCTTGTCTAACGAACGGGCGATGCGCAAGCCTTCGCTGTCGTTGCTCTCGTTGCGTGAGGCATTGTTCGCCGTGGTGTAGAACTGCTCAGCGCCGTCGGCAGCCGAGACGAGGTGCAGCACGGCATCGTAGCGCTCGCGGAGCTCTGGCGTCGAGGTACCCACGGCGCGTGTGATGCTGTCCCATGTCTCCTGCTCCATATAGGCTGAGATGTCCATGGCACCACGGTCGCAGACGATGATACAGGGCGTGTTGCATGCCTGTGCCATGCGTGTGAACTTGTCCTCGAGTGCCAGCTGCACTTCGAGCGTGGCCTTCTCGCCTTCGTAGAAGAAGTCCTTGTTCTTCGTCAGGTAGTTCATACCCGCTTGCGTGAAGAGGGTAGGCACCTCGGGGATGGTGAAGACTTTGTAGCCGATGCTTGAGAAGTGCTCGATGACACGCACCAGCGCTGTGGTCTTGCCAGCGCAGGGGCCTCCGGTGAGTACGATTTTCTTGATGTCGTTCATTTCACTATTCACTATTCTCTATTTACTATTTCATAAAGACGAGGTAGACGGCGCAGATAATGAGCAGGAAGGCGAGGATGTGGTTCCAGTGCAAGTGGTTGCCTTGGAACATGATGTTGGCAATGACGCAGAACACCACTAACGAGATACACTCCTGAACGACCTTCAGCTGCACCAGCGAGAAGGGTCCACCGTTGCCGATGAAGCCCAGCCTGTTGGCGGGCACCTGACAGCAGTACTCGAAGAAGGCGATGGCCCACGAGAAGATGATGACGCCAAGGAGGGGCCAGTTGCTACTGGTGCCCGTCTCTTGCAGTTTCAGGTGCCCGTACCACGCCAGCGTCATGAAGACGTTGCTCAGTAGGAGCAGTAGGATGGTGTAAAGCCCGTTCATTTGACGATTTGACGATTTGACTATTTTACTATTGGGCTGCGCCCTGCAGGCGTTTCGCCGTTGTTGCGATGGCATCGCAACATACTGGACGATTTCACTATTTCACTATTTTACTATTGGGCTGTGCCCTGCAGGTAGTCGTGCATGTTCTGGGCAGCACGCCGGCCGTCGCCCATGGCGAGGATGACGGTGGCACCGCCGCGAACAATGTCGCCACCGGCGAAGATGCCGGGCTTGTTCGACTGCATGCCCTCGTTGACGACAATGGTGTTCTTGCGACCCAGCTCCAGACCCTCGATGCTCTTGGGCACCAGTGGGTTGGGACTGACGCCAACTGCCACCACCACCTGGTCGACATCGAGCGTCACCATCTTGCCCTCTACGGGTACGGGGCTGCGACGCCCGCTTTCGTCGGGTTCGCCAAGCTCCATGACCTGCAGGATGGCCTGACTGACGGCTCCCTGCTCGTCGCCCTTGTAGGCGATGGGGTTGTGGAGCGTCAGGAAGTTGATGCCCTCCTCTTTGGCGTGCTTCACCTCTTCGAGACGTGCAGGCATCTCCTGCTCGGAGCGACGGTAGACGAGTGTGACCTCGGCACCCAGGCGCTTGGCCGTGCGGCAGGAGTCCATGGCGGTGTTGCCGCCGCCGACTACGAGCACGTGCTTACCCAGGTTGATGGGCGTGTCGCTGACGGGGTTGGCCGCATCCATAAGGTTGACGCGCGTCAGGTATTCGTTCGACGACATGACGTTGATGAGGTTCTCGCCAGGAATGTTCATGAAGTTGGGCAGGCCAGCGCCACTGCCGACGAAGATGCCCTTGAAGCCCTGACGCTCTAGGTCGTCGACGGTGATGGTCTTTCCAACGATGACGTCGGTCTGGAAGTGTACACCCATCTTGGCGAGGTTGTCGATTTCTACATCCACAATCTTATTGGGCAGACGGAACTCAGGAATACCGTATTTCAGCACACCACCAATCTCGTGGAGGGCCTCGAAGACGTAGACGTCGTAGCCCATCTTCACCATGTCACCAGCAAAGCTCAGACCGGCAGGACCACTACCCACAACGGCCACCTTGATGCCGTTAGAGGGTGCAATGTCGGGCAGTGATATCTGGCCACTCTCGCGCTCGTAGTCGGCTGCGAAACGCTCCAGATAGCCGATGGCCACAGGCTTGGAGTTCATCTTCAGGTGGATACAGCGGCTTTCGCACTGCTTCTCCTGCGGGCATACACGACCGCAGACAGCAGGAAGGGACGAAGTCTGCTTCAGCACCTTGGCAGCGCCGAGGATGTCGCCGTACTCAATATGCTTGACGAACGTGGGGATGTCGATGTTGACGGGGCAGCCCTCGACACATGTCGGCTTGCCGCAGTCGAGGCAGCGCTTGGCCTCCTGCATGGCCATCTCCTTTGTCAGGCCGATGTTCACCTCCTCAGTGCGGGTGGTGGCGCGATAGACAGGGTCAAGCTCAGGCATGACGACGCGCTCGATGGCCAGTCGCTCCTTGGGCTTCATGGACTTACGAAGGTCGGCACGCCAGTCGGAAGTCCCCTCTACGGCCCCCGAGGGGGCTTCTATCGTTTTATCCGCAGGGGCTGTCGTGTCCCCCTTGGGTGACGAAAGGGGAGCGACGTGCTCCTCAAAGTGCTCCATCTCCTCCTGTTCGGCTTTCTTGAATGTGCCCATGCGCTTGAACATCTCGTCCCAGTCGACGAGGGCACCGTCGAACTCTGGGCCGTCGATGCAGACAAACTTCGTCTTGCCGCCAATGGTCAGTCGGCAGGCACCACACATGCCCGTACCGTCGACCATGATGGTGTTGAGCGACACCTCGCACGGGATGCCGTGCTTCTGGGCGGTCAGGTTCGAGAACTTCATCATGATGGGAGGACCAATGGCAAAGATCTTGTCCACGTGTTCCTGCTCGATGAACTTCTCGATGCCGACGGTTACCACGCCCTTCTCGCCATACGAGCCGTCGTCGGTCATAATGATGACCTCGTCGCTGCTCGCGCGTACCTTATCTTCTAATATAATCAGATCCTTGTTACGGCCAGCCAGCACCGACAGTACACGGTTGCCAGCAGCCTTCAGTGCCTGGATAATGGGCAGCATGGGGGCCACACCCACGCCACCACCGGCACAAACGACGGTACCGAAATTCTCGATGTGCGTGGCGTTGCCAAGAGGTCCCACCACGTCGGTCACGTAGTCGCCAACGTTCAGGTTGCAGAGCTTGGTGCTGCTGAGGCCCACCTTCTGCACCACCAGCGTGATGGTGCCACGCTCGCGATCGGCCTCGGCGATGGTCAGTGGCATGCGCTCGCCCTTCTGACCCACGCGTACGATGACAAAGTTACCAGCCTTGCGGCTGTTGGCAATCAGCGGTGCCTCGATTTCAATGAGAAACACCTTTTCGGAGAACTGTTCTTTTCTTACAATCTTGTTCATAACCGTTCGTTTTACCTTTAAATCTTTTTACCTTGTTGCTATTTCGTTTTACTTTTTCATCTTTTTATTGTTTGCGGGTGCAAAGGTAGCAAATAGTTTTCACATTCGAGCATGTTTTGCTTAAAAACTGTGTAATCGAAGTTAAAGTGCTGTGTCTCTGGCCTCCTTTTGACACATTTTTGAGGCTGTTGTAACGTCATGTCTCCAAGCCGAGCTCGCTTCTGAGGAACTGTGGCGTGAAGCCCTTGTCGCTGTGTGCCACCTCCTCGGGTGTGCCTTCGCAGAGAACAGTGCCGCCACGTCGCCCACCCTCAGGTCCCATGTCGATGATCCAGTCGGCTTGCGTGATGACATCCATGTTGTGCTCGATGATGACTACGGTGTTACCACGGTCGACCAGTCGGCGCAGCACTTGCATCAGGATGCGGATGTCCTCGAAGTGGAGGCCCGTCGTTGGCTCGTCGAGGATGTAGAGCGTGCGCCCCGTGTCCTTCTTCGACAGTTCCGTGGCCAGTTTTACGCGCTGGCTCTCGCCGCCCGAGAGGGTGGTGGAGGGCTGTCCGAGCTTGATGTAGCCCAGTCCGACGTCCTGTATGGTCTTTATCTTGCGTAGTATGTCAGGGACGTTCTCAAAGAACTCCACGGCCTGGTTGATGGTCATGTCGAGCACGTCGGCAATCGACTTGCCCTTGTAGCGCACTTCGAGCGTCTCGCGGTTGTAGCGCTTGCCATGGCACTCCTCGCAAGGCACCTGGATGTCGGGCAGGAAGTTCATCTCGATGGTCTTGTAGCCGTTGCCACCGCAGGTCTCGCAACGGCCACCCTTGACGTTGAACGAGAAGCGTCCGGGCTTGTAGCCACGAATCTTGGCTTCAGGCAAGTTGACAAAGAGCGAACGGATGTCGGCAAAGACGCCCGTGTAGGTGGCAGGATTCGAGCGTGGCGTGCGCCCGATGGGGCTTTGGTCTACATCGACCACCTTGTCAACGTTCTGAAGTCCCTCTATGCTGTCGTAAGGCAAGGGACGCCGCAGCGAGCGGTAGAAGTGCTGCGAGAGGATGGGCTGCAGCGTCTCGTTGATAAGCGTCGACTTGCCGCTGCCGCTGACACCCGTGACAACGATCAGCTTGCCGAGTGGGAACACGGCATCGACATGCTTCAGGTTGTTGCCGGTGCAACCGTGCAGGGTGATACTCTCTTGAGGTTCGGAGGGTGATGTGTTGGGGGCGCTTTGTTCGTCGGCAGGTTCTGTTCGCTCTTCATGCTTTGCCAGGCTCCCTTCACGCAGATAGCTGGCCGTCAGTGTGTCGGCCTTCATCAGCTCAGCGGGTGTACCTTGGAACACCACCTCGCCGCCTTTGCGTCCTGCACGTGGTCCGATATCGATGATATAGTCGGCAGCGAGCATCATGTCACGGTCGTGCTCTACGACGATGACGGTGTTGCCCATGTCGCGCAGCTGCTTGAGCGAGTTGATGAGGCGCTGGTTGTCGCGCTGATGGAGTCCGATGGACGGCTCGTCGAGGATGTAGAGCACGTTGACGAGTTGCGAGCCTATCTGCGTGGCCAGTCGTATGCGCTGGCTCTCACCACCTGAGAGCGATGCCGACTGGCGATTGAGCGAGAGGTAGTCGAGGCCCACGTCGAGCAGGAAGTCGAGGCGTGTGCGAATCTCCTTGAGTATCTCTGCGGCAATCTTCTGCTGCTGTGCGTCGAGCTTCGTGTCGTCGAGCTGGTCGAGCCATTGGCGCAGTTCGAGAATGTCCATCGATGCCAGCTCGGCTATGTTCTTGTCGGCAATGCGATAGCTCAGTGCCTCGCGGTTGAGGCGTTGTCCGTGACATTCCGGGCATTCGCATTCGGCCATGAACTGGTCGGCCAATTTTTGACCGGCAGCAGACTCGTCGTTTTCCAACACGTTGCGCAGATACTTCACGATGCCGTCGAAGGCCACGAAGTAGTCGCTTGAGGTGTGAACGACCTCCTTGTCGATGCGCACGTCGCCCAGCGTACCGTAGAGAATCTCGGTCATTGTCTCCTCGGGGATGTCGGCAAGTGGGGTCTTCAGGGTGCAATCGCTCTTCTTGAGGATGGCCTCTATCTGCCAGAATATGAGTGAGTTCTTGTATTTTCCTAAAGGAACGATTCCACCATCGTAGATGCTTTGCTTACGATCGGGCATCACCTTCTGAAGGTCTATCTGGCTGACCACGCCCAGCCCCTTGCATCGGGGACAGGCACCCTGTGGCGAGTTGAACGAGAAATTGTTGGGCGCAGGGTCGCTGTAGCTGATGCCCGACGTGGGGCACATCAGGCGACGCGAGAAATACTTCAACCGCACGCCTGAAGGAAGTGGGTCAGTGACGTCGAGAATCATGATGAGACCCTCGCCCTGCTTCATGGCTATCTGCACTGATTTCTTCAGGCGTTCCAGGTTTCCCTCACCGAGAGCCTTGTCGTTCCCACCCTTGGGTGGCACAAGCTTGTCGATGACCACCTCGATGTTGTGGTTCTTGTAGCGGTCGACCTTCATGCCCTGCTTGATTTCCACTATCTGGCCATCGACGCGCATGGTGAGGTAGCCCTTGCGGCGCATGCTCTCGAACAGCTCGCGATAGTGGCCCTTACGGTTGCGTACGAGTGGGGCGAGAATCATAATCTTGTGGCCGGCATAGTCGTGCTGAATCATGCTGATGACCTTCTCCTCGGTGTACTTCACCATCGGCTCGCCCGTCATGTAGCTATAGGCTCGTCCTGCGCGTGCGAAGAGCAGTCGTAGGTAGTCGTAGATCTCGGTGGTGGTGCCGACAGTCGAGCGTGGATTCTTGTTGGTGGTCTTCTGCTCGATGCTGATGACGGGTGACAGTCCCGTGATCTTGTCGACGTCAGGGCGTTCCAAGCCGCCCAGGAAGTTGCGAGCGTAAGCTGAGAACGTCTCAATATAGCGCCGTTGGCCCTCGGCGAAGATGGTGTCGAAGGCCAGCGATGACTTGCCCGAGCCGCTAAGGCCGGTGATCACGGTGAGCGACCCACGGGGAATCGTCACATCAATATTCTTCAGGTTATGCACGCGGGCGCCATAGACGCAGATCTTGCCGTCTCCCTCGCCCTTATTCTTTTGTCGTGCCACTGTTGTTTCCTCCTTCTGTGTATCCTCTAAGCAGGTTAACATCCTTGCGTATATGGTAGTCCTTGCCGTCGGCACCCTTCGCGATGACCTGTACGAAGTAGACGCCGTCCTTCACCGGACGGCCCTTGTACGTGCCGTCCCATTCGCCTGCTGGGTCGTTCCACTCGTAGAGCTTCTGGCCCCAGCGGTTCACGATGATGGCCCTGAAGCTGATGATGCTCCGATAGCCATCCTTCGCCTTATAGGTGTCGTTGATGCCGTCGCCATTGGGCGAGAAGGCATTGGGGAACTCCAGCTTGCTCTCGGCAATGGCCACGACGATGAGCACCGAGTCGAGCTCAGTGCCCTGCTGGTCGAGCATGGTCTTGAGCACCACGTTGTAAGTACCCGACTGCGTGAAGGTGTACTGCGTGTCTTCCTCATAGCGCACAAACAGCTCCTCCGATTCGCCGCTGCCGTCGGCAGACATCTTGCGGAAATGCCATTCGTAGCTTGGCGTGAAGCCCTCCATGTTCTCAGGGTTGGCACGGAAAGTGACGTCGAGGGGTGCCATGCCGTTGCCAATGCTGGTGCCTTCCTCGTCATCGCCGTCCTCGTTTGTCCAGTATGCCATCGGGTTCACCGACTGCGCCCTGACGGTCAGTGGCAGTGCCATGATGGCCGTCAGCATGGCTGCCATGACCATGAGTCGTCTTATTTGCTTTTTCATCATTAATAAAGTAGGTTTCAATCTGCAAAGGTACAAAAAAAATCGCATCGATGGATTATTTTCGGGCGTTTAACTAAAATTAGCTATCAAAACATGTAAAAAACTGCCGTGATTCGCAAAAAAGTTGTACTTTTGTAGGCGAAATTTGAAAAAGCATACGAATGAACCGTCTATTGAAGTGCTTCCTGCTGGCCGTTCTGCTGCTTTCGACAGCCTTGGCATACAGCCAGACGATGAAGACACACAAAGTGAAGAAGAAAGAGACGATCTACGGCATTGCCCGCGAGAATGGCATCTCCGTCGATCAGCTGATAAAGGCCAATCCTGGCATGGAGGCCCTCGACTACAACCTCAAGAAGGGTGACGTCATCAACATACCTGCGCCCATCGAGCAGCCAACCATCACGCTGACGCCTGAGCCGAAGGTTGCTGAGCCGACGGTCGATAGTCGTAGTGACCTGCGACGCCGTGCGCTGAGGGTGGGCGTAATGCTGCCCCTTCACAGCCAGAACAACGATGGACGCCGCATGGTGGAGTATTACCGTGGCATCCTCATGGCCTGTGACTCGCTGAAGCGGCTGGGGGTCTCCATCGATGTGCATGCATGGAACTTGGCAGAGGATGGCGACGTGCGTCCGCTGCTCCTCAACGATGCTGCCGCCAAGTGCGACCTCATTATCGGTCCGCTCTATTCGAAGTTCGTGCCTCAGCTCTCGAAGTTCGTCACACAGTACAATAGTCGTCTGCTCATCCCGTTCAGCATCCGTGCCAACGACGAGCTGGCCAGCAATCCTCGCATCTTCCAGGTCTATCAGTCACCGTCGCAGCAGCTCGACCTGACGGCACGCCGTTGTGCCGACTACTTCAGGGGACGCCACTTCGTCATTGTCGACTGTGCCGACACCGCCAGCACCAAAGGCTACTTCACCAGCAGCCTGCGCCGTCATCTCGAGCAGGCCGGCTCGCACTACAGTCTTACCAGCCTGCAGTCAACCGACACAAACTTTGCCAATGCCTTCAGCCGCACTGAGCAGAACATGGTGGTGCTTAACTCAGCCCGTTCGCAGGACCTGCTGGCCGTCTTTGGCAAGCTGAGCACTGTCGTGGCCAACAATCCCGATGTGCAGGTCGCCCTGTTCGGCTATACCGAATGGCTCACCTATGCCAACCGCCACCTGTCGAACTTCTACAAGTACGATGTCTACGTGCCGGCTCCCTTCTTCTACAACCAGAGCTCTGAGAAGATTCAGCACCTGCAACGGCTCTATCGCCAGAACTTCTCGCAGGACATGCTGAGCACCCAGCCACGCTTCGCGCTGACAGGCTTCGACCATGCCATGTTCTTCTTCCAGGGGCTCCATCGCGATGGCATCACGTTCAAGGGCGACAGCCAGCGGCCCTACGTCCAGACACCGCTTAAGTTCAAGCGCGTGGGCGATGGTGGGGGCTATCAGAATAGCGCCTACATGTTTATCCACTATAAGAACGACCGTACCATCGAGACGGTAAACTACTGACTCGGAGGACGTTGAACGATAATGGTACAAGCGTTAGTGACATTACGAAAAGCAGTCTTGCGGACAGCCCTCACGGCCCTCTGCTGCCTCTGCTCGCTCGCTGTGGCCAATGCCCAGGTGGGTGAGCATCGCAGTGAGCTGTCGGTGGGCGTCAGTGGTGGTACCGTGCTCAGCACGGTGTCGTTCGTTCCCAAGGTGCCCCAGACGCAGCACCGAGGCATCATCGGTGGACTGTCGGCTCGCTACACCTCCGAGAAGTATTTCAACAGCATCTGCGCCATCGTGGCCGAAGTGAACTATGCCCAGGTGGGATGGAAAGAGAGCATCCTCACCGAGGACGACGAGCCCGTGCTGGCGTTGGAAAATAACGAGCCTGAAGCCTACCAGCGGACGCTGACCTACATCCAGGTGCCTGTCCTGGCACGCTTAGGGTGGGGGCGTGAGCGCCGTGGACTCCAGTTCTTCTTCCAGGCAGGCCCACAGTTCGGCTATCTGCTGAACGAGAAGACCGATGCCAACTTCAATCTCCGCAATCCTAATATCTACGACCGCGTGTCCATCGTCTCAAGCGACTATACCACCAACGAGGGCGTGCAGGTGGGCTCAGGCATGTACTTCAAGCCCGTCGAGCATAAGTTCGACTATGGCATCGCCGCTGGCGTCGGATTCGAGTACTCCTTCCCCCGGCTGGGGCACTTCATCCTCGAGGGCCGCTACTATTACGGTCTGGGCAACCTCTATGGCGATACGAAGCGCGACTATTTTGCACGCTCGAACATGGGGCAGATCGTCGTCAAACTGAGCTACCTCATAGATTTATCCCGAACAATTAACCCTAAAATTAAATAATTTATGTTCGAAGGACAACCGAAAGGTTTATTTGCGCTGGCACTGGCCAACACTGGTGAGCGCTTTGGCTATTACACGATGATAGCCGTGTTTGCATTGTTTTTGAGGGCCAACTTCGGTCTCGATGCCGGCTGGGCGGGCGAGATCTATGGCGACTTCCTCATGCTCGTCTACTTCCTGCCCATTGTTGGTGGCTGGCTGGCCGACAAGTTCGGCTTCGGCAAGATGGTCACCATCGGTATCATCATCATGTTCCTGGGCTATCTGCTGCTGTCGGTGCCACTGGGTGGCCAGACGGTGGGCCTCATTGCCATGCTCATCTCGCTGATACTCATCAGCTTTGGCACGGGCCTGTTCAAGGGTAACCTGCAGGTGATGGTGGGCAATCTCTACGACGACCCGCAATACACCGACAAGCGCGACGCTGGTTTCTCAATTTTCTACATGGCCATCAACATCGGTGCCCTCTTCGCACCGTCGGCTGCCATTGCCATCTCTGAGTGGGCCAAGAATTCGCTGGGCTACACCGCTCCTGGCGAGGCTTACCACTTTGCCTTCGCCGTGGCTTGCGCATCGCTCATCCTGAGTATCGCCATCTACTATGCCTTCCGTGGCACCTTCCGCCACACCGAGGGTAACAAGGGTGGTGCCAAGGGTGGCGCAAAAGCCCTCTCCACCGAGCCTGAGCTCACGAAGGAGGAGACGAAGCAGCGCATCGTGGCCCTCTGCCTGGTGTTCGCCGTGGTGATTTTCTTCTGGATGGCTTTCCACCAGAATGGTCTGTCGCTGACCTACTTCGCCGATGAGTTCACGGCCAAGACTGCCAGTGGTGCCCACACCATGCCGTTCGACGTGTGGAACCTCGTCATGCTGATCTTCATCGTCTACGGCCTGTTCTCACTGTTCCAAAGCAAGACCTCGAAGGGCAAGGGCATCTCGGCCCTCGTCGTACTGGCTGCTGTAGCCGTACTCATCTATAAATATACGCGCGCAACGGGCACCATCGACATCTCGGCTCCCATCTTCCAGCAGTTCAACCCGTTCTATGTCGTTGCCCTGACGCCCGTCTCAATGGGTATCTTTGCTTACTTGGCCAACAAGGGCAAGGAGCCCTCGGCACCACGCAAGATTGCCTACGGCATGCTGGTAGCTGCTTCGGCCTTCTTCATCATGATGTTCGCTTCGAAGGGCTTGCTCACGCCTAACGAGCAGGCTGCTCTCGCCGCTAACGGTGAGCTGGGTCCCCTGGTGTCGCCCTATTGGCTCATCTCCACTTACCTCATTCTGACGTTTGGTGAGCTGCTGCTCTCGCCGATGGGCATCTCGTTCGTCTCGAAGGTGGCTCCTCCCAAGTATAAGGGTCTGATGATGGGCGGCTGGTTTGGTGCTACCGCTATTGGTAACAAGCTCGTCAGCGTCGGTGGCTATCTGTGGGGCGACCTGCCCTTGTGGATAGTCTGGTGCGTCTTCATCGTCCTCTGCCTCCTCTCTGCTGCCTTCATGTTCGCCATGATGAAGCGCCTGGAGAAGGTCTGCTAAGGATTTGAGGTTTGAGATTTGAGGTTTGAGATTTGAGGTTTGAGATTTATGTGTTGCAAATTGCTGTTGGCTTTGCTTTTGGCGTGCCATCATCTAACTATTAAATCTCAAATCTCAAACCTCAAATCTCAAATCACATTTGTTGAGTTGAACTGCGAGAATCTGTTCGACACCCAGCATGATGAGGGAAAGAACGATTTCGAGTTCACGCCAGAGGGCGAGCGCCGCTGGACGGTAGGCCGCTACTGGCGCAAGCTGAATGGTATCGGGAAGGTCATCCTGTCGTGTGCAGACGACCTTCCCGATATCGTTGCGTTAATCGAGATCGAGAACGACTCGGTCATGCGCGACCTCACGCGACGCTCGTTGTTGAGCAATGCCGGCTATCACTACCTGATGACAGAGTCGCCCGATCTGCGGGGCATCGACGTGGCATTGCTCTATCTGCCCTCCCGTTTCCAGCCGCTCTGCTATGAGACCATCGGCGTGCAGCCGTTGAAGGGCATGCGCCCCACTCGTGACCTGCTCTATGTGCAAGGCCTCACCAATGGAGGCGACACCCTGCATCTGTTCGTCGTGCATGCCCCCAGTCGATGGGGTGGTGAGGTCATGACGCGTCCCTACCGCCTGCAGGTGGCCCAGCATCTTTGTCGCGCACTTGACACCCTGCCACCAGACGCTGACGTGGTTGTGGCGGGCGACTTCAACGACTATGCCGAAAGCCCCTCCCTGCAGCGTCTGGCAGCGCATGGCCTTCACAACATGACGCAGCACGCCGTAGGCAGTCATGGTGCCACTGGCACGTACTTCTTTCAGGGCGAGTGGCGCTCTATCGACCACGTACTCGTGTCGTCGTCCCTAGTGACACGTGTCGACAGTGCCTACATCAACGATGCCCCGTTCTTGCTTCGTCGCGACGAGAAAAGCGGTCGGCAAATGCCCTTCCGAACCTTCGATGGCACGTATTATAAGCGTGGCTACAGCGATCACCTGCCATTGGTGGTCAGCTTGCGATTGGGAAAGTGACCGTGCGGCTTCCGCTCCGACACCTCTACCTTTCCGCTCTGACACCTCTACCTTTCCGCTCCGACACCTCTACCTTTCCGCTCCGAAGTAACCATTCGACTACTTCGAAGTTACTTCCCGACTACCAGTAGCGAGCGCTCTTCCAGGAAACCTTACCTTTTTTGAAGTAGGAAAGTAGGAAAGTAACTTGTAGACAGGAATGAAAATCGAAGTTGGTAGGTAGAAAAGGTAGAGTAAAGAATTTTATAATATTATTATTATATATAAT